>NZ_JAVACL010000005.1:0-329992 GCF_032658145.1 Streptomyces sp. MK7
GGGGGCGGTCTTCCACCCGGCGGGGGCGGGGGGGGCCGGCGCGGGGGGGGGCGCCCCCACCTCCGGGGGGTCAGGCCAGGCCCGCCTCCCGCATCTGGCGCAGTTCCTTCTTCATCTCGGAGACCTCGTCACGCAGCCTGGCCGCGACCTCGAACTGCAGCTCGGCCGCGGCGGCGCGCATCCGCTCCGTCATCTCCTCGATCTGTTCGGCGAGCTGCGCGGCGGGACGGTCGGTGGGCACCGTCTCCTTCGCCCTGCCCTTGGCGGACCTGGCGGGCTTCGCCGCCTTGGCGGCCTTGCCCGTCTGGTCGCCGAGCGACGGCACCGGGGCCTTGGCGCCCTTGCCGTCCTTGGTCTTGCGGTAGCCGGTGCCGAGCAGCTGCTCGGTGTCGACCTCCTCACGGGCGATCTGCGCGACGATGTCGTTGATCTTCTTGCGCAGCGGCTGCGGGTCGATGCCGTTGGCCGTGTTGTAGGCGATCTGCTTCTCCCGGCGGCGGTTGGTCTCCTCGATGGCCTTCTCCATCGCCGGGGTGATCTTGTCGGCGTACATGTGGACCTGGCCGGAGACGTTGCGCGCCGCGCGGCCGATGGTCTGGATGAGCGAGGTGCCCGAGCGCAGGAAGCCCTCCTTGTCGGCGTCCAAAATCGCCACCAGGGACACCTCGGGCAGGTCCAGGCCCTCACGCAGCAGGTTGATGCCGACCAGGACGTCGTACTCGCCGGAGCGCAGCTCGCGCAGCAGCTCGACACGGCGCAGGGTGTCGACGTCGCTGTGCAGATAGCGCACCTGGATGCCCAGTTCCAGGAAGTAGTCGGTGAGGTCCTCGGCCATCTTCTTGGTGAGCGTGGTGACCAGGACGCGCTCGTCCTTCTCGACGCGCGTCCGGATCTCGTGCACCAGGTCGTCGATCTGGCCCTCGGTGGGCTTGACGACGACCTCGGGGTCGACGAGACCGGTGGGGCGGATGATCTGCTCGACCTGGCCGTCCGAACGCGACATCTCGTACTGCCCGGGGGTCGCCGACAGGTACACGGTCTGGCCGATGCGCTCCTGGAACTCCTCCCACTTCAGCGGGCGGTTGTCCAGGGCGGAGGGCAGCCGGAAGCCGTGCTCCACGAGGGTGCGCTTGCGGGAGGCGTCACCCTCGTACATCGCGCCGATCTGCGGCACGGTCACGTGCGACTCGTCGATGACGAGCAGGAAGTCGTCCGGGAAGTAGTCGAGCAGGGTGTTCGGCGGGGTGCCGGGACCACGGTCGTCGAAGTGCATCGAGTAGTTCTCCACACCGGAGCAGGTGCCGATCTGGCGGAGCATCTCGATGTCGTAGGTGGTGCGCATGCGCAGCCGCTGGGCCTCCAGCAGCTTGCCCTGCTTCTCCAGCTCGGCCAGGCGCTCCTTGAGCTCCTCCTCGATGCCGCGAATGGCCCGCTCCATGCGCTCGGGGCCGGCGATGTAGTGCGAGGCGGGGAAGACGTACAGCTGCTGGTCGTCGCTGATGATCTCGCCGGTGATCGGGTGCAGGGTGGACAGCGCCTCGATCTCGTCGCCGAACATCTCGATGCGGACGGCCAGCTCCTCGTAGACCGGGAAGATCTCGACGGTGTCGCCGCGCACCCGGAAGGTGCCCCGGGTGAAGGCCATGTCGTTGCGCGTGTACTGGATGTCCACGAAGCGGCGCAGCAGCTCGTCCCGGTCGATCTCCTCGCCGACCTTGAGGGGCACCATGCGGTCGACGTACTCCTGCGGAGTACCGAGGCCGTAGATGCAGGAGACGGAGGCGACCACGACGACGTCACGGCGGGTGAGCAGCGAGTTGGTCGCGGAGTGGCGCAGCCGCTCGACCTCCTCGTTGATGGAGGAGTCCTTCTCGATGTAGGTGTCCGACTGCGGGACGTAGGCCTCGGGCTGGTAGTAGTCGTAGTAGGAGACGAAGTACTCGACGGCGTTGTTGGGCAGCAGTTCGCGGAACTCGTTGGCCAGCTGGGCGGCCAGGGTCTTGTTCGGCGCCATCACCAGCGTCGGACGCTGGAGTTTCTCGATCATCCACGCGGTCGTGGCGGACTTGCCGGTGCCGGTGGCTCCGAGCAGGACGACGTCCTTCTCGCCCGCTTCGATGCGCCGGGCGAGGTCGGCGATGGCCTGCGGCTGGTCGCCGCTGGGCTGGTAGGGGCTGACGACCTCGAAGGGCGCCACCGTGCGTTCGATGTGGGAAACGGGCCGCATGTCATCCACCGTACGACCCGCCACTGACAACCGGTCCGGGTCGGCGGTTTCCCCGGATGCGCGGTCAGCGGTTCTGCGGGGTGCGCGAGGTGCGCCGGACCGGCGTCCGGCGGACGCGGGCCACCGGGCGGTGGGCGGAGCGCGCGACCAGTTCGGGGGCCGGTACACCCGGTTTGTGCTCCACCGGCGTCCAGTCGGGCTTGCCCATGACCATCAGCGGGTCGAACATCACGACGACCCCGGCGAGCAGCAGGAAGGCGAGCGGGCCGATCAGCATGGGGGCGAGCAGGGCGGCAGGCGACTCTCCCGCGGTGCCGCCGCCGGCTCCGTGCACATGCACGCTGAGGGCGGCCATACCGGTGTAGTGCATGCCGCTGACGGCGAGGCCCATCACCAGGCTCGCCCCGACGCTCCACAGGAAGCCCCTGACCTGGCCGGCCGCCCACAGGGCGGCGGTCGCGGCGACGACGGCTATGACGACGGAGGCGGCGACGGTGAGGGTGTTGTACTGGAAGCTTGCGTCGAGCCGCATGCCCGCCATGCCGAGGTAGTGCATGGAGGCGACGCCCAGACCGGTGATCGTGCCCCCGGTGAACAGGGCCGAGCCGGTCGCGCCCTTGTAGCCGACGATGAAGATCCCGATGCCCACCATGACGATGGCCAGGGCCAGGCTGGCGTACGTCATCGGCCTGTCGTAGTGGATCGGCGCACCCTTGACGGTGAAGCCCATCATGGCGACGAAGTGCATGGTCCAGATGCCGGAGCCGATCGCCGCGGACCCGAGGGCGAGCCAGCCGGGGCGCCAGGACTGGGCGACGAGCAGGGCGCGGGTCGTGCAGCGCAGACCGAGGGCCCCGCCCAGGCAGGCCATGAGATAGGCCACCAGCGGCGTGACGAGCCCGTAGCTGAATCCGTCGACCGTGCCGTCGTGCATGCGCGGCTGCCCTTCCGCCCTGTCGAGTGCCTGAATGTGGTGACGTCGCCCCTACCCCCCGACCGTCCCCGCGGTCGGGTTTGACGCAGAGAGTATGACCCCCGCCGGAATGGTCGAACGACATTCCGGCAAAGAAACACGACCTTGCCGCAGATGTGCGGCACCGGTGTGTGGACTCGGGCAACTCCGTTCAATCCGTGGCCGTCCTGTACCCGCCCGCCTCGTTGACTCTGTGCTCTCACTCTTGTACCCACAGTGATCATCCGATGCGAGGAGTACGCATGCACGCGCGCGCAGTTGCCGTCACGACCACCGCGCTCCTGGGAGCCATGGTGCTGTCCCCCGCCTCCGAGGTCCGGGCGGCCGGGGGCCGTGAGCGGCCCCTGGTCGTCGCGCACCGGGGCGCCTCCGCCTACGCTCCGGAGAACACCCTTCCCGCCATCGACAAGGCGGCGGCGCTCGGCATCCGCTGGGTGGAGAACGACGTGCAGCGCACCAAGGACGGCGAGCTCGTGGTCCTCCACGACGACAGTCTGCGGCGCACCACGAACGCCGAACAGGTCTTCCCGGACCGGGCGCCGTGGAAGGTGAAGGACTTCACCGCCGCCGAGATCGCACGGCTGGACGCGGGCGGCTGGTTCTCAGCCGCGTACGCGGGCACGCGCGTGCCGACCCTCGACCGGTACATGCGCCGGGTCGAGCACAACCACGAGAAGCTGCTTCTGGAGATCAAGAACCCCGAGCTGTACCCGGGCATCGAGCGGCAGACCCTCAAGGTGCTCGGCAAGGCGGGCTGGCTCGACCACCGGCACCTGGCGAGCCGGCTGATCGTGCAGAGCTTCAGCGCCGACAGCGTGCGCACGGTGCACGGCCTCGCGCCCGGGGTCAGGACCGCCTTCCTCGGCCGGCCGGCGGAAGGGGACCTGCCCCGGTACGCGGTCTTCGCCGATCTGATCAACCCCTCCCACGGCACGCTCTCCGCCGAGTACGTGAACGCGGTCCACGCGTTCACCGGTCCGCACGGCAGGCCGTTGAAGGTGTTCGCCTGGACGGTCGACGACGCCTCACGGGCCCGGACCCTCGCCGGCTACGGCGTCGACGGCATCATCACCAACAGGCCGGACGTGGTGCGCGCGGCCCTGCCCGCCACCGACGCCCCGGCGCCGGCCGCGGCCTTCCTCGTCGGGTGAAAGCGCAGGTCGGCGGGCATTGTCAGAGGCGGGCCGTACGGTGGGCCGCATGGACAGCGACGAACGGGAAGAACGCAGCGAACGGCAGGTCGTGTGGGCCGTGGCCGCCACCGGGATCGGCCCTCTGCTGCTCGCGGCGACGGAGGCCGGTCTGGTCAACGTCGTGTTCCACGCCACCGACGCGGTGCGCGACCGGGCGCTGTCCCGGCTGGCGTCGCGGCTGGGCGCCGAACCGGTCGAGGCGCCCGGATCCCCTCTGCTGGCGGAGGCGATACGCCAGCTGGAGACGTACTTCGCGGGTGAGCGCCGGGACTTCGAGCTGCCTTTGGACTGGTCCCTGATCTCGGGCTTCAACCGGCAGGTGCTGCGCGAGCTCGCGTCCGGCGTGCCCTACGGCACCGTCGTCGGGTACGGCGATCTCGCCGGGCGGGTCGGACAGCCCGGAGCCGCCCAGGCGGTGGGCGTGGCGATGGGCGCCAACCCCCTGCCGGTCGTGGTGCCCTGCCATCGGGTCGTCGAGAGCGACGGCGGCATCGGCGGCTTCGGCGGCGGCCTGGAGACAAAGCGCGCGCTGCTCGCGCTGGAAGGGGTACTGCCCGAACCGCTGTTCTGAGGCGCGGCGCCGTCCCACTGGCGCCGCGTCAGTGGTGCCATGTCAGCGGTGCCGCGTCGGTCGTCGTGCCGTGCCTCGAAGACGTTCCCGTCCGGGTCGGGGCCGCGCGCGGGTTTGACCGGGGGTGCGGCCCGCCAGAGATGAGGGAGGAGCGACAGACGGGAGGCAGGCACGTGCTGGTGGTGTCCGAAGAGGTACGGGAGGCGCTCGCCGCGCGCCGTCCCGTGGTTGCCCTGGAGTCCACGATCATCGCCCATGGGCTGCCGCGCCCGCGCAACCTCCAGGTGGCGCTGGAGCTGGAGGACGCGGTACGGCAGGAGGGTGCCGTACCCGCCACGATCGCGGTCCTGGACGGGCGTCCGCAGGTCGGCCTGGACAAGGAGCAGCTGGAGCGGGTCGCGAACGAGGACGGGATGCGCAAACTGGGCCACCGCGACCTGCCGCTCGCCGTGGCCGCCGGGGCCGGCGGGGCGACCACGGTGTCGGCGACTGCGCAGCTGGCCGCCCTGGCGGGCGTGCGCGTGTTCGCCACGGGTGGGCTCGGCGGTGTGCACCGGCAGTGGACGGTCACGCAGGACGAGTCCGCCGACCTGGGGCTGCTGGCCCGTACCCGGATCACGGTCGTGTGCGCGGGGGTGAAGTCGATCCTGGACATCCCCGCCACCCTGCAACGGCTGGAGACCCTGGGGGTCTCGGTGGCCGGTTACGGCACGGACCGCTTCCCCGGCTTCTACCTCACCGACTCGGGCCATCCGCTGGACTGGACACTGAGGACTCCGGAGGAGGTGGCCGAGGTCATGCGAGCGCAGAACGCGCTGCGTGCGCCCGAGTCGGCGCTGATCATCGCCAACCCGGTGCCCCGGGAGGAACAGCTCGATCCGGAGCTGCACGCGCGCGTGCTCGCCGATGCCCTGCAGGCGTGCGAGGCGCAGGGGATCACGGGGCAGGCGGTCACCCCGTTCCTGCTCGACCACCTGGTTCGGCACACCGACGGAGCCTCACTGCGCGCGAATCTCGCGGCCGTACGCGGCAACGTGCGCCTGGCGGCACGCATCGCGGCGGCGTGGGCCCGGATGTGACGGCGGGCACGGCGACAGCCGCGGGGGCGGGGCGCGGCGTGGACGGTGACGCGGGCGGGGCGTTGCTGGTGGCCGGTGACGTGGTGACGGACGTCGTGGCACGGCATCGCGGTCCGCTCGCCTCCGGTACCGACACGGCCGCCGCGATCCGGCTCCTGCCGGGTGGCGCGGGCGCCAACGTGGCCTGCTGGGCGGCCCGTCACGGGTGTCCGGAGGTAAGGCTGCTCGGCCGGGTGGGCGCGGACACGGCCGCCTGGCACGAGCGGGAACTGGTGGCCTCGGGGGTGCGTCCGCGGCTCGTCGTGGACCCGGACGCACCGACCGGGACGGTGGTCTGCCTGGTCGACACGGCGGCCGCCGCCGAACGCACGTTCCTCACCGACAGCGGGGCGTCGCTGCGGCTCGCACCCGGCGACTGGTCGGAGACGCTGCTCGAGGGGGTGGCCCGGCTGCATCTGTCGGGCTATCTGCTGTTCTCCGAGCCGGGCCGGGCGCTCGTGTCGGTGGCCGTCGCCTCGGCACGTGCGCGGGGGGTGCCGGTGAGCCTGGACCCGGCCTCGGCCGGGTTCCTCGCCGCACTGGGCGTGGACCGGTTCCTGTCCCTCGTCGAAGGAGTGGACGTGCTGCTGCCCAGCCGCGACGAGGCGTGTCTGCTGACGGGCCTGCCAGACCCGGCGGACGCGGCGGCCAAGCTGAGCCGGCACGTCCCTGTGGTGGTGGCCAAGCAGGGCGCCGAGGGAGCGCTGGTGGCCCGCTCGGGCGCCGTGTGCGCCCGCGTGCCCGCCGTAACCGCGGTGCCCCGGGACACCACGGGTGCCGGAGACGCGTTCACGGGGGCGTTCCTCGCCGCGCTGCTCACCGGCGCCACGCTGGAGGCCGCGGCGGCGGAGGGCTGCCGGGCCGGAGCGCTGGCAGTGGAAGGGGTGGGCGGACGACCTCCACGGGGTGCCGCCTCCCGCGGCCTCTGACCAGGTGCCGCCGCTCCGGGTGCGGAGGGCTGCTCCGGGCGCCCAAGGGGCCTTGGGCACGTCCGTCGGGCCTTCGGTCCTGACACCGGTGGCGAGGCTGTCCACAGGCGGGAACAAAGCGGAACTCCCTGTTCCCACAGGCTTGCCCGCCGCTCACGCCGGCCTGGCAGACTGGCGCGCCACGGCGCAGTGAGCGCCGCACGCGAGGAGATCCACGCAAGGAGATCCAGATGTCCATGGCAGGGAATCTGCGAAGGGTCACGGGCCTCGACAAGGTCGGCGGCCTCCGCAGGGTGGCACGGCTGGGCCGCCGGCGCCGGCCGGTCGACCTGAGCCATCCTGCCCGGTCGCCGCTGGGCTCCTCGGTGGTGAACTGTGTGACGTACCGGGACGGTGTCCGGCTGCCGGAGACCGGCGAACTGGTCGAGGCCGTGGCACGCGTGCGCAAGAACCGGGACGGTTTCGTCTGGCTGGGGCTGCACGAGCCGACCGGCCAGGAGTTCGCGGGCATCGCGGAGCTGTTCGATCTTCACCCGCTGGCCGTCGAGGACGCGATCGAGGCCCACCAGCGCCCGAAGCTGGAGCACTACGGCGACACGCTGTTCGCGGTGTTCAAGACCGTCTGCTACGTCGAGCACGAGCAGCTGACGGCGACGAGCGAGGTCGTGAACACCGGCGAGATCATGGCTTTCGTCGGCCACGACTTCGTGATCACGGTACGCCACGGACGGCACGGCTCGCTCGGTCCGCTGCGCGAGGAGCTGGAGTCCGATCCGCAGCAGCTCGCCAAGGGGCCGGCCGCGGTGCTGCACGCGGTCGCGGACCATGTGGTCGACGACTATCTGAGCGCCACGGACTCGATCCAGGCGGACATCGACCAGGCGGAGATGGACGTCTTCGCACAGAACGGCGCGCGCACCGACCCCGGACGCATCTACCAGCTCAAGCGGGAGCTGCTGGAGCTGAAGCGGGCCGTCGCCCCGCTCGGCCGTCCGGTGGAGGACCTCGCCACCCGGCCGATCCGGGTGGTCGACCCGGAGATACAGGCCTACTTCCGGGACGTTCTGGACCACCTGATACGGGCCAAGGAGCAGATCGCGGCCTTCGACGAGATGCTCAACTCGATCCTCCAGGCGCATCTGGCCCAGGTCACCGTCGCGCAGAACGAGGACATGCGCAAGATCACGGCCTGGGCCGCGGTGATCGCCGTGCCGACCATGGTGTGCGGGGTGTACGGAATGAACTTCGAGCACATGCCGGAACTGCACTGGCGGTTCGGCTACCCCCTGGTCATCGGCGTGATCTCCACCGCCTGCCTGGCGCTGTACCGCGGTTTCAGACGCAACGGCTGGCTCTGACGTGGGGCTGCGTCGGCTTCCGTGACGGTCCCGCCCGGTGCGGGGCCCGACGGTTCTCAGCCGCTCCAGGCCGGATGGCGCGGATCGTCGGCGCGGACCAGCACGTCCGCCGTGCCGGCCGGGTCGATCTCGGCCTCGTAGCGCTCGAAGGCCGGCAGCGTCCAGTGCTCCGCCTCCGGCGTACGGCGGCGCAGCGCGCCCGGGGAGAGGAGGACATGGACGCTCAGATCGAAGGGGAACCAGTGCCGCAGCAGGAGGGGACCGTGCAGCAACAGCAGCCCGCCGGGCGGGAGCCGGACGTAGGAACTGCGGGTGGCGCGGTCGGTGACCGGGTCCCTCAGGTCGGGCAGGACACGGCCGTTCCCGCCGGCCTCCAGCGGGCCGAAGACCTCACGCCAGAGGGAGCCGGTGTCGAGCCAGCCGTCGTAGTACGACTCCACGTCCCGGTGGCCGTGTTCCAGGCGGAGGGACGCCGGGCGCAGGAAGCCCTCGGCGCCCACGATCAGCGACGGGCGGCCCCGCACACGCAGCGCCTGCGAGACACGCTCGGCCAGGTCGCCCGGCCCGGCGGCGGGGGCACCGTCGAAGGCGACGCGCGGCCAGGGGCTGCCGTCACCCGGTTCGAGGTCGAGCAGCCGCTCGGCCAGGAGGTCGCCGAGCCGTTCCCAGGTGATCGCTTCGAGTCGCACACGGCCATGATGCGCCAGGCTTCGGTCCGGGTGCGGCGCAGAGAGCGCCGGGGAATGAACCTCGCATGGCGCTGTCCCCAACTCCCCCGCCACGCTCCGGCCTTCTGGTCATCCAGCCGCTGCGGCGCAAGCACTGCGCCGAGTGCCGCCGGGGCCCGCTGCCCATGCTCGTCCTGGAGGAGGGCGCGCCCCGCTGTCTGGACTGCGCCGACCTGGGGCACCTGGTGTTCCTGCAGCGTGGTGATACCGCGCTGACGCGCAGATCGCGGGAGGAGAGCGCGCTGTCGGCGGTGGTGGTGCGGTTCAACCGGCGCAAGAGCCGCTACGAGCGGCAGGGCGTGCTCGTCGAGGAGGCGGCGCTCGCCCGGGCCGAGGAGCGGTGTCTGGCGGACGCCGAGGCGCGGCGCCGGCGCCGGGTCCGGGACGCGCGGCGGCGGGCGGCGGAGGACGCGCGCTTCACGGACGCGTTCGCGGCGGAGATCCGGCGGTTGTTCCCCGGCTGTCCGGCCGAGCGCGCCCGGGCCATCGCCGCGCATGCCTCGGTGCGCGGCAGCGGACGGGTGGGGCGCAGCGCGGCGGGACGGGCGCTGTCCGAGGGCGCGGTCGTCTGGGCGGTGAGGGCGTCCGTACGGCATCTGGACACGCCGTACGACCGGCTGCTGATGGACGGGGCGCCGCGGCACGAGGCACGCCGGCGGATCGCGGCGGACGTGGAGTCGGTGCTGGGGGCATGGCGGGAGGCGGGGGCGAACGGGGGCCGGGGGCGGGAGGGGAGGGGGGCGGGGGCGGGCCCCCCGGGAAGGAAGGGGACGGCGCCGAGCCCCCCTAGCTAGCGCAGGCCGCCCCGCCCGCGGAAAAGCCCCCCGCACACGCCCTGCACGCGCGTCCCGGGGGACGTATCGTGGCCGGAAGAGCGCCGCCCGTGGACGCGCGAGAACGCGACGAGAACGCGAGAGGCCGCACGAGAGCGCGAGAGGTCACACGAGGACGCGCAAGAGCGCGCGAGGACGGCCAGTACGCGAGTACGCAAGGGAGACGGCCATGGCCGATCCCAAGGGCTTCATGACCACGCCCCGCCAGGAGTGGCCCCGCAGGCCCGTCGAGGAACGGGTCCGGGACTGGGACGAGGTGTACGTTCCGCGGGCCCTGCTGCCGATCATCAGCAAGCAGGCCGACCGCTGCATGGACTGCGGTGTCCCGTTCTGCCACCAGGCCTGCCCGCTGGGCAATCTGATCCCTGAGTGGAACGACCTGGTCTCGCGGGAGGACTGGCGGGCGGCGAGCGACCGGCTGCACGCCACGAACAACTTCCCGGAGTTCACCGGCCGCCTGTGTCCGGCACCGTGCGAGGCGGGCTGTGTACTGGCGATCAACCAGCCGGCCGTCACCATCAAGAACGTCGAGTGCGCCATCGCCGACCGGGCGTGGGAGGAGGGTTTCACCCCGCCGCGTCCTCCGGACCGGCTGACGGACCGGACCGTCGCCGTGATCGGCTCGGGGCCGACCGGGCTCGCCGCGGCCCAGCAGTTGACCCGCGTGGGACACACGGTGGCCGTCTACGAGAAGGACGACCGGCTCGGCGGGCTGATGCGCTACGGCATCCCGGGGTTCAAGATGGAGAAGCACCACCTGGAACGCCGGCTGGAGCAGATGCGGGCGGAGGGGACCAAGTTCCGTACGTCGACGGCGGTCGGGCGGGACGTCGGGGCGGCGGAGCTGCGTTCGCGCTACGACGCCGTGGTGATCGCCACGGGCGCCACCGCGTGGCGTGAACTGGACGTGCCGGGGCGCGAGTTGTCCGGGATCCATCAGGCGATGGAGTACCTGCCGCTGGCCAACCGTGTGTGCGAGGGGGACATCGCGGTCTCGCCGTTGTGCGCGGCGGGCCGGCATGTGGTCATCGTGGGCGGGGGTGACACCGGGGCCGACTGCCTGGGCACGGCGGTGCGGGAGGGCGCCGCGTCGGTGACCCAGTTGGACATCTATGCCCAGCCCGGCGCCGAGCGCGACGAGGACACCGAGCCATGGCCGACGTATCCGAAGATCTACCGGCTGTCGGCCGCGCACGAGGAGGCGGAGGTGCTGCGCACGGCGCCCGCCGCGGACGTCGACGCGCGGATGTTCGCGGCGTCGACGCTGCGCTTCACCGGGGACGCGGACGGGCGTGTGCGCGAGCTGCATCTGGTCGAGGTGGACGCGGAGCGGCGCCCGTTGCCGGGCACCGAGCGGACCCTCCCGGCCGACCTGGTGCTGCTCGCGCTCGGCTTCTCCGGGCCGGACCGGCGGGACGGGCTGATCGACCAGCTGGGACTCGAGCTGGCGCCGCGCGGCACGCTCGCGCGCGGCGCCGGCTTCGTGACGAACGTCCCCGGTGTGTTCGCGGCGGGGGACGCCGCCCGCGGGCAGTCGCTGATCGTCTGGGCGATCGCGGAGGGACGGGCGGTGGCGGCGGCAGTCGACCACTACCTGACGGGGAGCTCGCGACTGCCGTCGCCGATCGGGCCGTACGACCGGCCGATGGCCGTGTGAACGGCGCCGACACGGCCGTACGACCGCCCGATGCCGGTCGGCGTCGGTCGACGCCGGAGGCCACCGGTCGACGCCGGCGGCACCGGACGACGCCGGACGCCGTCAGCGGGTGAATCCGACGGATGCGGTCTCGGGTGTGGTCTCGGTCTCGGGAGCGGTCTCGGACATGTTCAAGGTGGCACCAGAGTTAGGGCGTTGGGGCAGCGGAAAATCCAGGCATGGTCAGGAGAGCAGGAAGTCGGCCTCCCCCGCCTTGGCGCCCTCTATGAAGGCGGTCATCTCGTCGGTGGTGTAGATGAGGGCCGGCCCGTCCGGGTCGGTCGACTGGCGTACCGCGATCCGCCCGTCTGCCAGCTTCATCGCCTCCAGGCAGTTGCCGCCGTTGCCGCCGCTCCACGGCTTGTGCCAGCCTTCGCTGCCCAGTTCCCTGGCCGGCATGCCGTTGTAGATCCGCTCGCCGCGAATCCGGTCGCCGCGGCCTCGTGAGGCGGGCTGGGACGTGATGCGATCCATTCACAGCTCCTTGCGGAGATCCCGGAGGATCTCCTTCGTGCGATGTGCCGTAGCGGCCTGAGCCGCCATGCGGTCCATGACCTCGAGGTGGGTCGCCACCTCCTCGCGCGCGTCCAGGTAGACGGCGCCGGTCAGGTACTCGCTGTAGACCATGTCCGGCAGTTCGGGCATGGCGAATCGGAACAGCACGAAGGGCCCGTACGTGCCTGGGTGCGGCCCCGAGGAGAACGGGGCGACCTGAAGGGTCACGTTGGGCAGCTTCGTGGCGTCGAGCAGTCTGTCGATCTGAGCACGCATCACCTCCGGGCCGCCGACGGGGCGGCACAGCGCGGTCTCGTCGAACACGAACCAGAACCGGGGCGCGTCGGGACGGGTGAGCAGTTCCTGGCGTTGCATGCGCAGGGCGACATGGCGTTCGATGTCGTCGGGGCTGGTCTGTCCGATGGCGCCCGATGTGAGCACCCCGCGCGCGTAGTCCTCGGTCTGGAGCAGGCCGGGCACGAAGTGGGGTTCGTAGGACCGGACGAGTGCCGCCGCGCCCTCCAGGCTGACGTACATCGAGAACCAGCCCGGCAGGATGTCGTGGAAACGCTGCCACCAGCCGGGCCGGTTGGCGTCCTCGGCGAGCTGCACGAAGGCCTCGGCCTCGTCGTCGGGGACGCCGTACGCCTTCAGCAGCAGTTGCAGGTACGGGATTTTGAGGGTGACCTCGGCCGTCTCCATACGGCGGACGGTGGCCGGGGCGACGCGGAGGACGCGGGCGGCCTCCTCGCGCTTGAGACCGGCGCGTTCCCGCAGGTCGTGCAGGCGCCGGCCGAGCACGACCTGCCCGACGGTCGGTGCCGACCGCGGTTCACTCACGCTCCACCTCCACCGAAGAATTGGGGACTGTGCCAAGGAGTTCCTCCGGGCCGGAGGAGTCTCGCGGGCCCGGGGGCCGGTCCCCGTGGACTGAAGGAATCCTGACAGCCCTACGGCGCCATTCGAAGATCCATTCGAAGACCCGACGGATCTCCGGCGATCCCAATTGGCGCCGCGCGACGTGCTGTTGCGAGCAGTGTGCCACGGCACCTCACCGCGTCACACAGCACTCTGCATTTTTCAGAGTGCCACTTGCCAAGTGTTCACGGCGGGGAGATAGTGGCAAGCGTGATTCCGTCCCCGCCCTTAGGAACAGACGCCGCCGCGGGCCTTCTCACCCCCGGCGCCCTCACGGGAGCGAACCCCGACGGGGCCGCTGCCGAGCGCCGGTTCCGCTTCGAGCTGGCCGCGCACCCGGGTTCTCCCGCCCAGGCCAGACGTCTGACCAGAGCCCGGCTGACGGCCTGGTCGGTGTGCGAGGACACCTGTGACACCGCCGACCTCGTCATCTCCGAACTGGTCACCAACGCCATCGTGCACACCGCGAGCAGCCGGGTCGTCTGCGAACTGCACGACGGCGGTGAACTGGTGCGCATAGCCGTACGCGACGAGGGCCGCGCTCCGGGGGAACCGCACCCGTCCCCGCAGCGGCCGGAGGAGGAACACGGAAGGGGGCTGCTCCTCGTCGAGGCCATGTGCCTCTCCTGGGGCGCGCAGCAGCACGGCCAGGGGCTGGTGGTGTGGGCGGAACTGGCGCGTGACACCGACGACAGCCACGACGCCCGGGGCGACCTCGGCTGGGGCGCCCGCCCGAAGCCGGACCCGGCCCCGGAACCTCATCCGTCCCCTCCGTCCCCTCCGTCCCCGTCGACGCCGCACCCGGCTCCGCCTCCGGACGATGAGGGCGCCCCCCGAGGGGCACAGCACCACAGGGCATACGCGCACGACACGCACGGATCGGGGGCCGCATGGCTGTGAGCGGTGCCCGAGCCTCCGGCTCCGGCCAGGCGCTCGGCCTGGACACGCTCGTACGCCTGGGACGCGCGACGGGCAGGTCCGCCACGTCCGGTGGTGCCGCCCCGGACGGCGGCCCCACGGCGCCCCGGCGGCTGTCCCTTCCCGACGGCATGGTGGTCCCGCTGGGCTGCGACGCGGTGGCGGTGCCGGCCCGCTTCGGTGCCCTGCTGATGCCGCGGCTGCCGCGCGTGGGGTGCGTCTACGCCGACGAGACGCACTGGTGGTGGATCGTCCCGGCCGACTCCGACTACGCCCTGCGCTGGCCCTCACCCGTGCACTACGCCACCGGAGCGGTCCTCCCCGACACCTCTCGGGGTCCGCTGCCCGCCCTCATCCACCGACCGGACGGGACGGTTCCGTACACCCCGCCGATCCCCCTGTACCTCGCACTGTGCAGGGTCACGGGCACGACCCCGGCGTGGTGCCGTCCGATCAGAGCGTGAGCGCGGGGACGGCCGTCAGCGGCGACGCCCTCAGGCGGTGACGTCACCACCTAGCTCGCCGCCCCGGACGATCACGAGGAACGTGTCCGTCGCGAGGTCCATGACGACCTCCGCAGGCAGGCCCTCCAGGCGCCGCGCATGCGCGAACTCCTCCGCCGGCCACGACCCGCGCGGACCACCGGCGGGAAAGCGCTCGAGCACCGTTCGCCCGTTCACCCTGCACCTCCATGTAGCGCTGTACTCGTAGAGTTAAACGCCAAGCATGGGGCGAACACCTCGTCCAGTGACGGTACTGAGACGTACTCGACACGAGTTCAATGCCAAAAGTGCGTCTCACCTCACACTTTCGACCGACTCGATCACCTTTCGCGTCAACTCGCGTACACCTCGTGTTCACACGTCCGTGATGGTGGGCGTCCCGTTCACGGCGGTGCTCAGGACCGTCTCGGTCTCGGTCACCGCCCGGACCAGGGCCGTGGGAGACGCGGTCAGTCCGCTGAGGATGTCGTCGACGTCCTGGAGGCCCGCACGGGTCACGAGCCCCTTGTCGTTGGTCGTCCACTCCCCGCGTGCGGCGAGTACGGCATGGGCGGTCTGGGTGGCGGCCAGGGCGATCGCGCCGGCGACCTGGGTGACGGATCCCCTGGGGGCATGGCCCGTCTTCGCGTAGGCGAGACCGGCGGTGGCCATGCCGTACCAGTGTTCGGGTGCGGTGCGCCGCAGTGCGGGCGGGTAGACGGACGGACGGCGCAGCTCCCCTCGCAGCACCCGGTTGACCGCGAGCTCGGCGACCACCAGGTAGCTGGGGATCCCCGCGAGATGGAACAGCAGCGGTTCCACCCGGAAGCGTCCCTCCTGCGCCTGGGCCCATTCGTGCTCGACGACGTCGAGGTCCCGGTAGTGCACGTCGACGCGGCGGCCGTCGATCGTCAGCCAGGCTCCGCCGTTGAAGACGCCGCCGCCCCAGCCGCCGAGTTCGGAGACCTCGCCCTCCCAGCCGACGGCACGCAGGTCGTCCGGGTCGAAGCGGCCCCGGTAGTAGACGGCGAGGTCCCAGTCGCTGTCCGGGCGGTGGGTGCCCTGGGCGCGGGAGCCGCCGAGGGCCACGGCCCGGACTCCGGGGAGCGCTGCCAGGCGATCGGCGGTGGTGTCGAGGAAGAGCTGTTCCGGCTCGGGCATCACCGGCCCGCCCCCTGCCGTGTGCGCGTGTCCTCGCGCCGTGCGTACCTGTCCGTCGCCGCGACCAGCGCGTCCACCACGCCCGGTGCTCCGAAGTTGTGCCCGGCCTCGTCGACGACGATCAGTTCGCTGTCGGGCCAGGCGCGGTGCAGGCGCCAGGCGACGCCGAGGAGGTTGCCGAGGTCCAGGCCGCCCTGGACGAGGGTGCCGGGGATGCCGCGCAGCAGATGGGCGTCGCGCAGCACCACGCCCTCGTCGTTGCCCGGGCCGAGGAAGTGGTCGTTGCCGAAGTAGTGCGTGACGGTGCGGGCGAAGCCCATGCGGAAGGCGGGGTCCTCGTACCGTGCGACGGAGCGCGGCGGCGCGGGGATCGTCGCGGTCTCCCAGTCGGTCCAGGCGCGCGCCGCCCGTTCGCGCACCGCCGGGTCGGGCGACTCGAGCAGCCGGTTGCAGGCGGCTGCGAGGTTTCCGGTGCGGTCGGTGTCCTCGGGCAGCTCGGCGAGGAAGCGTGCGAAGCCTTCCGGGAAGATCCTGCCCAGCCCGTGGGTCAGCAGTGCGACCTCGGGGTTCGAGCCGGTCGCGACGCACGTCAGAACCAGTTCGGAGACGGCCGCGGGATGGGTCTGGGCGTAGCGCAGCGCCAGCGCCGAGCCCCAGGAGGCGCCCCACACCAGCCATCGGTCGATGCCGAGATGGTGCCGCAGCAGTTCCAGGTCGGCGAGGAGGTGGTCGGTGGTGTTGACGCTCATGTCGGTGTCGTAGGCGCTCGCGTGCGGTGTGGAGCGACCGCAGCCGCGCTGGTCGAGGAGGACGATCCGGTACGCGGCCGGATCGCAGTAGCGCCGCTGGCCCGGCGTGCAGCCGGACCCCGGACCGCCGTGCAGCATCACCGCCGGCTTGCCCTGTGGGTTTCCGCAGGTCTCCCAGTACACGAGGTTGCCGTCGCCGACGTCGAGCATGCCCTGGTCGTACGGTTCGATCTCCGGATACAGGCCCATCAGGGGAAGGTAACCGCCTCTCGCCGGCCGCGTCGCCTCATTTTCCCGTAGGCAGTCCCGCCGCTTGCGCCGCCGTGCGCAGGACGTCGCGGAGCATCGCCGGGGTGAGCCTGCCGGTGAAGGTGTTGCGCTGGCTGACGTGGAAGCAGCCGAAGAGGTCGAGTCCTTCCAGCGACACCCGTGTTCCGTGGGCGAAGGCGGGGCGGGGCCGGGGGACCGTCCAGCCCGCCTCGGTGAACGCCGGCAGCGCGGCCTGCCAGCCGAAGGCGCCGAGCACGACCGCCGCCCGCAGGGTGGGCCGCAGCAGGTGCAGCTCCTGGAGCAGCCAGGGCCGGCAGGTGTCCCGTTCACCGGGGGTCGGCTTGTTGGCGGGCGGGGCGCAGTGCACGGGCGAGGTGATCCGCACCCCGTACAGCTCCAGCCCGTCGTCGGCGGCGACGGAGGTGGGCTGGGAGGCGAGCCCCACGTCGTACAGCGCCTGGTACAGCACGTCCCCGGACCGGTCTCCGGTGAACATGCGGCCGGTACGGTTCCCGCCGTGCGCCGCCGGGGCGAGTCCCACGATCAGCAGCCGGGCGTCCGCCGGCCCGAAGCCCGGCACCGGCCGGCCCCAGTACGTCCAGTCGGCGAACGCGGCCCGCTTGGTGCGGGCCACCTCCTCACGCCAGGCGACCAGACGCGGACAGGCACGGCAGTGCGAAATCCGCTGGTCGAGGGCACACAGGCTGCTGCTGTCCATGTCCCCCACCGTAAAGTGGTCCGGTGCGGCCGGTCCAAGAGACTTGAGGAGACTAAGGTCTGAGCCATGGCTAGCGAGGACGACGTCAAGGACCGCGACCGGGACGGGAGCGGGTCAGAAGCCGGCGAGGTGCCCGCTTCGGCCGTGGATCCGAAGGTCGCCGCCGCCATCGCCGCGGCCGAGGCGGCCGGTCCGGCGAGTGGTGAGACCGTGCGGATCGACAGCTGGATCTGGGCCGTGCGTCTGGTCAAGACCCGCTCCGTCGGCGCCACCGCCTGCCGGGGCGGGCACGTCCGGGTCAACGGTGAGCGGGTCAAGCCGTCCCACTCGGTCCGCGTCGGCGACGAGGTGCGCGTGCGGCAGGAGGGACGCGAGCGGATCGTGGTCGTCAGGCGCCTGATCCGCAAGCGGGTCGGCGCGCCCGTGGCGGTGCAGTGCTACGTCGACAACTCCCCGCCGCCCCCGCCCCGCGAGGCCGTCGCTCCGATCGCCGTACGCGACCGGGGGGCCGGCCGGCCCACCAAGCGCGACCGGCGTGAACTGGAGCGGCTGCGCACCCTGGGCGGCCTGGACGGTCCGAGCGGCCCCACCGGCCGCCCGCGCGGCCGGTGACAGCCACGAAGGCCCTGACACCCGCGCGGCCGGTGACGGCCACGAAGGCAGTGACGGCCTCGCAACCGGTGACGGCCACGGAGCCGCACGGCCCCCGTACGGTGCTCACCCCCGCCGCCGTACCAGCCGCAGCAGCTCCGCGTTGTGGCCGCGGCGGGCCCAGGCGATGAGGGCGAGCGGCACGATCAGGATGATCGGTGTCGCCGCGTTCTGCCCGTCGAAGACGGTGAGCTGGACGACGAACGCGCCGACCATGAGCGCGCTCAGCGCCAGCGCCGCCACCGACTGCAGCACCGGGATCAGCAGCGCGACGCCTCCGGCCAGCTCCAGTGCGCCGATGGTGTACATGCCCGCGCTGCCCCAGCCGATCTTGTCGAAGGCCTCGGCGGCCGAGGGATGCGCGATGAGCTTGGGCAGCGCGCTGGCGAACACGTAGAACAGGGCGAGCAGCACCTGCACGGCACGCAGGGCGATGCGGGCGGTACGGCGGCCACGGGCGGACCCGGTCGACGGGCCGGTGGCGACGGACGGGGTGGAGGCGGTGGTCTCGGACATGAGGATCTCCTCGGGGACGTGGTCCGTGGTGCTGTCGCAGAGGTAGACCGGCCCCCGCCGCGGAACTCATCGGCCCCCGCCGCGGCACTCATGGCCCCGTGGAACTCATGGCCCCGCCATGCAACGCATCAGCGCCCTGCGGGTGTCGTGGGCGCCCTGTCCGCTCCGGTCAGCCCTCCCGTCCGCGTACGGCTCTGACCCAGGTCCCGTCCTGTGTCAGGGTCCGGTCGGTCCTCAGCCCCGCTTCCCGAAGTGCCTCCTCGAACTGCTCCTCGGTCAGCGGCCGGGACAGGAACGTCTGCGTCCAGGTGGCGTCCGGGAAGACGTACTCCGCGCGCACCGAGTTCACGCCGTCCCCGACCGGTTCGGCGGAGAGGATCCGTACGGTGAAGCCTCGCGGGTCGACGCGCTCGCGTGGCAGGTCGGTGTGGTAGTCCGCTCCCTCCCGCTGGATCAGGACGCAGCCGTCGTCCGCGACATGCCGTGCGCAGGTGCGCAGCAGCCCCCGCCGTACCTCCGGGTCGCCGGCGTGCACCAGGAACGACGCGAGCAGGACGACGTCGAAGGTCTCTGCCAGCTCCAGGTGCTCGATCGGGCTGCATATGGTCCGTGCGCCGCGCACCCGCAGCAGCATCTGCGGGGACTCGTCCACCGCCGTGACGGTGAATCCGCGCCGCAGCAGCGGGTTGGTCACGCGGCCCGCGCCGCAGCCCAGCTCCAGAATGTGCGCGCCCGCAGGCACGGCGGCGGCGATGATGTCCGGCTCGCTGCCGACCGGCAGCCGTGTGTACAACTCCACCGCGCAGCCGTCCGGGGTGATCGCTCCCGGCCCTGTCCCCTGATAGCCCTCGCGCATCTTCAGCTCCATGCCCGGACAACGGCTCGCTTCCGCACGGCCGTTCCCGCCTCCGAGCTGTTCACCCGTTCGAGTGAGTCCCCCGTCCCCGGACCCGCTGTGCGGACCCGATGTCCCGGCCCAATGTCCCCACTCGATGTCTCGATGTCCCGACCCGCTGTTCCTGCCGGGGTCCCCGCCCGACCACTGCCCTGTGTGGTGAACGTGCTGGTCGGAGAGTAGCTTGCAAGGAGGAGTGGTGACCGGCGATGCGTACGGGCAGTGAGCCGACGACCGCCCGGAGTGCGCTGCGGGCGCGGTTCTGGCTGAGCGTGTGGGGGATGTTCTGGGCGATGTTCGGCACGGCGGTGTTCGTGCTGGTCGGCCGGCCCGGATGGGCTGCCGCGTTCGGAGTGCTGTGGCTGGTGATCGCCGTCGACTTCGCCCTGGTCGTCCGGCATCTGCGGCAGGGGCCGCACTACCAGCCGGGACGCGATGTCCCGCCGTACTGGCCGCCCGATCAGCGGCAGCGGCGCCGGTAGTCCGCCGGCCGGGCGCCTGTCCGGGGGTCAGGTGTCGAACCGGGCGCGCTGGAGGTACTCCGGGTTCGGGTCCAGCGCGGCGGCCAGCCGGAAGTGGCGTTTGGCCTGGTCGGGGTGGCCCTGCCGCTCGTAGGTCCGGGCGAGCGCGTAGTGCGCGAACGCGTTGTCCGGCTCACGCTCCAGAACGATGCTGAACTCCAGCTCGGCGGGCCGCAGTTGCGCGGCCGCGAAGAAGGCGCGGGCGCGCAGCAGCCGGGCGGCCGTGTTCTCGGGATGGGCGGCGATGACCCCGTCGAGCAGCTTCACCGCGCCCCGGGGGTCCCGGGCAGCGAGCAGTTGCTCGGCGGCGCGGAAGTCGATGACATGCGTCTCCGGAGTACGTCCGGGCGAACCGCTGGTTTCGGGCACGGCAAAGTCCTTCCCTCACTGGGAGGGTTCAACGCCCCTGCCGGACACCCCTATTCCTGAGGTTCGGCCGCCCCGTGCCCTGGGTGCGGGATGTGTGCGGCCCTGCGGGCCAGCTCGGCCCAGACGTCTCCCACCCGCTGCCGGAGGCGCTCCAGCGGCACGTCGTTGTCGATGACGATGTCCGCGATCTCCAGGCGCTTCTCCCGTGTGGCCTGGGCGGCCATGCGGGCGCGTGCGTCCTCCTCGGTCATGCCGCGCAGCCGTACCAGCCGGTACAGCTGGGTCTCGGGGGCGGCGTCGACGACGATCACGAGGTCGTACAGCGGGGCCAGGCCGTTCTCCGTCAGGAGCGGGACGTCGTGGACGACGACGGCGTCCTCGGCGGCGGCCTCCTCCAGCTCGCGGGACCGGGCGCCCACCAGGGGGTGCACGATCGAGTTCAGGAGAGCCAGTCTCTCCGGATCGGCGAAGACGATGGACCCCAGCTTGGGCCGGTCCAGGCTGCCGTCCGCGGCGAGCACCTCCGGGCCGAAGGCGTCGATGACCGCGGCGAGGCCGGGCGTGCCCGGAGCGACGACCTCGCGCGCGATGCGGTCGGCGTCGATCAGCACGGCCCCGCGCTCGACGAGCAGCCGCGACACCTCGCTCTTACCGGCTCCGATGCCCCCGGTGAGGCCTACCTTCAGCATGAGCGGAAGCTTAGGCGTTGCCGCTGAGAGGCCACCCGGCGGTCCTCAGTTCTCGCCCTCGCGCTCCGCCAGGAACCTCTCGAACTCGCGGCCGATCTCCTCGGCCGACGGGATGTCCATGGGTTCCGCGAGCATGTTGCCGCGGGTCTCCGCGCCCGCGGCGGCGTCGTACTGGTGCTCAAGGCCCTGGACGAGGGAGGTGAGCTCCTCGTCGCCCTCACGGATCTGCCGGTCGATCTCCGTCTGGGTGCGGTGGGCGTCGTTGCGCAGGGAGTGCGCGATGGTCGGCAGGACCAGGCCGGTGGCCGCGGTGATGGCCTCCAGGACGGTCAGGGCCGCGTCCGGGTACGGCGAGCGGGCGATGTAGTGGGGGACGTGCGCGGCGACCCCGAGGACGTCGTGGCCGGCCTCCATCAGGCGGTACTCCAGCACCCCCTCGGCACTGCCGGGTACCTGCGCCTCCTCGAAGGGGCTGTGGTGGCCGGGGACGAGGTCGCTGCGGTTGCCGTGCGGGGTCAGGCCCACCGGGCGGGTGTGGGGGACGCCCATGGGGATGCCGTGGAAGTTCACCGACAGGCGTACGCCGAGGCGCTCCACGATCTGTCGTACGGCGGCGGCGAAGCGCTCCCACTCCACGTCGGGTTCGGGCCCGGACAGCAGCAGGAAGGGCGCGCCGGTGGCGTCCTGGACGAGGCGCACCTCGATGGCGGGCTCCTCGTACGCCGTCCAGCGGTCGCGCTTGAAGGTCAGGAGCGGGCGGCGGGCCCGGTAGTCCACGAGCCGGTCGTGGTCGAAGCGCGCCACGACCTGGTGCGGCAGTGAGTCCAGAAGCCCCTCGACGATCTGGTCGCCGGTCTCGCCCGCGTCGATGTATCCGTCGAAGTGGTAGAGCATGACAAGGCCGGCCGACTCCTGGGCGAGCGCCATGTCGACGACCGCCAGGCCCTTCGGCTCCCATGCGTACAAACCTTGCGGATCAAGCACTGTGACCGCCCCTCCTCGTGTTCGTAGGTTCACAACGAGAGACGGGACCCAGGCATTCCCCGACTCCTGACAAGCGGTCCGGGAGGCCGAGGCGGGCCCGGAACGCGGCCGCGGCCCGTACCCCCCACACAGGGGGTACGGGCCGCGGTCGTCGGCTGGTGCCTAGCGGTGAGCGGTCAGCTCTGGCCGCCGGCCAGCTTCTCGCGCAGGGCGGCCAGGGCCTCGTCCGAGGCCAGGGCGCCGGAGGTGTCGCCACCCTCGGAGGAGTACGAACCGCCGGTCGCGGCCGGAGCGGCGGCCTCGCCACCCTCGGCGGCGGCAGCGGCGTCCGCCTCGCGGGACTTGATGACCTGCGCCTGGTGCTGCTCGAAGCGGGTCTGCGCCTCGGCGTACTGGCGCTCCCACTCCTCGCGCTGCTTCTCGTAGCCCGGCAGCCAGTCGTTGGTCTCCGGGTCGAAGCCCTCGGGGTAGATGTAGTTGCCCTGGTCGTCGTAGGACGCGGCCATGCCGTAGAGGGTCGGGTCGAACTCGACCTCCTCCGGGTGGGCACCGAAGGACTCGTTGGCCTGCTTCAGCGAGAGGCTGATGCGACGGCGCTCGAGGTCGATGTCGATGACCTTGACGAAGATCTCGTCGTTGACCTGGACGACCTGCTCCGGGATCTCCACGTGGCGCTCGGCCAGCTCGGAGATGTGGACCAGACCCTCGATGCCCTCGTCCACGCGGACGAACGCACCGAACGGAACCAGCTTCGTGACCTTGCCGGGCACGACCTGGCCGATCTGGTGGGTGCGGGCGAACTGCTGCCACGGGTCTTCCTGGGTCGCCTTCAGCGACAGGGAGACGCGCTCGCGGTCCATGTCGACGTCGAGGACCTCGACCGTGACCTCCTGGCCGACCTCGACGACCTCGGAGGGGTGGTCGATGTGCTTCCAGGACAGCTCGGAGACGTGGACCAGACCGTCGACGCCACCCAGGTCCACGAAGGCACCGAAGTTGACGATCGAGGAGACGACGCCGGAGCGGACCTGACCCTTCTGGAGGGTCGTGAGGAACGTCTGGCGGACCTCGGACTGGGTCTGCTCGAGCCAGGCACGGCGGGACAGGACCACGTTGTTGCGGTTCTTGTCCAGCTCGATGATCTTGGCCTCGAGCTCCTTGCCGACGTACGGCTGGAGGTCGCGGACGCGGCGCATCTCGACCAGGGAGGCCGGGAGGAAGCCACGGAGGCCGATGTCGAGGATGAGACCACCCTTGACGACCTCGATGACGGTACCGGTGACGATGCCGTCCTCTTCCTTGATCTTCTCGATGGTGCCCCAGGCACGCTCGTACTGGGCGCGCTTCTTCGAGAGGATCAGGCGGCCTTCCTTGTCCTCCTTCTGGAGGACCAGGGCCTCGATCTCGTCGCCGACGGCGACGACCTCGTTCGGGTCGACGTCGTGCTTGATCGAGAGCTCGCGGCTCGGGATGACACCTTCGGTCTTGTAACCGATGTCGAGCAGGACCTCGTCCCGGTCGACCTTCACGATGACGCCGTCGACGATGTCGCCGTCGTTGAAGTACTTGATCGTCTCGTCGATCGCTGCGAGGAAGGCTTCCTCGTTACCGATGTCGTTGACCGCTACCTGCGGGGTGGTGGCGGTGGTCTCGGTGCTGCTCGTCATGTGGGAAAGGGCTCCGGTACGGACATTGAAGTCGTAGGTACTGCTTACGCCGGGAGCCCGTTTCGCTCTGCAGAAGCCGGACAGCCAAGGAAGCGCCACACCGAACCGCTGGTGGCGCCTCGACAACCGAGGGGACATACAACAGATGCGAGCGCAGCCTGCTACGTCTGAGGTGCGCAGGCCCGCAGCGCAACTTGTAGCATACGGGGGCAGCCGGGCAGGGTCAATGCGCGAAGCCACCCACCCGGGGCGTATCGCCGCATATCCGGCGCAAAACCTGTCTCCCGAGGCCACGCAGACGCCAGGGCGTCACTCCGACGGCGCGCACACCGGGGCGGCGGGTTGGACGGAAGAGTACGACGAGGGAGCCGATCATCCAAGAGCCAGCACCGTTCGCATCGTCCGAACCGGAGGCCACCCGGCGGGCGGCCGGTGTCACCGAGAGCGCCCGGGCCAACCGGGGGTGGTGGGACCGCAACGCGGACGAGTACCAGATCGAACACGGCACCTTCCTCGGCGACGACCGCTTCGTGTGGTGCCCCGAGGGCCTGGACGAGGTCGAGGCGGAGCTGCTCGGCCCGGCCGAGGAGCTCAAGGGCAAGGACGTCCTGGAGATCGGCGCCGGCGCGGCCCAGTGTGCGCGCTGGCTGGCCGCGCAGGGGGCTCGCCCCGTCGCCCTGGACCTGTCCCACCGGCAGCTCCAGCACGCGCTGCGCATCGGCGGATCGTTCCCTCTGGTGTGCGCCGACGCGGGCGCCCTGCCCTTCGCGGACGGCTCCTTCCACCTGGCGTGCTCGGCGTACGGGGCGCTGCCCTTCGTCGCCGACCCGCGGCTGGTGCTGCGGGAGGTGCGACGGGTGCTGCGGCCGGGCGGGCGGTTCGTCTTCTCGGTGACGCACCCGATCCGCTGGGCCTTCCCCGACGAGCCCGGCCCGGAGGGGCTGAGCGTGTCCGCCTCCTACTTCGACCGCACGCCGTACGTGGAGCAGGACGACGACGGCAACGCGGTCTACGTCGAGCACCACCGCACGCTCGGCGACCGCGTCCGGGACGTCGCGGCCTCGGGCTTCCGCCTGGTGGACCTGGTGGAGCCGGAGTGGCCCGACTGGAACACCTCCGAGTGGGGCGGCTGGTCCCCGCTGCGCGGGCACCTGATCCCGGGGACGGCGATCTTCGTCTGCGAGCGGGACTGAGAGCGGGACGAGCGAGACGACCAGGACCGAGACATCCGTGATCCGTTACGACGCCCTGGACGCGCTGCCGGTGCGCGGTGCCCTGCCCGGTCTGCACGACGCCCTCGACGGGCACGGGACCGCCGTTCTGGTGGCCCCGCCCGGCACCGGCAAGACGACGCTGGTGCCACTGGCGCTGGCCGGGCTGCTGGGCGAGGGACCGGCGCGGCGGGTGGTCGTCGCGGAACCGCGGCGGATCGCCGCCCGGGCGGCGGCGCGGCGCATGGCGTGGCTGCTGGGCGAGAAGGTCGGCCGGAGCGTCGGCTACACCGTCCGCGGGGAGCGGGTCGTCGGGCGGCACGCGCGCGTGGAGGTCGTCACGACCGGTGTGCTGCTGCAGCGGCTCCAGCGCGACCAGGAGCTGGCGGGTGTCGACGTGGTGGTGCTCGACGAGTGCCACGAGCGGCATCTGGACGCGGACACGGCGGCGGCGTTCCTGTGGGACGTGCGCGAGACGTTGCGGCCCGAGCTGCGGCTGGTCGCCGCGTCGGCGACCACGGACGCCGAGGGCTGGGCGCGGCTGCTGGGCGGGGCTCCGGTGATCGAGGCCGAGGGCGTGGCGCATCCGGTGGAGGTGGTGTGGGCGCCTCCCCCTGGACTTCGTCCGGGGGGACCCCCAGCGCGCCCGGTCCGGCCGCCGCACGGGATGCGGGTGGATCCCGCGCTGCTGGCGCACGTGGCGTCGGTGGTGCGGCGGGCGCTCGCCGAGCGGGCCGGGGACGTGCTGTGCTTCCTGCCGGGCGTGGGCGAGATCGCGCGGGTCGCCGGGCAGCTGGGGGATCTCGGCGACGTGGAGGTGCTCCAGGTGCACGGGCGGGCGCCGGCGGCCGTGCAGGACGCGGTGCTGGCGCCGGGGCGGCGCCGCCGGGTGGTGCTCGCCACCTCCGTCGCGGAGTCGTCGCTGACGGTGCCCGGAGTGCGCGTGGTCGTCGACTCGGGGCTGGCCCGGGAGCCGCGTGTGGACCACGCGCGCGGGTTGAGCGCGCTGGCGACGGTACGGGCCTCGCAGGCGGCCGGACGGCAGCGGGCGGGACGTGCCGGGCGCGAGGCGGCGGGCACGGTGTACCGGTGCTGGGCGGAGGCCGAGGACGGGCGGCTGCCGCGCTTCCCCGCTCCGGAGATCAAGGTGGCCGACCTGACCGCGTTCGCCCTTCAGGCGGCCTGCTGGGGCGATCCGGACGCCTCCGGGCTGGCACTGCTGGATCCGCCGCCGCAGGGTGCGATGGCGGCGGCACGGGGCGTGCTGGCGGCCGTGGGAGCGGTGGACCCGGCCGGGCGGGCCACACCGCGGGGACGGCGGCTGGCGCGGCTGGGCGTGCATCCGCGGCTGGGCCGCGCCCTGCTCGACGCGACGGCCCCGGGCGGGCCCGAACGCGTGGCGGAGGTGGTCGCGCTCCTCAGCGAGGAGCTGCCCCGCGAGTACGGCGACGACCTCGCCGCCGCGTTGCGGGCCGCCCGGCGCGGCGGCGACCCGTACGCGTCACGCTGGCGCACGGAGTCCCGGCGCCTGCACGCCGCCGCGACAGGCGTCGGTGACCGCCCCGCCGACGAGCCTGCCGCCGGTACGAACGCCGGCACGAAAACCGGCCGCGGCCATCTGCCGACTGCCGCAACGGACGCCGGCGCGCAGCCTCACGGCGGCCACCGGCCGACTGCCGAAAAGGACGGCGCGGCGGAGCTCGGCAGCGGTCACGGTCCCGGCGCCGGGGAGAACGGCGAGGCGGGACACCACAGCGAGCAGCGGCCCCGCGCCGGCCGGAACAGCCCCGCGGAACCACACGGCAGGCACCAGCCCGGCGTCGACGGAAACGGCAAACCCGAACGCGGCAAGGATCAGCCCGGCACCGGACAAGACCGCGCGGCAGGACCCCGCGACGAGCAACGGCCCCGCGCCGGCCGGAACAGCCCCGCAGAACCACGCGGCAAGCAGTGGCCAGGCACCGGAGAGGACGGCGAGGCGGGACAGCGCACCATGCACCGGCCCGGTGCCCGGGAGGGCGGTCAGGCCGAGTATCGCAGCGCGCAGTGGGCCGGTGCCGGGGAGGACGGCGTTGTCGGGGTTGTGGCCGCTCTTGCCTTTCCCGAGCGGGTGGCCAGGCTGGACGGGGGGTCGTATCTCATGGTCTCCGGTACGCGTGCCGAGCCGGCCGAGGGGTCGCGTCTGTGGGGGGCTCCCTGGATCGCCGTGGCCGTGGCGGACCGGCCGCTCGGCAGGGGGCACGCGCGCGTGCGGCTCGCCGCGGCCGTGGACGAGGACGTCGCGCGACAGGCGGCCGCGGCGCTGTACGAGGAGCGCGAGGAAGTCCTCTGGGCCGGCGGGGACGTGGTGGCCCGGCGGGTCGAGCGGCTGGGGGCGGTGGAGCTGACGGTCCGCCCCCTGCCCGACCCGGACCCCGGACGCGTACGGGACGCTCTGCTGGACGGGCTGCGGCAGGAGGGGTTCCGGTTGCTGCGCTGGTCGCCGGAGGCCGAGGTGCTGCGCCTGCGGCTCGCGTTCCTGCACCGGCATCTCGGGGAGCCGTGGCCCGATGTCGGTGACGAGGCGCTGCACGCGCGCGTGGAGGAGTGGCTGGAACCGGAGCTGGGCCGGGCCCGGCGGCGCGCGGACCTGGCACGGATCGACGCCGGGCAGGCGCTGGCCCGGCTGCTGCCCTGGGCCTCCGGTGAGGCCGCCCGGATGGACGAGCTCGCCCCGGAGCGGATCACCGTGCCCAGCGGGTCCAGGATCCGCGTCGACTACGCCGATCCCGACCGGCCCGTGCTGGCGGTGAAGCTGCAGGAGATGTTCGGGATGCGGCAGTCGCCGGTGCTCGCCGGGGTGCCGGTCCTCGTGCACCTGCTCTCCCCCGCCGGGCGGCCCGCCGCCGTCACCACCGACCTGGCCTCGTTCTGGCGGGACGGCTACAAGGGCGTACGGGCGGAGCTGCGCGGGCGCTATCCGAAGCATCCCTGGCCGGAGGACCCGGCGACGGCGGAACCGACCCGGCACACCAACGCCCGGCTCCGGCGGGGCTGACAGGTCCGGCCCGCCGGACGGTGGAGTCCGGCGGGCCGGTCGGACCGGTGGCGTACGGCGGGCCGGTCGCGTCGTGGTCTACGAGGCCGAGGGGCTGGGCGACGGCTCCGTCGAGGGGCTGGGCGAGGGCTCCGCCGAGGTGTCGGCCGCCGCCACCTTCAGTTCCACGGTCAGCGTGGCGCCGCCGGTGGTGGTGATGCGGAGCAGGAAGGTGCCGGTGGTGTCGTCCGCGTACAGCTTCGGCAGCTTCAGCAGGCCGTCGGTGTCCGTCTGAAGGTCCTTCAGGGTGCGCACGGGCTTGCCGTAGGCGTCCTTGAAGTAGGGGCCCTTGTCGTTCTCGGTCGGGTCGTCGGCGGCCTTGATCAGGGTGGCGGTGGCCGCGACCTTGCCGGCGACGGCGCCCTCGTAGGTGGCCTTGACCTCGACCTGGTCGGCGAACTCGCCGCCCGGGGTGCAGGTGAGCGGGGTGTCGCTGGTGCGGGTGAGGGTGTCGGCGGCGCGCGCGGTGACGGTCGCCGTGTATTCGAGGCCGGAGACCGTACGGCCGACGACCAGGGCGCGGACGGCGAAGCGGCCTGTCTGTTCGCCCGCCTGGAGTGCCGGCGCGACGGCCACGCCGGAGGAGTCGGTGAGGACCGTGGCGACCGTCTCGCCGCCGGTGAAGGTGGCGTCGGTGTCGCCGAGGACCATGAACCGGACCCTGACCTTGGGGACCGCCTTCCCGGCCTTCGTCTCGGCTCGGGTGCTGATCTTCTGGGTGAACGCGTCCCCGGCCATGGCGGTGAGCTCGGCGGTGCCCGCGTCCTCCAGGTGGTCCACGGTGTCGGTGGGCGTGGGCGATGTGGACGGCGTCGAAGGCGGCGGGGTCGGCTTGGCCGGCGGGGTCGGGTTCGTGCTCGGGCTGCCGCCGCCCGGCCCGGCCGGGCCGCTGGGCCTGCCCGGACTGTGGGGCTTGGGGGTCGCCTTCGGCGGCGTCGTCCCCGAGGAGGACGGACCCGGCCGGGACCCGCTCGTGTCGTCGCTGCGGCCGGAGGGGATCGTGCCGGTGCCGTCGGGGATCGAGTGGGTGCCCTTGCGGTAGTACTCCAGCCAGGACAGGACGGTGTTCAGGTAGTCCTGGGAGTTGTTGTAGCTGAGGATCGCCTTGCGCAGATCGGCGTCGTCGGACAGGTCCCAGCCGTTGCGGCACAGGTAGTGGCCCGCGGCGATGGCCGCGTCGTAGATGTTGTTGGGATCCTTCTTGCCGTCGCCGTTGCCGTCGCGTCCCGCCCACTCCCAGGTGGACGGGATGAACTGCATGGGTCCGATCGCGCGGTCGTACGTGGTGTCGCCGTCGTAGACGCCGTGGTCGGTGTCGCTGATGTGGGCGAAGCCGCTGCCGTTGAGGACCGGGCCGAGGATCGGCGCGATCGTGGTGCCGTTCGCGTCGACGCGGCCGCCGCGCGCCTGGCCGGACTCGACCTTGCCGATGGCGGCGAGCAGTTGCCAGGGCAGGTTGCAGCTCGGCTTGGAGGACCGCAGCTCCGCCTCGGCCTTCTTGTAGGCGTCGAGGACGGTGGCGGGTATGCCCGCCTCGGACGGCGTCCCGGAGGACCGGGTGTCGGCGGTGGGCGCGGGGTCGGGGCTGTTGAGCGGGGGCAGGTCCGTGTAGTACGGCGAGTTGCCGGTCGCGGCGCCGTCGCCGTCGGCGTTGACGTCGGGGGCGGGCGTCGTACCGGTGGCGGTCGGTCTTCCCGGACCGTCCGTCGTCGCGCCGGGAGCCTGGGAGGCGGTGAGTGCCGCGACCGCCGCCGCTGCCACGGCCGTGGTCGCCGCCCCCTTGTAGAGCCTCCTGCCGAATTGCGCCGCCATGGAGTGAACCCCTCCCGTGGACGTCCGAGCGTCCCTCTGTTCTGTCTGTTCGCCCTGTTGTGACGGTTGACCCGCGGTACTGGTTGCCCTCGTGGAGCCTCATGGAGCTCTTCGGATGTACGACCCAGGTGACCCTACGACAACTTCCTTTGTGCCGGGAGCGGTTCGTGCCCGGTTTTAACCGGTTGGCCCTGGACGTCGGGTGATGAAGTGCACCGTCGGCCCGTCCCGCATACTGGACGCTGTGATCACCGGGCCGCCGGCCCGGTTCAACGCGCTTTACGGGGAGCCCAGTTGCCGTTCACTCTGAGCCATGCGGCCGCCGTGCTGCCCGCGGTGCGCGGCGACGGATCGGGGCGGGGCCGACTGGTGCCGGCGGTGCTCGTGGCCGGCTCCTTCTCGCCGGACATGACCTATTACGTGGCCAATGTCCTTCCTGGAGCGATGGAGTTCGGCACGGTCACGCACTCCTTCCCCGGGGTCTTCACCGTCGATGTGCCCATCGCCTGGGTACTGGTGTGGCTGTGGCTGCTGATGCGCGAGCCGCTGGTGGCGCTGCTGCCGCGGGCCCGGCAGGGGCGGCCGGCGGCACTGACCCGGTGCGGGGTGCCACGCGCGCGCGTGGCACCGGCCTCGGTGCTGTGGTGGTACGTCTCCGCCGTGCTGGGGGCGCTGACGCACGTGGTGTGGGACGCGTTCACGCATCTCGACCGGTGGGGGATGCGGCTGTTTCCGGTGCTGGGGCAGCGGCTGGCGGGCGCTCCGCTCTACTGGTACCTGCAGTACGGCGGCTCGGCCGTGGCCGGGGTCGTGATCGTGCTCTTCCTCGTCCGCGCGTTGCGGCGGGCGCCGGCGGGCGAGCCGGTCGGGGTGCCCGTACTGACGGCCCGGGACCGGTGGTGGGCCGGGGCCGTCATCGGCGGATGTGCGGCGGCCGGGGCGGTGCAGCGGGTCGCGCGGTCCTGGGCGGGGCCGCTTTCGGCGGCGGGCCTCCGGGATCTCGTCCCGGCCCTGTGCTTCGGCGCGGGCGCCGGTCTGACGCTCGGCCTGGCGGCCTACGCGGTGGGGGTCAGGGCGCGACGGGGGTCCGGGTACGGGGCATTCGACGGCTTGAGCGGCTCGGTTGGCTTGGGCGGCTCAGGTGGCTCAAGTGATGTGGGTGACGTGGGTGGCTCTGCCGGCTCCGGCTGGTTCGGTCGCTCGGGCCGCTCCGGTCGCTCCGGTCGCTCCGGCGGGGACGCGGACCAAGCGGGCGTGTCCGTGCGCTCGGACTGAGGGACGCTTCGGGCACCTCGGACGGTCTGGTAGGTCTGGAAGGTCCGGAAGCTGCGGAGGATCCGGAAGGTACCGGAGAGAAGATCCGGAAGGTGCCGGAGATGTGGAAGGCGCCGGAGACAGGGACGGCTGCGGGGCGCGGGCTGCTCACGGCGGTGGCTCGGGGTGCCGGTTCCGGCCGTCCTGGCCTCTCTCATCGCCCGGCGGCGCTACCAGTCGCGTTGGCCCGGACGATTCTGCCCGTTCTGCTGGGGCCGCCGGTCGTGGCGGGAGGGCTCGTCCGGGAGGGACGGCTCATCTCGGCGGGACGGCCCGTCCCGGCGGGCGGATTCGTCCCGGCGGGCAGGCTCGTCCCGGCCGGGGCGGCCGTCCGGGCGTGGCCGGTGCGCGGGTGGGCCCAGCGGGCGGTCCGTGCGGTCCGCACGGGGGATCGGGGCCGCCACGAAGACGGTGACGGTGCGCGCCGGGGCCGGTTGCGGGAGGCGCGCGAGGAGGAGCGCGACGTAGCCGCGCGTCAGGTCGGCCCACATCCGCCAGGGACGGGACTCGCCGGGGACGGCCCGACGGCGCAGCCCGGTCACGGCCCGGCGCACGGCTGCCGCGAGATCGGGGGGGATGCGGGCGGTGCTTGCGTCGGCCGCGAAGGCCGGGACCGGCGGGGGCGGCGCGGCGGGGGCCGCGCCGACGGCTGTCGGGGACACCGCCGGCCGGTGGTTGAGCATGCGTATACCCATGCCCGCATCCTGGCGGGCCGGGGTGGCCGGTGCGTTTCTGCGGGGGCCACGTGAGTGACGGGCCCCGACGGCACGGAGGGCCGTCCGCCCCCGCCCGTCCCGGTCACGAGGCGGGCGGTGCGGGTTGCCGCACCCGCGGCGCAGGAGGACCTGCCTGCCCTGCCGCCTCGGCTGGGCAGACGGGCCATGCACGCCCTCCCCGGCACGGCTTCGCACCGCCGCCCGGCCCCGGCGCCTGGTGCGGCACCAGGCGCGGTGCCGTTCCCAGGGGGTGTCTCGGCGAGGCACCCCCTGGTGCCGCAACAGGCGACGTTCGCCCCGTCGCGACGCCCGGCACTCCCCCAAGGCCTTGACGGCGTGGGAGGTGCCCCCACTCGCCGCACCGGGCACAAGCCCAGGGACGTCCAGTACGAGGGCTCGCACCCGGCACTCCCCCGGCCTTCGGCCGGGGGACCCCGGAGCAGGGAGCACGCCCCGGACGCCGCGAGGCCCGCCCCGCGGGCGGACGACGGGAATTTGACGACAGGACCTAATGCGCCGCCGACTCCCAGTCCGGCCCCACGCCCACCGAGACGTCCAGCGGCGCCCGGAGGCGGACCGCGCCGGACATCTCGCGGCGGACGATCTCCTCCGCCGCCGCACGCTCGCCGGGGGCGATCTCCAGGACGATTTCGTCGTGGACCTGGAGGAGCAGGCGGGAGGCGAGACCGGCCTCGCGCAGCGCCCGGTCCACATTCAGCATGGCGATCTTGACGATGTCGGCGGCCGTGCCCTGGATGGGCGCGTTGAGGGCCATGCGCTCGGCCGCCTCGCGGCGCTGACGGTTGTCGCTGTTGAGATCGGGAAGGTAGCGGCGGCGCCCGAAGAGCGTCGCCGTGTAACCCGTGGCCCGCGCCTCGTCGACCACCCGGCGCAGATAGTCCCGTACGCCGCCGAAGCGCTCGAAATAGGCATCCATCAAGGCGCGGGCCTCGGCCGCCTCGATGTTCAGCTGCTGGGAGAGGCCGAAGGCCGACAGCCCGTAGGCCAGGCCGTACGACATCGCCTTGATCTTGCGGCGCATCTCCGCGTCCACCGCCGACCGCTCGACGCCGAAGACCTGGGAGGCCGCGGTGGTGTGCAGGTCCTCGCCGGAGGTGAACGCCTCGATCAGGCCCGCGTCCTCGGAGAGGTGGGCCATCACCCGCAGCTCGATCTGGCTGTAGTCGGCCGTCATCAGCGACTCGAAGCCCTCGCCGACCACGAAGCCGCGGCGGATGGCCCGGCCCTCGTCGGTGCGGACCGGGATGTTCTGCAGGTTGGGGTCGGTGGAGGACAGGCGGCCGGTGGCGGCGACCGTCTGGTTGAACGTGGTGTGGATACGGCCGTCCGCCGCGATCGTCTTGATCAGGCCCTCGACGGTGACCCGGAGCTTGGCCTGCTCGCGGTGGCGGAGCATGATCACCGGCAGCTCGTTGTCCGTCTGACCGGCCAGCCACGCCAGGGCGTCGGCGTCGGTGGTGTAGCCCGTCTTGGTCTTCTTGGTCTTCGGCAGGGCCAGCTCACCGAAGAGGACTTCCTGGAGCTGCTTGGGCGAGCCGAGGTTGAACTCGTGCCCGGCCGCCGCGTGCGCCTCCTTCACTGCCTGCTGCACCGCGCCGGCGAACATCTGTTCCATGGCTTCGAGGTGGGCGCGGTCGGCGGCGATGCCGTGCCGCTCCATGCGGGCGAGCAGCGCGGAGGTGGGCAGCTCCATGTCGCCCAGCAGATCCGCCGCGCCGACCTCCCCCAGCCGGCCTTCGAACGCCTCCCCGAGGTCGAGGACGGCGCGGGCCTGGATCATCAGGGCGTCGGCCTGGGCGGCGTCGTCCGCGCCGAAGGCCAGCTGCCCGTCCGCCGCGGCGGCGGGCGTCAGCTCCCGGTGCAGGTACTCCAGGGACAGCGCGTCCAGGTCGAAGGAGCGGCGGCCCGGCTTGACCAGGTAGGCGGCGAGCGCGGTGTCCATGGTGACGCCCTCGACGCGCCAGCCGTGCTCGGCGAAGACCCGCATCGCACCCTTGGCGTTGTGGAAGGTCTTGGCCCGCTCGGCGTCGGCCAGCCAGCTCGCGAACGCCCGCTCGTCGGCCTCGTCCAGCTCGGAGGGGTCGAACCAGGCGGCCGCACCGCCGGGCGCGGCGAGCGCGACCTCGGCGACCGAGCCCGCGCCCAGCGCCCAGGCGTCGACCGTGGCGACGCCCAGGGGCTGGGTGCCGTGCTCGGCGAGCCAGCCGGCCAGCTCGCCGGTGGCGAGCACCGCACCGTCCAGCTCCACGCCGTCGGCGGCGATCGGGGTGGTCTCGGCCTCCTCGGCGCCGGGGTCGACCGCGAAGAGCCGCTCGCGCAGGGACGGGTTGCGGATCTCCAGGCTGTCCAGGAGCATCGCGACGGCCTTGCGTTCGTAGGGCTGCCGGGCGAGGTCGGTGACCGCCTTGGGCAGCTCCACGTTCCGCTCCAGCTCGGTGAGCCGGCGGTTGAGCTTGACGGCCTCCAGGTGGTCGCGCAGGTTCTGCCCGGCCTTGCCCTTGACCTCCTCGACGCGCTCGACCAGCTCGGCGAACGAACCGAACTGGTTGATCCACTTCGCGGCCGTCTTCTCGCCGACGCCCGGGATGCCCGGCAGGTTGTCCGACGGGTCGCCGCGCAGCGCCGCGAAGTCCGGGTACTGGGCCGGCGTCAAGCCGTACTTCTCGAAGACCTTCTCCGGAGTGAACCGGGTCAGCTCCGAGACGCCCTTGGTCGGGTACAGCACCGTGGTGTGCTCGGAGACCAGCTGGAAGGAGTCGCGGTCGCCGGTGACGATCAGCACCTCGAAGCCCTCGGCCTCGGCCCGGGTGGCGAGGGTGGCGATGACGTCGTCCGCCTCGAACCCGTCGACGGCGAAGCGGGGGGCCTGCATCGCGTCGAGCAGCTCGCCGATCAGCTGGACCTGGCCCTTGAACTCGTCCGGGGTCTTGGAGCGGTTCGCCTTGTACTCGGTGAACTCCTCCGAGCGCCAGGTCTTGCGCGAGACGTCGAAGGCGACCGCGAAGTGCGTGGGCGCCTCGTCACGCAGGGTGTTGGCCAGCATCGACGCGAAGCCGTAGATCGCGTTCGTCGGCTGGCCCGTCGCGGTGGTGAAGTTCTCCGCGGGCAGCGCGAAGAACGCCCGGTAGGCCAGCGAGTGCCCGTCCATGAGCATCAGCCGGGGACGGGTACCGCCGGAGGTCGTGTCGTTCTTCTTCGATGCTGTCTCTGCCACGCCCTCGATCCTGCCACGCCCCACTGACAGCCGGGGCCACGCGGCCCCGGCGGGCGTGAGCGCCCTCACAGCGACCGGGGGCGCAGCCGTCACCGCGACCGGGACGCAAGGCGGCCGGTCCCGTTGTCGGTACCCCGTGGCAGGATCGGCGGCGTACGTCTTCAACAGCGCAGTCGAAGGGGAGGGCGCGATGGCCACGAAGCCGCCCAAGGGCGACCCGGTTCAGGACGCGCCGCGGGTCGCCGGGCCGAAACACGCGGCGGCGGGGCTGGCGGCCGTCGGGCACACCCTGCGCATCGCCCAGCAGCAGATGGGCGTGCGCCGTACCGCGCTGACCCTGCTGCGGGTCAACCAGAAGGACGGCTTCGACTGCCCGGGCTGCGCCTGGCCGGAGCCGGAGGACCGGCACAAGGCGGAGTTCTGCGAGAACGGCGCCAAGGCGGTCGCCGAGGAGGCCACCCTGCGCCGGGTCACCCCGGAGTTCTTCGCCGCGCACTCCGTCGCCGACCTGGCCGGCCGCAGCGGCTACTGGCTGGGCCAGCAGGGGCGCCTGACCCACCCGATGTACCTGCCCGAGGGCGCCGACCGCTACGAGCCGGTCACGTGGGAGCGCGCCTTCGGCATCGTCGCCGAGGAGATCGCCGCTCTCTCCTCCCCCGACGAGGCCGTCTTCTACACCTCCGGCCGCACCAGCAACGAGGCCGCGTTCCTCTACCAGCTGTTCGCACGCGAGCTGGGCACCAACAACCTGCCCGACTGCTCCAACATGTGCCACGAGTCCTCCGGCTCGGCCCTGTCGGAGACGATCGGCATCGGCAAGGGCAGCGTCCTGCTGGAGGACCTGTACCGGGCCGACCTGATCATCGTGGCCGGCCAGAACCCGGGCACCAACCACCCGCGCATGCTCTCCGCCCTGGAGAAGGCCAAGGCGAACGGCGCGAGGGTCATCAGCGTCAACCCGCTGCCCGAGGCGGGCCTGGAGCGCTTCAAGAACCCCCAGACGCCGAAGGGGCTGACCACCGGCGCCGCGCTCACCGACCTGTTCCTGCAGATCCGCATCGGCGGCGACCAGGCCCTCTTCCGCCTCCTCAACAAGCTGATCATTGACACCCGGGGTGCGGTCGACGAGGAGTTCGTCCGCGAACACACCCACGGCTACGAGGAGTTCGCCGCCGCCGCCCGCGCCGCCGACTGGGACGAGACGCTCACCGCGACCGGCCTCACGCGCGCGGAGATCGACCGAGCGCTGGAGATGGTCCTGGCCTCGAAGCGCACCATCGTGTGCTGGGCGATGGGCCTGACCCAGCACAAGCACGCGGTGCCCACCATCCGCGAGGTCGTGAACTTCCTGCTGCTGCGCGGCAACATCGGCCGCCCGGGCGCGGGCGTGTGCCCGGTGCGCGGCCACTCCAACGTGCAGGGCGACCGCACGATGGGCATCTTCGAGCGCCCGGCCCCGGCCTTCCTGGACGCCCTGGAGAAGGAGTTCGGCTTCGCGCCGCCGCGCGCACACGGCTACGACGTCGTCCGGGCCATCCGCGCCCTGCGCGACGGCGAGGCGAAGGTGTTCTTCGCCATGGGCGGCAACTTCGTCTCCGCCTCCCCCGACACCGAGGTCACCGAGGCCGCCATGCGCCGGGCCCGGCTGACCGTGCACGTGTCGACGAAGCTCAACCGCTCCCACGTCGTCACCGGCGCGCGCGCCCTGATCCTGCCCACCCTGGGCCGCACCGAGCGGGACCTCCAGGACGGCGGCGAGCAGTTCGTGACCGTCGAGGACTCCATGGGCATGGTGCACGCCTCGCGCGGCCGTCTGGAGCCCGCGAGCCCGCACCTGCTGTCGGAGCCGGCCATCGTCTGCCGCCTGGCGCGCCGCGTGCTGGGCGAGGACAGCGTGGTGCCGTGGGAGGAGTTCGAGAAGGACTACGCCACGATCCGCGACCGGATCGCCCGCGTGGTCCCCGGCTTCGAGGACTTCGACGCGCGCGTGACCCGCCCCGGCGGCTTCGCGCTGCCGCACGCCCCGCGCGACGAGCGCCGCTTCCCGACGGCCACCGGCAAGGCCAACTTCACCGCCGCGCCGGTGGAGTACCCCGAGCTGCCCGAGGGCCGGCTGCTGCTGCAGACGCTGCGCTCGCACGACCAGTACAACACCACGATCTACGGCCTCGACGACCGCTACCGGGGCATCACGGCCGGCCGCCGGGTGGTGCTGGTGCATCCCGAGGACGCGCGGGGCCTCGGCGTCGCCGACGGCTCCTACGTCGACCTGGTGAGCGAGTGGAAGGACGATGTCGAGCGGCGGGCACCCGGCTTCCGCGTCGTGCACTACCCGACGGCCCGGGGCTGCGCGGCGGCCTACTACCCGGAGACCAACGTGCTCGTCCCGCTGGACGCCACCGCGGACACCAGCAACACCCCCGCCAGCAAGTCCGTGGTGGTCCGCCTGGAGACCCGTCTGGAACAATCGGCGACCGACTGAGCGTTTGCTCAGCGGACAGATGTACGACGAACCAGGTGTACGACGAACGGAGCCGGGCCCATGGGTGAGCAGCAGCACGTGAAGTTCCCGCAGGAGGTCATCGACGAGTACGCCGCGCTCGGCGTCGACCTGCAGGCGCTGTTCTCGGCCGGGCACCTGGGGACACGGATGGGCGTGCAGATCCTGGAGGCGTCGGCGGAGCGCGTGGTCGGGACCATGCCCGTGGAGGGCAACACCCAGCCGTACGGGCTGCTGCACGGCGGCGCCTCCGCCGTGCTGGCCGAGACACTGGGCTCGGTCGGCTCCATGCTGCACGGCGGCACCTCGAAGATCGCGGTCGGCGTGGACCTCAACTGCACGCACCACCGCGGGGCGCGCTCGGGCCTCGTCACCGGCGTCGCCACACCGGTGCACCGGGGACGCTCGACGGCCACGTACGAGATCGTGATCAGTGACGAGGAGGGACGCCGCGTGTGCAGCGCCCGCCTGACCTGCCTGCTGCGCGACGCCCCCAGGAGCGACGAGGCGAGCCTGCCGAACACCGGCGTCTGACGCCCTCGCCCCGGCGGGACCGCCGAGCCCCGCCGGGGTCATCCCTCTCTCGGCGATCCCCACCACGCCGTGCGCGCCAGTGAGTTGACGTACCGTCAGGAGGGCACGGTCACCGCCGCGCCAGCGCACGACATCACGCACTTTTCCCGGACAGAGGGACATATTTCCCGCAAAATCACCATACCCTCCCCCGTGGGCGGAACGCGGAAAGGCGCCGAAGTCGCCGAACTCCTTTCCTTCGCAGTAACTCTATGTAATACGCGTGCAATACACATTCGCGCTTTCACTCCCGCCGCCCCCTGTGCACAGCACCCCCCGCCGACCCCGAAAGGCGCCTGCGGCAACAAAGTTTGGTAATCACCAAAACCCTCGAGACGCCTGAACGGATCACGGCGGGTCCTGCGGATTCTCACAATGCGGACGGGGCGAATCAGCCCGAATTCGGCTCTTCCCCCCACGCTGTACCGCTCTGCATTACCTCGTGTCATAACAAGAGCGTCACAGCCTTGGTCAAGCACTCCTCCACGTTCCCCCCACCCGCTTAGAGTCACGGCCAGTCACCGCTCCATCGGGAGTTCGGTACCGGCGCGGCACCCACCGCCCCCACAGAAGGGGCGGACGTGCCTGCGGAAAGGATCGATTGTGCGACAGCGTTCTCTGGTGATTCTTACCTCCGTTCTGACCACCGGAGCTCTGACTCTCACCGCCTGCGGCTCCCGCAATAACGACAGCAAGGGCGGCGACAGCGGCAACGTGACGGTCACGATCGGCGTCGACGCCCCGCTGACCGGCCAGAACTCCGCGACGGGTCTCGGCATCCAGTACGGTGCTAAGATCGCCGTCGACGACGCCAACAAGAACAAGACCGTCCCCGGCGTCACCTTCAAGCTCAAGGCGCTGGACGACAAGGCGATCCCGGCCACCGGCCAGCAGAACGCCACCCAGCTCGTCTCCGACAAGAGCGTCCTCGGCGTCGTCGGCCCCCTCAACTCCGGTGTGGCCACCCAGATGCAGCAGGTCTTCGCCACCGCCAACCTGGTGCAGATCTCCCCGTCCAACACCAACCCCGAGCTCACCCAGGGCAAGAACTGGCAGACCAGCAAGTCCCGCCCGTTCAAGACGTACTTCCGCACCGCCACCACCGACGAGCTCCAGGGCGCCTACGCGGCGGACTACGCCTACAACGGCGTCCACGCGAAGAAGGCGTTCGTCGTCGACGACAAGCAGACCTACGGCGCGGGCCTCTCCAAGATCTTCACGGAGCAGTTCACCAAGCAGGGCGGCAAGGTCATCGGCACCGACCACGTCAACACCGGCGACCGCGACTTCTCCACCCTCGTCACGAAGATCAAGAACTCCGGCGCCGACATCCTCTACTACGGCGGCCAGTACGACGAGTCCCAGGTCCTGACCAAGCAGCTCAAGGACGCCGGCGCCAAGATCCCGCTGTTCGGCGGCGACGGCATGTTCACCCCGACCTACATCAAGACCGCCGGCAAGGCCGCCGAGGGCGACCTCGTCACCTCCATCGGCGTCCCGGTCGACACCCTGCCCGCCGCCAAGGACTTCGTGGCCACCTACAAGGCCAAGAAGTACCCCGGCGACTACGGCACCTACGGCTCCTACGCCTACGACGCCACCACCGCCATCATCAAGGCCGTCGGCCAGGTCGTGAAGGACGGCAAGATCCCCGCCGACGCCCGCCAGCAGGTCGTCGACGCCGTCCAGAAGACCTCCTTCGACGGCCTCTCCGGCAAGATCTCCTTCGACCAGTACGGCGACACCACCAACAAGCAGCTGACCGTCTACCAGGTCACCAACGGTGAATGGAAGTCCGTCAAGAGCGGCGTCGCCAGCCCGAAGTAACCAAGCCGGACACTCCGCACCACTCAGGGCCGCGCGGCGCAGACCACCGTCACCGCGCGGCCCGCCTTCTACGCCCCCCTTGACTCTCCCCACCACATGGAGGCCATGCGGTGAACACCCTGCCGCAGCAGCTGGCCAACGGGCTGTTCCTCGGCTCGATGTACGGGCTGATAGCCATCGGCTACACGATGGTCTACGGCATCGTCCAGCTCATCAACTTCGCCCACGGCGAGATCTTCATGACCGGAGGCTTCGGAGCCCTCACGGTCTACCTCGTCCTGCCGGACGGCATATCCATGTGGATAGCCCTGCCGGCGATGCTCATCGGCGGCGCACTGGTCGCCGTGCTCATCGCCGTCGGCGCCGAGCGCTTCGCCTACCGGCCGCTGCGCGGCGCACCACGCCTCGCCCCGCTGATCACCGCGATCGGTCTCTCGCTCGCGCTCCAGCAGGCCGTCTTCAACTGGTACAAGGTCGGCGGCGACGCCAAGTCGGCCCGCGTCTTCCCGCAACTGCCGTTCGGCCCGCTGCACATCGGCTCCGTCACCGTACAGAGCGGCGACGTCTTCCTGATCGTCGCCGCCCCGCTGTGCATGGCCGTCCTCGCCTTCTTCGTCCGCCTCTCCCGCACCGGCCGCGCCATGCAGGCCACCGCCCAGGACCCGGACACCGCCCAGCTGATGGGCATCGACACCAACCGCATCATCGTCATCGCCTTCGCCATCGGCGGCTTCTTCGCCGCCGTCGCCGGTGTGTCCTACGGCCTCAAGTACGGCTCTGTCTCCTACGACATGGGCTTCATCGCCGGCCTGAAGGCATTCACCGCGGCCGTCCTCGGCGGCATCGGCAACATCTACGGCGCCATGCTCGGCGGCCTCGTCCTCGGCGTCGCCGAAGCCATGGCCACCGCCTACATCGCCGACATCCCCGGCATGCAGCAGCTCGGCGGCGGTGGCTGGGCCGCCGTATGGGCCTTCGTCCTCCTCATCCTCGTACTCCTCTTCAGGCCACAAGGCCTGCTCGGTGAACGCGTCGCGGACAGGGCGTGAGAACAGCATGACCGACACCACCAAGACCCCCGCCGGCACCGGACGCGGACCCGTCCCGCTGCCCACCGTCCTCGCCCGCCCGCTCATAGCCGTCGGCGCCGTCGCCACCATCGCCAGCACCTTCCTCAGCTGGACCTGGACGCCCGACTTCCCCGGCGACCTCACCGTCTACGGCTACCCCGCGGGCCTGCAGATCCTCGCCCTGGTGGCCGGCGCCCTCACCCTGCTGTTCGCGCTCAACCAGTGGAACGTGAAGGGGCTGCGCTGGCTGAACCCGTCGAACGCCACCTCACCGGTGTTCCTCACCGCCATGTCGGCGTTCGCCGTCTGCTGGTTCACCGGCATCGCCATCGCCGTCGACCTCGGCGGCCTGGTCAACCTCGACCCCGGCGCCTACGTGGCCATGGTGGCCTCCGCACTCCCCGTCCTCGGCGCCCTCGCCCTGCCCCGCCCCGCCCCGGGCACCGGCCTGCGCGGCTACCTCACCAAGCCTCAGCAGCCACGCCCCCGCGGCATCACCCCGATCGCCGAACGCGGCATCATCACCGCCGGCACCGCGATCGCCCTGATCGCCTTCACCTACGGCATCGGCATCGACAACGACGCCAGCGAAACCTTCATCGGCTACCTGCTGCTCGTCGTCTTCGCCGCCTGGGGACTCATCCACACCGGCCTCGTCGACCGCTACGCGACGATCTCCGCACAGCACAAGGGCTTCGCCGCGGCCCTCGCCTTCGTCGCCGCGGTGATCTTCCCCTTCACCCAGAGCGACGACCACAACGCCAACGTCGGCGTCAACATCCTCATCTTCGCCACCGTCGCCCTCGGCCTGAACATCGTCGTCGGCCTCACCGGCCTCCTCGACCTCGGCTACGTCGCCTTCCTCGGCGTCGGCGCCTACGCCGCCGCCCTCGTCTCCGGCTCCGAGTACTCCCGGTTCTCCGGCGTCCACTTCCCCTTCTGGGCCGCCGCTCTCACCGGCATGGCCGCCTCACTCGTCTTCGGCGTACTCATCGGCGCGCCCACCCTGCGGCTGCGCGGCGACTACCTCGCCATCGTCACCCTCGGCTTCGGTGAGATCTTCCGCATCACCGTCAACAACCTCGACGGCGACTCCGGACCCAACATCACCCGCGGCCCGAACGGCATCACCCAGATCCCGGACCTCAACATCCTCGGATTCCACCTGGGCGAAGCACACGACATCGGCGGATTCACCCTCGGCCGATTCGCCAACTACCTGTTCCTGATGCTCATCGTCACGGCCATCGTCGTGCTCGTCTTCACCCGCGCCGCGGACTCCCGCATCGGCCGCTCCTGGATCGCCATCCGCGAAGACGAGACCGCCGCCACCGCCATGGGCATCAACGGCTTCCGCGTCAAACTCATCGCCTTCGCCCTCGGCGCCTCCCTCGCGGGCCTCGCCGGCACCGTGATGGCCCACGTCAACTACAGCGTCAACCCCCAGCCCTACCAGTTCGCCGGCGCCGCCCCGCCCAACTCCGCCTTCCTCCTGGCCGCCGTCGTCCTCGGCGGCATGGGCACCGTCAGCGGCCCGCTGCTCGGCGCCAGCGTCCTCTACCTGGTCCCCGAAAAGCTCCAGTTCCTCCAGAACTACGAGCTGTTCGCCTTCGGCATCGCGCTCGTCCTGCTGATGCGCTTCCGGCCGGAAGGCATCATCGCCAACCGCCGCCGCCAGCTCGAGTTCCACGAGACCGAACAACTCGACGTACCAGAACAGAAGACGCTGACCGACGAACCGGCCGTCACCAAGGCAGGGGCGTAAGAAACCATGACGACACCTGTACTCGAAGCCCGTGACGTCACCATGCGCTTCGGCGGCCTCACCGCCGTCCGATCCGTCGACTTCACGGTCAACAGCGGCGAGATCGTCGGCCTCATCGGCCCGAACGGCGCCGGCAAGACCACCTTCTTCAACTGCCTCACCGGCCTGTACGTCCCCACCGAGGGCACCGTCGCCTACCAGGGCAAGGTGCTGCCGCCCAAGCCGCACCTGGTCACACAGGCCGGCATCGCCCGCACCTTCCAGAACATCCGGCTGTTCGCCAACATGACCGTTCTGGAGAACGTCCTCGTGGGCCGCCACACCCGGACCAAAGAAGGCCTGTGGTCCGCACTGCTGCGCGGCCCCGGCTTCCGCAAGGCCGAGAAGGACTCCGAGGCGAAGGCCATGGAGCTCCTCGCGTTCGTCGGCCTCGACGCCAAGCGCGACCACCTCGCGCGCAACCTGCCCTACGGCGAGCAGCGCAAGCTGGAGATCGCCCGGGCACTCGCCAGCGAGCCCGGCCTGCTGCTGCTCGACGAACCGACGGCCGGCATGAACCCGCAGGAGACCCGGACCACCGAGGAACTGGTCTTCGCCATCCGGGACAAGGGCATCGCCGTGCTCGTGATCGAGCACGACATGCGCTTCATCTTCAACCTGTGCGACCGCGTCGCCGTCCTCGTCCAGGGCGAGAAGCTCGTCGAGGGCACCTCCGACGTCGTCCAGGCCGACGAACGGGTCGTCGCCGCCTACCTGGGCGAACCCTTCGAGGGCGACCCCGGGGAAGCGGAGGCGGCCGAGGTCGAGGCCGCGGAGACCGCCGCCGAGACCGCCGACACGGACGACACCGCCGACACGGACAGCAGCGGCGACGCGGACGACACGGCCGACGCCGACAGCACCGGCGAGGAGAACGACAGCACCACCAAGGGAGAGGCCCAGTGACCGCACTGCTGGAGGTCGAGGACCTCAGGGTCGCCTACGGCAAGATCGAGGCCGTCAAAGGCATCTCGTTCAGCGTCGAAGCCGGCCAGGTCGTCACCCTCATCGGCACCAACGGCGCCGGCAAGACGACAACCCTGCGCACCCTCTCAGGCCTGCTCAAGCCCACGTCCGGCAAGATCGTCTTCGACGGCAAGCCGCTCACCGGCGTCCCCGCCCACAAGATCGTCGCCCTCGGACTCGCCCACTCCCCCGAAGGCCGGCACATCTTCCCTCGCCTGACGATCGCCGAGAACCTCCAGCTCGGCGCCTTCCTCCGCAAGGACAAGGAAGGCATCGAAAAGGACATCCAGCGCGCCTACGACCTCTTCCCCATCCTCGGGGAACGCAGAAAGCAGGCCGCGGGCACCCTCTCCGGCGGCGAACAGCAGATGCTCGCCATGGGCCGCGCCCTCATGTCCCAGCCCAAACTCCTCATGCTCGACGAACCGTCCATGGGCCTCTCGCCGATCATGATGCAGAAGATCATGGCCACCATCTCGGAGCTCAAGTCCCAGGGCACCACCATCCTGCTCGTCGAACAGAACGCCCAGGCGGCCCTCTCCCTCGCCGACCAGGGCCACGTCATGGAGGTCGGCAACATCGTCCTGTCCGGCACCGGACAGGAACTCCTCCACGACGAATCCGTCCGCAAGGCATACCTCGGCGAGGACTAGCACCCACCGGACAACGAGAACGAGGCCCGCACCCCACCACAGGGGTGCGGGCCTCGCCGCACGCATCGAAGAGGCCGGACGCGCTCAGCCCTTCTCGGACTTCCCGCCCTTCGCCGCCCTCTTCTCGTCGCTGTCCTGAATGACCGCCTCCGCCACCTGCTGCATCGACATACGACGATCCATCGACGTCTTCTGAATCCAGCGGAACGCCGCCGGCTCCGTCAGCCCGTACTCCGTCTGCAGGATCGACTTCGCACGATCCACCAGCTTCCGCGTCTCCAGACGCTGGCTGAGGTCCGCGACCTCCTTCTCCAGCTCCTTCAGCTCCGTGAACCGCGACACGGCCATCTCGATCGCCGGAACCACATCACTCTTGCTGAACGGCTTCACGAGGTACGCCATCGCCCCCGCGTCCCGAGCCCGCTCCACCAGATCACGCTGCGAGAACGCCGTCAGCATCAACACCGGCGCGATCCGCTCCTCAGCGATCTTCTCCGCCGCCGAGATGCCATCCAGCTTCGGCATCTTCACATCGAGAATCACCAGGTCAGGGCGGTGCTCCCGGGCCAGCTCCACCGCCCGCTCACCATCCCCGGCCTCACCGACGACGGAGTACCCCTCCTCCTGAAGCATCTCTTTGAGATCCAGCCGGATCAGCGCCTCGTCCTCCGCGATGACGACACGCGTCGTCAGCGGAGGCACGTGCGACTTGTCGTCGTCGGGCACGTCTACGGGCTGGGGCGACTCGGGGGTCACGGGGGCGCTCCTTGTTCCGGGGCGGGGCAGGTCTTGCTGCGTATGCAGCCTACCTAGCGGCGGGGACATGCGGTGAACCGGTACACTTTCTCATCGGTCCCCGACTTGCCCGGTTGGAGGAACAGGCGAGACTCGCGGTGCTCAAACCACCGTGCCCTTTGGGCGTGTGGGTTCGAATCCCACACCGGGCACATGGGACAGAAAAGCGGAGGATCACGTTCGCGTGGTCCTCCGCTTTTTTGCCGCGTGTCGCTACAGAGGGTGACACAGCGTGTTCACATGAACTACCACAGCACAGAAGTACGACAGAAGGCCCTCACTCTGCTCCGTGACGGCATGAAGAACGCCGATGTAGCACGCCAGCTCAACGTGCCCAAGGGCACGATCAGCTACTGGAAGCATGTGGATCGAGCACGCCGGGGCGAGTGCCCTGGCCGCGCCCAGCGGCCCGCGTGCCCTCGATGCGACGGTGAGCTGAACATGCGGTCGCCCAGCCTGTCGATCGCATGCGCCGAAGTGCACCCAGGGCTCGTGGACGAGTGCGAAAGGGCAATGCGCAGCGTATTCCCGAACAACTCGGTGTGCAGGGTCCGCCGGAAGGGCTGCTGGGAGGTGAAGCTGTACTCCATGCACGTGTGGTGCCTCTTCCCCCAGCACGGCCCCGGCAAGAAGCACGAGCGCCGCATCGCCCTCGAACCCTGGCAGCAGGAGATCGTCGACGAACACCCCTGGGAGTTCATCCGGGGGCTCATCCACTCCGACGGCTGCCGTATCACCAACTGGACGACCCGCGTCGTCGGCGGTGAGCGCAGGCGCTACGAATACCCCCGGTACTTCTTCACCAACACCTCGGCCGACATCATCCAGCTCTTCACCGGCACCCTCGACAAGCTCGGCGTCGAGTGGAAGTCGCTCAACCAGAGCCGGGCCGCCGTAACCATCTCCATCGCCCGCAAGGCCTCCGTAGCCCTCATGGACGCCCACGTAGGCCCCAAATACTGAAGGCCCCCTACTTGGGACTGTCGTCCTCCCCGATGTGGTGCACCCGGACCATGTTCGTCGCGCCCGGGACCCCCGGAGGTGAGCCCGCCGTGATCACCACCGCGTCGCCCCGCTCGCAGCGGCCGTAGCGCAGCAGCAGTTCGTCCACCTGGGCGACCATCGCGTCCGTGGAGTCGACGTGGGGGCCGAGGAACGTCTCCACGCCCCAGGACACGCTGAGCTGGGAGCGGGTGGCCGGTTCGGGGGTGAAGGCCAGCAGGGGGATGGGTGAGCGGTAGCGGGAGAGGCGGCGGGCGGTGTCGCCGGACTGGGTGAAGGCGACGAGGAACTTGGCGCCGAGGAAGTCGCCGATCTCGGCTGCCGCTCGGGCGACGGCGCCGCCCTGGGTGCGGGGTTTGTTGCGTTCGGTCAGGGGCGGGAGGCCCTTGGCCAGGATGTCCTCCTCCGCGGCCGCGACGATCTTCGCCATGGTGCGGACCGTCTGGACCGGGTAGTTGCCCACGCTGGTCTCGCCCGAGAGCATCACCGCGTCGGTGCCGTCGATGACGGCGTTGGCCACGTCCGAGGCCTCCGCCCTGGTGGGGCGGGCGTTGTCGATCATGGAGTCGAGCATCTGGGTGGCGACGATCACCGGCTTGGCGTTGCGTCGGGCCAGTTTGATCGCCCGTTTCTGAACGAGGGGGACCTGTTCGAGCGGCATTTCGACGCCCAGGTCCCCCCTCGCGACCATGATGCCGTCGAAGGCGGCGACGATGTCGTCCATGGCCTCGACCGCCTGGGGTTTCTCGATCTTGGCGATGACGGGGAGGCGGCGGCCCTCGTCGTCCATGATGCGGTGCACGTCGAGGATGTCGCGGCCGCTGCGGACGAAGGACAGGGCGATGACGTCGAAGCCGGTGCGCAGGGCCCAGCGGAGGTCGTCCTCGTCCTTCTTGGAGAGGGCGGGGACGGAGACGGTGGCTCCGGGGAGGTTGAGGCCCTTGTGGTCGGAGACCATGCCGGCCTCGACGACTTCGGTGTGGACGCGGGGGCCGTCGACGGCGGTGACCTTGAGGGCGACGCGGCCGTCGTCGACGAGGATGCGTTCACCGGGGGTGACGTCCTCGGCGAGGCCGGCGTAGGTGGTGCCGCAGATGTGGCGGTCGCCTTCGACGCCTTCTTCGACGGTGATGGTGAAGGTGTCACCGCGTTCGAGGAGTACGGGACCTTCGCGGAACCGGCCAAGGCGGATCTTCGGGCCTTGAAGGTCGGCGAGGACTCCGACGCTGCGGCCGGTTTCGTCGGCGGCTTTGCGAACGTGCTGGTAGCGCTCCTCGTGTTCGGCGTGTCCGCCGTGGCTGAGGTTGAGGCGGGCGACGTCCATTCCGGCGTCGACCAGTGCCTTGATCTGGTCGTACGTGGTGGTGGAGGGCCCCAATGTACAGACGATCTTTACTCGGCGCATGGTAATGAGCCTAGGCCTTACCGGTCGGTAGAGACTTGGTGCGACGTGTCCGCTCAACGACCTTTGGGTGAAGCGTTATTGACACTTGTTGAAGTGTGCGGGGTGGCGCTCATCTGATTCCGTGTCGGTGCCGGTCATCAGATCGCAATCTCCAGGGGCTGTTCCGTTCATCATGCTCCAGTCAGAATCTACGCGCGTCCGTATGTCTGTGCGGGCGCATCTACGCGCGTCGTGAAACCTTTGCCCCTTCTCGCGAGGAGAGCCAGCATGGCGTTGGACCGCCGGAAGTTCCTGAAGAAGTCGGCCGTGACGGGGGCGGGGGTGGCGCTGGCGGGTGCGGCGGCTCCTGCGGCGCAGGCCGCGGAGGCGTCGGCGGACTCCGCGATGGGTCCGGGCAAGCACCCCAAGCGGTACTCGCTGACCGTGATGGGCACGACGGACCTGCACGGGCACGTCTTCAACTGGGACTATTTCAAGGACGCCGAGTACTCGGACAAGGCGGGCAACGCGCAGGGTCTGGCACGGATCTCGACGCTGGTGAACCAGGTCCGCGAGGAGAAGGGCCGCGGCAACACGCTGTTGCTGGACGCGGGTGACACGATCCAGGGCACGCCGTTGACGTACTACTACGCCAAGGTGGATCCGATCACGGCCAAGGGTGGCCCGGTGCATCCGATGGCGCAGGCCATGAACGCGATCGGGTACGACGCGGCGGCGCTGGGCAACCACGAGTTCAACTACGGCATCGAGACGCTGCGGAAGTTCGAGCAGCAGTGCGACTTCCCGCTGCTGGGGGCGAACGCGCTGGACGCGACGACGCAGCGGCCGGCTTTCGCGCCGTACTTCATCAAGGAGTTCCGTCCGCACGGTGCGCCGCCGGTGAGGGTGGCGGTGCTGGGCCTGACCAATCCGGGTATCGCGATCTGGGACAAGGCCTATGTGCAGGGGAAGTTGACGTTCCCGGGGCTGGAGGAGCAGGCGGCGAAGTGGGTGCCGAAGCTGCGTTCGATGGGTGCGGACGTGGTCGTGGTGTCGGCGCATTCGGGTACGTCGGGTCAGTCCTCGTACGGTGACCAGCTGCCGTATGTGGAGGACGCGGCGGCGAACGTGGCCCGGCAGGTGCCGGGGATCGACGCGATCCTGGTGGGGCACGCGCATCTGGAGATCCCGGAGCTGAAGGTCGTCAACGAGCAGTCGGGGAAGACGGTGGTGCTGTCGGAACCGCTGTGCTTCGCCGAGCGGCTGACCCTCTTCGACATCGAGCTGGTGTTCGTAAGGGGCCGGTGGGAGGTGGAGTCGGTGTCGGCGTCGCTGCGCAACTCGGGCTCGGTGGCCGACGATCCGGCGATCACGAAGCTGCTGGACGACGAGCACGAGAGGGTCGTGGCCTACGTCAACCAGGTGGTCGGCCGGGCGACTCAGACGCTGACGACGGTGGAGGCCCGGTACAAGGACGCACCGATCATCGACCTGATCACCAAGGTGCAGGAGGACGTGGTGAAGGCGGCGCTGGCCGGCACCGAGTACGCCTCGCTGCCGGTGATCGCGCAGGCCTCGCCGTTCTCGCGGACGTCCGAGATCCCGGCCGGCGATGTGACGATCCGGGATCTGTCGGGCCTGTACGTGTACGACAACACGCTGGTCGCGAAGCTGATGACGGGCGTCCAGGTGCGTGCGTACCTGGAGTACTCCGCCGGGTACTACGTGCAGACGGCGCCGGACGCGGCGGTCGACGTGGACAAGCTGACGAACGCGGGCGGCCGTCCGGACTACAACTACGACTATGTGTCGGGTCTGCGGTACGACATCGATGTGGCCCAGCCGGTCGGTTCGCGGATCAGGAACCTGACGTTCGACGGTGCGCCGCTGGACGACGCGCAGCAGTTCGTGCTGGCGGTGAACAACTACCGTGCCAATGGTGGTGGGGCGTTCCCGTTCGTGGCGTCGTCGAAGGAGCTGTGGTCGGAGTCGACGGAGATCCGTACCCGGATCGCCGAGTGGGTGACGGCGAAGGGTGAGCTGGATCCGACGGACTTCGCTTCGGTGGACTGGCGGCTGACGCGGAACGGTACGCCGGTGTTCCAGTAGTGCTTCGTGATCCGCCGGACAGGCCCTCGCCGTTCGGCTGTGTGGAGGCGGCCTCAGATTCCGTCTGCCAGGGGTGTCAGTGTCCTGATCTGGCGCACGGGCGGGATCTGGGGCCGTTGCTGTGTGAGGCCGAAGGTGGTGAACGCGGTGCGGGTGGGCAGCGGGTAGGGGTCGGTGCCGGTGATCGCGTTGAGGATGGTGGCGCTGCGCCAGGCGGCGAGTCCGAGGTCGGGGGTGCCGACGCCGTGGGTGTGGAGTTCGGCGTTCTGGACGTAGGCGTGGCAGCCGGTGGCGGTGATGGAGTGGTCGAGGACGAGGCGGTACTGGTCGTCGATGCGGGGTCGTTCGGTGCTGTCGCGGCGCAGGTAGGGGTCGAGGCCGACGAGGAGGGGGGTGAGGGGGCGGGGGCGGTACCCGGTGGCGAGGACGACGGCGTCGGTGGTGAGGCGGGTGCGGGTGGCCTGCTGGGTGTGTTCGAGGTGGAGTTCGATCTTGGTGCCGGCGACGCGGCCGGCGGTGCGGACGCGGACGCCGGGGGTGAGGACGGTGTCGGGCCAGCCGCCGTGCAGGGTGCGGTGGTAGAGCTCGTCGTGGATGGCGGCGAGGGTGTCGGCGTCGACGGCTTTGTGGAGTTGCCACTGGGTGGGCAGGAGCCGGTCGCGGACGGGTTCGGGCAGGGCGTGGAAGTAGCGGGTGTAGTCGGGGGTGAAGTGTTCGAGGCCGAGTTTGGAGTACTCCATGGGGGCGAAGGCCTCGGTGCGGCCGATCCAGTGGAGTCCTTCGTGGCCGGTGGGGCGGTGGCGGAGCAGGTCGAGGAAGATCTCGGCGCCTGACTGTCCGGTGCCGACGACGGTGATGTGCGCGGCGGTGAGCAGGGTGTCGCGGTGGTCGAGGTAGTCGGCGGCGTGGATGACGGGGACGCCGGGGGCGTCGGCGAGGGGTTTGAGGGGGTCGGGGATGTGGGGCTGGGTGCCGATGCCGAGGACGACGTTGCGGGTGTAGGTGCGGCCGAGTGCTTCGGCTTCGCCGTCGGTGTCGAGTTGGGTGTAGTCGATCTCGAAGAGGCGGAGTTCGGGGTTCCAGCGGACGGCGTCGACCTGGTGGCCGAAGTGGAGGGTGGGGAGGTTGTCGCTGACCCAGCGGCAGTAGGCGTCGTATTCGGTGCGCCGGATGTGGAGGTGTTCGGCGAAGTAGAAGGGGAAGAGCCGGTCGCGGGTCTTGAGGTAGTTGAGGAAGGTCCACTGGCTGGTGGGGTCGACGAGGGTGGCGAGGTCGGCGAGGAAGGGGACCTGGATGCGGGCGTCGTCGATGAGCAGGCCGGGGTGCCAGTGGAAGCGGGGGTGTTGTTCGTAGAAGGCGGTGTCGAGGTGGGTGAGGGGGTGGGCGAGGGCGGCGAGGGAGAGGTTGAAGGGGCCGATCCCGATGCCGACCAGATCGTGGGGCGATTGCGGGGTGGGGTGGTTCAGGTGGTTCGGGGGGTTCATGCGGGGGTGCTTCCTTCCACCAGTTTCAGGAGGGTGGCCAGGTCTTCGGGCCGGATGTCGGGGTTGAGGAGGGTGGCTTTGAGCCAGAGCCGGTCGTCGAGGCGGGCTCGGCCGAGGACCGCGCGGCCGTCGGTGAGGAGGGTGCGGCGTACAGCGGCGACGGTGTCGTCGGTGGCGCCGGCGGGCCGGAAGAGGACGGTGCTGATGGTGGGCCGGTCGTAGAGCTCGAGGCCGGGGTGGGCGTGGATGAGGTCGGCGAGTTCGCGGGCGCGGGCGCAGACCTGGTCGACCAGGGCGCCGAGACCGCTGCGGCCGAGGGTTTTGAGGGTGGCGGCGATCTTGAGGATGTCGGGGCGGCGGGTGGTGCGCAGGGAGCGGCCGACGAGGTCGGGGATGCCCGCTTCGGTGTCGTCGTCGGCGTTGAGGTAGTCGGCGTGGTGGTGCAGGGCGGTGAGGTCGCGGGGGTGGCGGACGGCGAGGAGTCCGGCGGGGACGGGCTGCCAGCCGAGTTTGTGCAGGTCGAGGGTGATGGTGTGGGCGGCTTCGAGGCCGGTGAGTTTGTCGCGGTGGCGGTCGCTGAACAGGAGGCCTCCGCCGTGGGCGGCGTCGATGTGGAGGCGGGCGCCGTGGGCGGCGCAGAGTCCGGCGATCTCGGGGAGGGGGTCGATGAGGCCGGCGTCGGTGGTGCCCGCGGTGGCGGCCACGACGAGGGGGGTGCGGGGGCTGCCCGGGCCGTGGGGGCCGGCGAGGTCGGTGAGGGCCTGGTGGAGGGCGGCGGGGTCGAGGGTGCCGGCGGGGGCGGGTACGACGACGGGTTCGGGCAGGCCGAGCAGCCAGGCGGCGCGGGGCAGGGAGTGGTGGGCGTTGGCGCCGCAGACGAGGCGGACGCCGCCGGGGTGGCCTTCGCGCGCGAGGAGCAGGGCGAGTTGGTTGGATTCGGTGCCGCCGGTGGTGACGACGGCGTCGGCCAGACCGGTGGCGTGGGCGAGTTCGCGGGTGACGAGCGCTTCGAGCGCGGAGGCGGCGGGGGCCTGGTCCCAGGAGTCGAGCGAGGGGTTGAGGACGCTGGCGGCGAGGTCGGCCGCGACGGCGACGGCGAGGGGCGGGCAGTGCAGATGGGCGGCGCACAGGGGGTCGGCGGGGTCGGCCGCGCCTTCGGCGAGGGCGTGGACGAGGGTGCGCAGGGCGTCGGGGTCGCCGTGGTCGGGCAGGACGTCGCCGACGGCGGCGCACAGCCGGGCGGTGACGGTGTCGGGGCCGCCGGCGGGCAGTGGTCCTCCGCGGGCATGGCGGCCGCTGCGGAGGGCGTCGAGGACGGTGTCGAGCAGCGGGCGCAGGGTGTGGGGGCCTTCGGCGCCGGAGGCGAGGCGGGCTCGGGGCGGCGTTGGGGGCGGCGTACTCATCGGCTGTCCTCCGGGGCGCGGGGGCCTGGGGGTTCCAGCTTGTACGCCTGGGGTCCGACGCGCCCGGAATGCCGTGCGAGGGGAACCCGAAAGTGGGTACTGCCGTGCGGGCGGAACGTGTTGGGGCGGTGGGCCGCGGGGCCCGGCGTCGGGGCCGGGTGAGGTGTGCGGGCCGGGCCGTGGCTCGGCCCGGCCCGCACACCTGGGGTTCCTGCGGTGGGGCCCCTCCCCTGGGGGCCGGGCCCCGCGGGTTCTACGCGCTGCGGACGCGCAGTGCGCGTGCGAGGTCGTCGAGTTGGTCGACGAGGGTGCGGCGCAGGGCCGGGACCGGATCGGCGTCGCGCAGGCAGGCCTGGCCGAGGTCGAGGTGGTCGGCGTCGACGGCGTGGGCGGGGAAGGCCCAGTGGCCGGCGGCGCGGGCGATGGCGGGGCCGCGGCGGGCGGCGACGGTGACGGCGTCCTCGTAGAAGCGGGGCACGTAGTCCTGGACGAGGTCGGCCTGTTCGGGCTGCCAGAAGCCCTGGGCGGTGGCGGTGAACAGGTAGTTGGACAGGTCGTCGGAGGCGAACATCGCCTGCCAGGCGGCGTGTTTGGCGTCGGGCTCGGGCAGGGCGGCGCGGCAGCGGGCGGCGCCCTCCTGGCCGGTGGCGGAGGGGTCGCGGTGGAGTTCGGCGGCGATGGCGGTTTCGTCGGTGGCGCCGAGGACGGCGAGGCGGGCGAGGATGCGCCAGCGCAGTTCGGGGTCGAGTTCGGGGCCGCCGGGGACGATGCCCTCGGCGAGCCAGGCGGCGATGGTGTCGGGGTGGGCGGCCACGTCGATGAGGTGGCGTACGGCGATGAGGCGCAGGCCGGGGTGGTCGCCGTCCTCGGTGCGGCGGATGAGGTCGCGGCACAGGTCGGTGAGGGTGGCGAGGGCGGCGGGCCGCTGGCCGGGGGTGAGGTAGCGGTCGGCGATGTGGGTGCGGGCGAAGGCGAGGACTGCTTCGGCGAGGGCGAGGTCGGTCTCGTGCGGGAGGTGGGTGCGGGCGAGGTCCAGGTAGGTGGTGGCGGGGAGGTCGCCGTCGCGGACGGCGTCGCGCAGGGCGTTCCAGACGACGGCCCGGGTGAGGGGGTCGGGCAGGCCGGACAGGCTCTCGCGGATGGTCCGGAAGGAGTCGGGGTCGAAGCGGATCTTGGCGTAGGTGAGGTCGCCGTCGTTGAGGACGACGAGCGCGGGCTGTGTGCCGGCGGTGGCGAGGAGGATGTTCTTGCCGGCGAGGTCCGTTTCGAGGCGCTGGCGGAGGGTGAGGCGGCCGGCGTCGTGGAGGTCGTGGTCGTAGGCGCCGATGGTGATGCGGTGCGGCCGGGTGCCTCCCCCGGGCTGCCGGCTCCCCGCGTGCCTCAGGCCCTTCCGGTTCTTGGTGGGGTCGGGCGCGGACCACGTTCCGGAGCTGCCCCGGTGCGAGATGTGGACGCCCCAGTGGCCGTTCTCGACGCTCAGGTCCGGGACGAGGGTGTCGACGCCGGTGGTGCGCAGCCAGGCGTCGGCCCAGGCGTGGACGTCGCGGTCGGTGGCGGAGGCGAGGGACTCGATGAAGTCGGCGAGGGAGGCGTTGGCGAACTTGTGCCTGTCGAAGTGGGCGTTGATGCCGGCCAGGAAGTCCTTCTCGCCGAGCCAGGCGACCAGTTGACGCAGGGCGGAGGCGCCCTTGGCGTAGGAGATGCCGTCGAAGTTGAGCAGTGCGGAGGCGGTGTCGTCGACGGCTTCGGGGGCCACGGGGTGGGTGGAGGGACGCTGGTCCGCGTCGTAGCCCCAGGACTTGCGGGAGACGCCGAACTCGGTCCAGGTGTTGGTGAAGCGGGTTGCTTCGGCGGCGGTCTGGTAGCCCATGTACTCGGCGAAGGACTCGTTGAGCCAGATGTCGTCCCACCACTTGAGGGTGACGAGGTCGCCGAACCACATGTGGGCCATTTCGTGGGCGATGACCATGGCGCGGGTCTGGCGCTCGGTCTCGGTGACGGCGGAGCGGTAGACGAACTCGTCGCGGAAGGTGACGAGGCCGGGGTTCTCCATGGCGCCGGCGTTGAACTCGGGGACGAACGCCTGGTCGTAGGAGTCGAAGGGGTAGGGCTGCTCGAACTTCTCGTGGTAGCGGTCGAAGCAGGCGCGGGTGACGTCGAGGATCTCGTCGGCGTCGGCGTCGAGGTGGGGGGCGAGGGAGCGGCGGCAGTGGATGGCGAAGGGCAGGCCGCGGTGTTCGGTGCGCACGGAGTGCCAGGGCCCGGCGGCGACGGCGACGAGGTAGGTGGAGATGGGTGGGGTGGTGGCGGACTTCCAGACGCCGTCCCCGGTGTGCTCGGTGATGCCGTTGGCGAGGACGGTCCAGCCGTCGGGTGCGGTGACGGTGAGGTCGAAGACCGCCTTGAGGTCGGGCTGGTCGAAGGCCGCGAAGACGCGTTGGACGTCGTCGAGGAACAGTTGGGTGTAGACGTAGGTCTCGCCGTCGGAGGGGTCGGTGAAGCGGTGCATGCCCTCGCCGGTGCGGGAGTAGCGCATGGCGGCGTCGACGCGCAGTTCGTGTTCGCCGGCGGTGAGGTTCTTCAGGGGCAGGCGGTTGCCGGTGAGGCTGTGCGGGTCGAGGGGCTGTCCGTCGAGGGTGGCGGAGCGCAGTTCGGCGGGCTTGAGCTCGACGAAGGTGTCCGTGGTGCCCTGGCCGATGCCGGTGCCGGTGCCGGTGCGTACGGTGAACCGTATGACCGTCCGGGAGTCGAAGGTGCCGTCCCCACGGGTCAGGTCGAGGCCGACGCTGTAGTGATGGACGTCGAGGAGCTGGGCACGGGTCTGCGCTTCGTCGCGCGTCAGTACGGACATGGACGCCATGGTGCCTGATCCCACGGCCAGGGCACGAGGGGGTTCCGGGCAGCGCCGCCGGGGCACTCCCGCGCATGAAACCCGAAACGACACCCGCGCCCGCACCCGCGCGGCCCATCTCCGCGCAGGGGCCCCGGCAGGTCACACGGCGCGCCCCTGGGCGCGGCAACCAGCGGCGCACACGTCCGCCCCTGCGCACGGGGACCTCCGAGGCCCCACGGCCCGTCCCCGCGCACCGGAGTCCCGCAGGCCCACGGCCCGTCCCCGCGCGGGCCGGGGTCGGCGTCCGTGCGCGGGGCCCGGTCCTGTGCGCGATACGGCTCTCCGCGCGCCGACGCCGGCTTGCCCACGCACACCGCCCCCGCGACCGCGGGGCGGCCCCACGCGCGGGGGTCCGGGGCCGCGCCGGGGCCGGTCCCAGGCGAGCGCCGTGCCCGCGCCAGGACCGGTCATCGCCGCGCCGACGCCGACTCCCCACGCACAGCAACCCCCACCGCCACAGGGCCGCCCCCGCACGAGCACCACTCCAACCCCGGACCGAACACCCCGCAAGGCGCCGGCTCCCCCACCCGCAGCGACCCCCACCACCGCGCGGGCGACCCCACGCGAGCACCACTCCCACCCCGGGACCGAACACCCCCGCAAGGCGCCGGCTCCCCCACCCGCAGGGGCCTCCACGTCCGCAGGGGCGGTCCCGTGCCGGGAACGGCTTTCGCTCGCGTGGGGGTTCGTCGGGGTCGGTTGCGGGTGGGCTCTGGTCTCGCGGTCGCGACTCCGCGTCCCCGCGGGGGTTGTCCGCGTCCGCGCGGGCGCGTTGTGCGGTGCCCGGGCGAGTGGCCCGGCCGCAGCCCCGAAGGGTTGGGTCAGTTCGTCGGGGTCGGGTCGCCGTTGGCGGACCTCTCGGCGATGCGTTCGTGGTGGCGGATGACCTCGGCGATGATGAAGTTGAGGAACTTCTCCGCGAACGCCGGGTCGAGTTTGGCGTCCTCGGCGAGTGCGCGCAGGCGCGCGATCTGGCGGGACTCGCGGTCCGGGTCGGCGGGCGGCAGCTGGTGGGCGGCCTTGAGGTGGCCGACCTGCTGGGTCGCCTTGAACCGCTCGGCGAGCATGTGGACGACGGCGGCGTCGATGTTGTCGATGCTGTCGCGCAGGCGTGCGAGTTCGCTGAGGACGGCGGGGTCGACGTCGCCGGTACCGGTGCTGCTGATGGTCATGAGGGTCCACCTTACGGGGCCGGACCGCCCGGTTCCCTCCGTGCGGTGTTCGCTGTGCATAGAGTGGAAGCGTTCAGGGCGTCTTTGGGGGTACGGACGTGGCGGACGACGGACCGGTCGAGCACGGTTTCCCGCATCTGGAGACGGTGCGCGCGGCGATCACGGCGCTGTACAAGCGGCTGTCGTACGACACCGTCCAGACGTTCGCGACCAGTGTGGCCCCCGCCGATGTGGCCTTCTGCGACACCGACGATCTGCATCTGGGTGCCCAGCGGGTGGCACGCGAGCTGGTGCGCCACTACCGGCTGCCGGACGCGCGTCTGATCGTCAGCTTCAGGGAGATGCACCACGCGGCGAACGTGGAGCTGACGTCGGGCCCCGAGTACTTCGTCGAGCTGAACGACCGTTTCCGCACCCATCGGCAGGACATCGGCGCGGCCCTGGCGCACGAGGTGATGCACGTCTATCTGCACCGCCTGGATCTGTCGTTCCCCGGCCTGCGGGACAACGAGATCCTCACGGACACGGCGGCGACGTACCTGGGTGCCGGCTGGCTGCTGCTGGACGCCTTCCGGGAGCACGGCACGTCCTCGCAGAAGCTCGGCTACCTCACGCCGGAGGAGTTCGGGTACGTCCTGGCCAAGCGGGCCCTGTTCTTCGGTGAGGACCCTTCGACGTGGTTCACCAGCCCGCAGGGCTACGAGGCGTACGAGAAGGGGCTGGCCCGGGCCCGCCGTGACGGGCAGCAGCCGCCGCTGACGGCCGCCGGCTGGGCGGGCCGGCGCCGCTACGCCCGGGACCGGCGGCACGCCCAGGAGCACGGCCGGGCGCCGCTGGCCGCGCCGGGAGCGCCGTATTCCTTCACGTCGTCGGGGCCGGAGCCGCTGCGGGTGTCGTTCCCGTGCCCGACCTGCCATCAGCGGATCAGGGTGCCGGTGCGGGGCCGGATGCGTGCGCGGTGTGCGCTGTGCCGGACGGTGCTGGAGTGCGACACGTAGGCGGTCACCGCTCCGCCTGTGCGACGATGCCCTGCGCCCGGGCCGCCGCCAGCCACAGCGGGAACTCGGCGAGGAGGCGGTCGTACAGCTCGGCGTCGGACAGGCGCCGCGGATCGCGGCCGGCGGGGAAGAAGCCCGCGTTGTCGACGGCACGTCTGCCCGGCACCGCCAGTTCGTCGAGTCGGCGCAGGAAGTCGAACCGGTGGCTGCGGGCGCTGCCGAAGCCCACGAACTGCCAGAAGAGGGGGAGCCTCGTGGCCTTGCACAAGTGGCGTTCGGCGGCGGTCCTGCTGGAGGGGGCGCCGTCGGTCTGGAAGACGACCAGGGCCGGGTGCGTGGCGCCGCAGTCGAGGTAGTGGTCGATCACGGCGTCCACGGCGGCCTCGTAGTTGGTGCGGCCCATGTGGCCGAGGCCGGCCGCCATGCGCCGGATGCTGTCCTGGTGGTCGTCGAGGGCGATCTCGCCGACGGCGTCGACGTCCGTGGAGAAGAACACCACCGGGACGCGGCCGTCGTCGTCGAGATGCGCGGAGAGCGACAGCACCCGGTCGGCGAGCGCCTGCACGCTGCCGTTGCGGTAGTACGGCCTCATGGAGCCGGAGTGGTCGAGCACGAGGTACACGGCGGCCCGCTGCTCGTCGAGGCCGTGCTCGACGAGCGAGGCCCCCGCGCTCTTGTAGAGGCTGACCAGCGCGGGCGCGGTCTCCTCCACCTTGCTCAGACTGATCGCGGCCATGTCCCGCTCCTCCCCTGTCGGTCGGGGACGGGGACGCCGGGGAGGGTCCACACGGTTTCCGGGACGTGCGACGACATGCGACGGCGCCTGCCCTGTTGTCCGGTCGGGGACGGGCGGGCAGGCGCCGGCACGGGGGGTCTGGGGGAACTCCCCCAGATGGCCCGCCCGTACGCCGTTGTACGGGACGTTCTTTCGTGACCGCGCGTCAGACCGTCAGTGCGCGGTCCGTCGGGCGGATCGGGGCCGGCAGGTCGCTGGCGCCGGTCAGGTGGCGGTCGACGCCGCGAGCGGCCGAGCGGCCCTCGGCGATCGCCCACACGATGAGCGACTGGCCGCGGCCGGCGTCACCGGCGACGAACACACCCGGCACATTGGTCTGGAAGTCGGCGTCGCGGGCGATGTTGCCGCGTTCGTCGAGTTCCAGGCCGAACTGCTCGACCAGGCCGTTGACCCGGTCGGTGCCCGTGAAGCCCATGGCGAGGGTGACCAGCTGGGCGGGGATCTTGCGTTCGGTGCCCGGCTTCTGGGTCAGCTTGCCGTCGACGAACTCGACCTCGGCCAGGTGCAGCCACTGCACGTTGCCGTCCTCGTCGCCCTCGAAGTGCGTGGTGGAGGCGGCGTAGATCCGCTCGCCGCCCTCCTCGTGGGCCGAGGTGACCTTGTACAGGATCGGGAAGGTCGGCCAGGGCTGGTTGGTGGGGTGCCGCTCGTCGTTCGGGCGGGGCATGATCTCCAGCTGGGTGACGGAGGCCGCGCCCTGACGGTGGGCGGTGCCCACGCAGTCCGCGCCGGTGTCACCGCCGCCGATGACGACGACGTGCTTGCCCTCGGCCGAGATGGGCGCGGTGACGTAGTCGCCCTCCTGGACCTTGTTGGCCAGGGGCAGGTACTCCATCGCCTGGTAGATGCCCTTGAGCTCGCGGCCCGGCACCGGCAGGTCGCGGGCGGTCGTGGCGCCGGCGGCGATGACGACCGCGTCGTAGCGCTTCTTCAGGTCGGTCGCCTTGATGTCGCGGCCGATCTCGACGCCGGTGCGGAAGCGGGTGCCCTCCGCGCGCATCTGCTCGATACGGCGGTTGATGTGCCGCTTCTCCATCTTGAACTCGGGGATGCCGTAGCGGAGCAGGCCGCCGATGCGGTCGGCGCGCTCGTAGACGGCGACGGTGTGGCCGGCCCGGGTGAGCTGCTGGGCGGCGGCCAGGCCCGCCGGGCCCGAGCCGATGACGGCGACGGTCTTGCCGGACAGGCGCTCGGGAACCTGCGGGGCGACGTCCCCGGCCTCCCACGCCTTGTCGATGATGGAGACCTCGACGTTCTTGATGGTGACCGGCGGCTGGTTGATGCCGAGCACACACGCCGACTCGCACGGAGCCGGGCACAGGCGGCCGGTGAACTCCGGGAAGTTGTTCGTGGCGTGCAACCGCTCGGAGGCGGCGGCCCAGTCCTCGCGGTAGGCGTAGTCGTTCCACTCGGGGATCAGGTTCCCGAGCGGGCAGCCGTTGTGGCAGAACGGGATGCCGCAGTCCATGCAGCGGCTGGCCTGCTTGGAGATGATGGGCAGCAGGGAGCCGGGGACGTAGACCTCGTTCCAGTCCTTGACGCGCTCACCGACGGGACGGGTCTTGGCGACCTCGCGGCCGTGGTTCAGGAAGCCCTTCGGGTCAGCCATTGATCGCCGCCTCCATCATCTTCTCGGTGATCTCGGTCTCGGACAGACCGGCTCGCTCGGCGGCGTCCTTGGCGGCGAGCACTGCCTTGTACGTGCTGGGAATGATCTTGCTGAAGCGCTCGACGGCCGTGTCCCACTCGGCGAGCAGCTTCTCGGCGACGGTGGAGCCCGTCTCCTCCTGGTGGCGGCGCACCACCTCGCGCAGCCACTGCTTGTCCGTCTCGTCGAGCGCCTCGATCGCGTCGAGGTTGCCGACGTTGACGTTGTCGCGGTCGAGGTCGATGACGTAGGCGATGCCACCGGACATGCCGGCCGCGAAGTTGCGCCCCGTCTCGCCGAGGACGACCGCGTGACCGCCGGTCATGTACTCGCAGCCGTGGTCGCCCACGCCTTCGGAGACGACCAGTGCGCCGGAGTTGCGCACGCAGAACCGCTCACCGGTCTTGCCGCGCAGGAACATCTCGCCGCCGGTGGCGCCGTAGGCGAGGGTGTTGCCCGCGATGACGCTGTACTCGGCGAGGTGGTCGGCCGCACGGTCCGGGCGGACGACGATCCGGCCGCCGGAGAGGCCCTTGCCGACGTAGTCGTTGGCGTCGCCCTCCAGGCGCAGCGTGACGCCGCGCGGGACGAAGGCGCCGAAGGACTGGCCGGCGGAGCCGGTGAAGGTGATGTCGATGGTGTCGTCGGGCAGGCCCGCGCCACCGAACTTCTTCGTCACCTCGTGGCCGAGCATGGTGCCGACAGTGCGGTTGATGTTGCGGATGGCGACCTGGGCGCGCACCGGCTGGGCCTCGGTGGCCCCGGGTGCGGCCAGGGCGTCGGCGGCGAGCTTGATCAGCTCGTTGTCGAGGGCCTTCTCCAGGCCGTGGTCCTGGGCGGTCACCTGGTGGCGCACCGCGCCCTCGGGCAGCTCGGGCACGTGGAAGAGCGGGTGCAGGTCCAGGCCCTGAGCCTTCCAGTGGTTCACGGCGCGGGTGACGTCGAGGATCTCGGCGTGGCCGACGGCCTCCTCGATGGAGCGGAAGCCCAGCTCGGCCAGGAGTTCGCGGACCTCCTCGGCGATGAACCGGAAGAAGTTCACGATGTACTCGGCCTTGCCGGAGAACCGCTCGCGCAGCACCGGGTTCTGGGTGGCGATGCCGACCGGGCAGGTGTCCAGGTGGCACACGCGCATCATCACGCAGCCGGAGACGACGAGGGGAGCGGTGGCGAAACCGAACTCCTCGGCGCCCAGCAGCGCGGCGATGACGACGTCACGGCCGGTCTTCAGCTGGCCGTCGGTCTGCACGACGATGCGGTCGCGCAGGCCGTTGAGCAGCAGGGTCTGCTGGGTCTCGGCCAGGCCGAGCTCCCAGGGGCCGCCGGCGTGCTTGAGCGACGTCAGCGGGGAGGCGCCCGTGCCGCCGTCGTGGCCGGAGATCAGGACGACGTCCGCGTGGGCCTTGGACACACCGGCCGCGACCGTGCCGACACCGACCTCGGAGACCAGCTTCACGTGGATGCGGGCCTGCGGGTTGGCGTTCTTCAGGTCGTGGATCAGCTGGGCCAGGTCCTCGATGGAGTAGATGTCGTGGTGCGGCGGCGGGGAGATGAGGCCCACGCCCGGCGTCGAGTGCCGGGTCTTCGCCACCCACGGGTACACCTTGTGGCCGGGCAGCTGGCCGCCCTCGCCGGGCTTGGCGCCCTGGGCCATCTTGATCTGGATGTCGTCGGAGTTGACCAGGTACTCGGAGGTCACGCCGAAGCGGCCGGAGGCCACCTGCTTGATCGCGCTGCGCCGGGCCGGGTCGTACAGGCGCTCGGGGTCCTCGCCGCCCTCACCGGTGTTGGACTTGCCGCCCAGCTGGTTCATGGCGATGGCGAGGGTCTCGTGCGCCTCCCTGGAGATGGAGCCGTACGACATGGCGCCCGTGGAGAACCGCTTGACGATCGAGGAGACCGGCTCGACCTCCTCGACCGGGATCGGCTTCCGGTCGGACTTGAAGCCGAACAGGCCGCGCAGCGTCATCAGGCGCTCGGACTGCTCGTTCACGCGCGAGGTGTACTTCTTGAAGATGTCGAAGCGGCCGCTGCGCGTGGAGTGCTGGAGGCGGAAGACCGTCTCCGGGTCGAACAGGTGCGGCTCGCCCTCGCGGCGCCACTGGTACTCGCCGCCGATCTCCAGCGCGCGGTGCGCCGGGGCGATGCCGGAGGCGGGGTAGGCCTTGGCGTGGCGGGCGGCGACCTCCCTGGCGATGACGTCGATGCCGACGCCGCCGATCTTGGTGGTGGTGCCGTTGAAGTACTTCTCCACGAAGGTCTCGTCCAGGCCGACGGCCTCGAAGACCTGGGCGCCGCGGTAGGAGGCGACGGTGGAGATGCCCATCTTGGACATGACCTTCAGCACGCCCTTGCCGAGGGCGTAGATCAGGTTGCGGATGGCCTTCTCGGGCTCGATGCCCGGCAGGAAGGTGCCCGCGCGGACCAGGTCCTCGACGGACTCCATCGCCAGGTAGGGGTTGACCGCGGCGGCGCCGTAGCCGATGAGCAGGGCGACGTGGTGGACCTCGCGGACGTCGCCGGCCTCGACCAGCAGGCCCACCTGGGTGCGCTGCTTGGTGCGGATGAGGTGGTGGTGGACGGCCGCGGTGAGCAGCAGCGACGGGATCGGCGCGTGCTCGGCGTCGGAGTGCCGGTCGGACAGGACGATCAGCCGGGCGCCGTTGTCGATGGCGGCGTCCGCCTCGGCGCAGATCTCGTCGATGCGCGCGGCGAGGGCGTCGCCGCCGCCGGAGACCCGGTACAGGCCGGACAGGGTCGCGGCCTTGAAGCCGGGCATGTCGCCGTCGGCGTTGATGTGGATGAGCTTGGCCAGCTCGTCGTTGTCGATCACCGGGAAGGGCAGGACGACGCTGCGGCAGGAGGCCGCGGTCGGCTCCAGCAGGTTGCCCGAGGGGCCCAGCGAGCTGCGCAGGGAGGTGACCAGTTCCTCGCGGATGGCGTCCAGCGGCGGGTTGGTGACCTGGGCGAACAGCTGGGTGAAGTAGTCGAAGAGCAGCCGCGGGCGCTCGGAGAGCGCGGCGATCGGCGAGTCGGTGCCCATGGAGCCGATCGGCTCGGCGCCGGCCTTGGCCATCGGCGCGAGGATGACGCGCAGCTCCTCCTCGGTGTAGCCGAAGGTCTGCTGGCGGCGGGTGACCGAGGCGTGGGTGTGGACGATGTGCTCGCGCTCGGGCAGGTCGCCCAGCTCGATCTCGCCGGCCTCCAGCCAGTCGGCGTAGGGCTGCTCGGCGGCGAGGGTCGCCTTGATCTCGTCGTCCTCGATGATGCGGTGCTCGGCGGTGTCCACGAGGAACATGCGGCCGGGCTGGAGGCGGCCCTTGCGGACGACCTTGGCCGGGTCGATGTCGAGGACGCCGACCTCGGAGCCGAGGACGACGAGGCCGTCGTCGGTGACCCAGTAGCGGCCGGGGCGCAGGCCGTTGCGGTCGAGGACGGCGCCGACCTGGGTGCCGTCGGTGAAGCAGACGCAGGCGGGGCCGTCCCAGGGCTCCATCATCGTGGAGTGGTAGCCGTAGAAGGCGCGGCGGGCCGGGTCCATGGAGTCGTGGTTCTCCCACGCCTCCGGGATCATCATCAGCACGGAGTGCGGCAGGGAGCGGCCGCCGAGGTGGAGCAGCTCCAGGACCTCGTCGAAGGAGGCGGAGTCGGAGGCGTCCGGGGTGCAGATCGGGAAGATCCGCTCCAGGCTGTCCTTGCCCCCGAAGAGGTCCGAGGCGAGCTGGGACTCGCGGGCGACCATCCAGTTGCGGTTGCCCTTGACGGTGTTGATCTCGCCGTTGTGCGCGACGAAGCGGTAGGGGTGGGCGAGCGGCCAGCTCGGGAAGGTGTTGGTGGAGAACCGGGAGTGGACGAGCGCGATCGCGGAGGCGAAGCGGCGGTCGGACAGGTCCGGGAAGAACGGCTCCAGCTGGCCGGTGGTGAGCATGCCCTTGTAGACGAGGGTGCGCGCGGACAGCGACGGGAAGTAGACGCCGGCCTCGCGCTCGGCGCGCTTGCGCAGCACGAACGCCTTGCGGTCCAGGGCGATGCCCTCGCTGACGCCGTCGGCGACGAACAGCTGACGGAAGACGGGCATCGTGGAGCGGGCGGTGGCGCCGAGCAGCTCGGGAGCGACGGGGACCTCGCGCCAGCCGAGGACGGTCAGGCCCTCGTCGGCCGCGATGGTCTCGATCTGTGAGACGGCGTCGGCGGTGCCGTCCTCGGGCAGGAAGGCGATGCCGACGGCGTAGGAGCCGGCGGCGGGCAGCTCGAATCCGGCCACCTCGCGCAGGAACGCGTCGGGCACCTGGGAGAGCAGGCCGGCGCCGTCGCCGGAGTCGGGCTCGGAACCGGTGGCGCCGCGGTGCTCCAGGTTGCGCAGAACCGTGAGTGCCTGCTCGACCAGCGTGTGGCTCGCCTCGCCGGTGAGGGTGGCCACGAAGCCGACGCCGCAGGCGTCGTGCTCGTTGCGGGGGTCGTACATACCCTGCGCAGCAGGGCGAGCATCCATGAACGACCAGTTTCGGCCGTTCGCGGAGTGCTGGGACGGCTGGCGCGGCGTACGCATCGGCTCTCCCGTCGTCGTCATCTGGCATGTGCTGGTGCCGAGGGACGACGTTGGCCCTCTGCGTAAGTGCGAAATTTCGTGCAGGTTACATGATGAAGCGGTTCTCGGGAATTGGATATTCCGTTTCAACATGCGGACACCGCTGGGTCGGCGGCGGGGGTTTCCGCGCCCGGCGGTGGAGGCTTGTCGTGGGGGCCGGGGGAGGACGGGACCGGTCGGATCCACGCCCATCGGCCCGTGAAGGACGGGGGGAGCGGCGTCGTCGCCCGCCCCGCAGGGTGCACGGCAGGCCTCATTGCCCACAGCGCTTACGGCTCATGCCCGGTGGTCATGCGGTCGAAACCAGCGGGTAACGGCTACTTATGCAAGACGATGCATAAGATCCAGTCACATCATCCTACGGCCGTTCCGAACAGGGTACCCAGGGCGTACGTCACACCGGCGGCGGCGCCACCCAGGACAAGCTGCCGCAAACCGCTGTACCACCAGCTCCGCGCGGTCACCTTGGCCACCACCGCACCGCAGGCGAACAGCCCGATCAGGGCGAGCAGCACGGCCGGCCACAGGACGCCGGCCCCCAGCAGATAGGGCAGCACCGGGAGCAGCGCGCCCAGCGCGAAGGAGCCGAACGACGACACGGCGGCGACCAGCGGCGAGGGCAGGTCGCCCGGGTCGACGCCCAGTTCCTCGCGGGCATGGATCTCCAGGGCCTGCTCGGGGTCCTTCGACAGCTGCCGGGCCACCTCGCGGGCGAGCCGCGGCTCGACGCCCCGCGCCACGTACAGGGCGGCCAGCTCGTCCTCCTCGTCCTGCGGGTGCTTTCTCAGCTCGCGCCGCTCGACGTCCAGCTCGGCCTCGACCAGCTCGCGCTGGGAGGCGACGGAGGTGTACTCGCCGGCCGCCATGGAGAAGGCGCCGGCGGCCAGGCCCGCGAGCCCGGTGAGGACTATGGTCTGCTGGCTCACCGAACCGCCGGCCACACCGGTCATCAGGGCGAGGTTGGAGACCAGGCCGTCCATCGCGCCGAAGACCGCCGGGCGCAGCCAGCCGCCGTTCACGTCGCGGTGCGTGTGATTGTCGCGGTGCGCCTCGTGCAGCGTCGCTTCGGTGTCGAGGATGGCCATCGTCAGTCCCCCAGGCGGATTAGGCAAGGCTTGCTTTTGGACGAATTCTACTTTTCGACAACACCGAATCTACGCCTGGAATTCCGCCGCCGCCAGCAAGGAAAGGCTGGGCTAACCTGCGGTTTCACGCCATTTTGCTCATACGAGACGGTGAGTGCACAGATGTCGTACGGGTGATGGTGCGGTCGGCGAGGCTGCGTCGCGTCGCGGACCGGGGACAGTTCCGCAAAGGGTTCTGCGCCGGCTTCGGCGCCCTGGAGAGGAGAGCCCGCGATGGCATCGAGTGCCGGTGATCCTCCGGCCGCCCTGCGCGACCGGGCGCGCGGCGCGCTGCTCGGCCTCGCCGTCGGAGACGCCCTCGGGGCGCCCGCGGAGAACCTGAAGCCCTCCGAGATCCGCGCCCGCTGGGGCCGGATCACCGGCTACGTCGCCGAGCACCCGGCCGGCACCGACGACACCGAGTACGCCCTCTTCTCCGGGCTGCTGCTCGCCCGGCACGGATCCGCGCTCACCCCGGCCCATGCGGAGGCGGCCTGGCACGAGCACATCGCCGACCGCGCCGACGGTCCCTTCCGCGGTGCCGGGTTCAGCGAGCGGGGCACCCTGGAGAACCTCCGCCGGGGCCTGGCCGCGCCCATCTCGGCCCAGCACCGGCACGCCTGGAGCGACGGCCTGGCCATGCGTGCGGCGCCGTTCGGGGTGTTCGCCGCCGGGCGGCCCGCCGAGGCGGCCCGGCTGGTCGCGATCGACGGCTCGGTCAGCCACGAGGGCGAGGGCATCCACGGCGGCCGGGCGGTGGCGGCCGGGGTCGCGGCGGCGATGGCGGGCGCGACCCCGGTCGCGGTCGTGGCCGCCGCCCTCGCCGTCGTACCGGACGACTCCTGGACGGCCCGCTCGCTGCGCCGGGCCACGGCCGCCGCCCACCACGGCGAACGGGCGGTGCGCCGCGCGGTGGTCATCGGCGGCTATCCCTGGACCGACCTGGCCCCCGAGGCGGTGGCCCTCGCCTTCGGCGCGTACGCCGCCGCCGACGGGGACTTCCGCGACGCGGTCCTGACCGCCGTCAACATGGGCCGCGACGCCGACACCACGGCGGCGGTCGCGGGCGCCCTGGCCGGAGCGACCCAGGGCGCCGCCGCCATCCCGGCCGGCTGGGCGGCGGCCATCGGCCCGGCACTCGGCAGCTGCCTGCCGTCCATGGCCGGACGGCACGTGCTGGACCTGGCGGACCTGCTGGTGGAGAGGGCCGCGAGCGGAGCGGGGGAAGCCGGGCCGGCAACTCGCCGGGACGTCCTGCACCCGGACGCCTCCGTGCGGCGCGCCGCCCTCCTCTGCCCCGCCACCGGCACCCTCGCCGACGACGAGAGCGAGATCGGAGCATGAGAGACCGGCAACGCATCGAAGGACTCCCGCCCGGTCCGGCGACGGCACGCGCCGACACGGGCGAAGGCCCCGCCCGGCCGACGCCCGGTCCGACGACCGCACGCACCGACACGGGCGCAACCCCGGCCCGGCGGCCCACCGCACACCTTTCCGCCACAGGCCGCCCCACCGAGCCCGCAGCCATGAAACACCGACCACACACCGAAAGACCCCCACCCGCACCAGCGGACACAGACCCGCCGCCGGGCCGTCCGGCGGGCGGCGGCGCGCCGTCCGTTTGCCCAAGAGATCCCCCGCCCCACTCATCGCCTCAGCGCCCCCACACGGCACATCACACACCTCCCCGCCCACAAGCCACCCCACCGAGCCCGCAGCCATGAAACACCGACCACACACCGAGAGACCCCCACCGGCACCAGCGGACACAGACTCCGCCGTCGAGCCGTCCGGCGGGCAGCGGCGCGCCGTCCGTGTGCCCGGGCGGACCGGAAGGTCCCGCTGCCTCACCCGCCGGCCGTGCGGCACCGCACGGCGTGACGCGCCTCCTGTCCCCGGTGCGCGGCACGACACACATCCCACTCCCGCTCCCACTCCCAGTCCCAGTCCCAGTCCCAGTCCCACCGTCCGCGCGGTCCTCCCCTGCCCCGCCACCCAGGTCCCTCGTCCTCACCTACGACCAGATGGAGGTGGTTGCATGAGCATGAGAAGCCGGAGACGGATCGAAGGGCTGTTGCTGGGGCTGGCCGCCGGTGACGCCGCCGGGTGGCCGGCCGGGCGGCACCGAGCCGCGCGGATGCCCGAGTGGACCCGGCGACTCACCCGTGAGCTGGACACCTTCGCCGAGCAGAACGCGACGACCACGCTGCCCGTCCCGATCGCCCTCAACCAGCCCCCCGAGCCGCTGTGCCTCGGCCCGTCCGACGACGCCGAATGGGCGGTGTTCGCGGCGGAGGCCGTGCTGCGGGCCGGGGACGACGACGCGCTCGGCGACCTCAGCCGGGAGCGGCGGGTGCGGGCCGCGATCGACCTCACCTGGAACGCGGTGGCCAGTGAGGTCGCCGCGGCGGCCGAACGCGCGCCCGAGGTGGAGTCCGCGGTGCTGCCGCTGCGCGCCCGCATCTCCGTGCGGGCCGGCCTCGGCAACCTGGCCACCGGCCTGCGCCCGCCCGCCACCGGGCACGACAACCCGCACTACTTCGACGACGCGGCCTGTGTACGGGCGTGTGTGCTGGCCGTCGCCCACCCGGGCGACCCCGGCCGCGCCGCCGAACTGGCCGAGTTCGACGCCCGCTACACCCAGGACGGCGACGGGGTGCACGGCGCCCGGGCGATGGCGGCGGCGCTCGCGGCGGCCCTCGCCGGTGCCGGCGTCGAGCACTGCGTCACGGCCGCGCTGGCCGAACTCCCCGAGGGGACGGAGATCGGCCGCAACGCCCGGCACGCGCTGAAGCTGGCCGAGGACAGCGACGGCGCGTTCGCGCTGGTGCCACTGCTGGAGCACCAGATCGTCGACCACGTCTACAGCTACGGCATCGCCGCCGCCGAGACGGTTCCGGTCGCCCTGGCCCTGGCCACGGCGGCCGGCGGCCGGATCGACCGGGCCCTGCCCGCCGCGGTGTGCCTGTCGCGTCTCGCCGACTCCGCCCCGGCCCTGACGGGCGCGCTCACCGGCGCCCTCGGCGGCGGCGAGGCCATCCCGGAGTCCTGGCGGGACGCCTGCCGCACCCTGTCCGGCTGTGTGCTGCCCCGCCTCACCGGCACCGACCTGGTGGAACTCGCCGGGCTTCTGGAAGCCGCGCAACCGGACGCGCCAGGAGGATGATTCGGGGCATGACGCCCACAGCAGAAGAAACCCGGGGAACCGGCCGCCGCGAGGCGTGTCTGGAGGAGCGGATCACCGGGGCGCTCGTCGGCGCGGCCGTCGGCGACGCCCTCGGCGGGCCCGTCGAGGGCTACTCCCCCGACCAGATCCTCCAGCGCCACGGCGGCCGGATCCACGGCGTCGTCGGCCCCTGGCACGGCGACGACTGGCGCACCGCCCGCCCCCTCGCGCCGTACCACAAGGGAGACGGCCACGTCACCGACGACACCCTGATGACGCACGCGCTGGTCCGCGTGTACGCCCGGGTCCGCGACCATCTCGACGCCCACGCGATCGCCGACCACCTGGTCCCCGACCTGATGACGAACCCCCGCTGGATCCCCGAGCTGGAGGCGGAGACACTGCCGGTGCACCGGGTGTTCCTGGCGGAGAAGTGGCTGGTGGCCCGGCTGCACTACGGCCACGCGGACCCGCGCGAGGCAGGTGTCGGCAACATCGTCAACTGCGGTGCCGCGATGTACATGGCGCCGGTCGGCCTGGTCAACGCGGCCGACCCGGCCGCCGCGTACGCCGAGGCCCTCGACGTCGCCGGCGCCCACCAGTCGTCGTACGGGCGGGAAGCGGCCGGCGTCCTCGCCGCCGGAGTGGCGGCCGCCTGCACGCCCGGGGCCACCCCCGACTCGGTGGTGACGGCGTGTCTGTCCCTGGCGAAGGACGGCACCCGGGCCGCGATCGAGAAGGTCTGCGAAGTCGCCCGCGCTCACCGGGACTTCGAGTCGGCGCTGGGCCCGCTGCGGGCGGCGGTCGCGCCGTACGACACGGTCGGTCCGGACTACCGCAACCCCTCGCTCGGCGCCCGCAGGCCGTCCCGGCTGCACGCGATCGAGGAACTGCCCGTCGCGCTGGGCATGCTGACGGTGGCACGCGGCGACTTCCGCCAGGCCGTCCTCGGCGCGGTGAACTACGGCCGCGACTGCGACTCCATCGCGACGATGGCCGGGGCACTGGCGGGAGCGCTGGGCTCACCGGTCCCGGAGGACTGGGCGAAGACGGTGGCGGAGGCCAGCCGGCTGGACCTGTGGGAGCCGGCGCGCACGCTGACCGGGGTGACCCGGGAGATCTTCGACAGGGACGTACGGCGGCGGCGCGCCCACGAGCGCGCGTTCGCCCGGATGGGAGGTCCGGGATGCTCCGACTGACCTGGGTCCAGCCGGAGGACCTGCTGGGTCACGAGCTGCGCCAGGCGGTGCAGGACGGCCGGGAGCCGTCGGCGATCGCGGCACGGTGGCGGGCGGCGGGCGGCCCCGAGGCGCCGGCGCGTGCGGGTGCCTCCCCGGAGCCCGCCTCACGCTATCTGCGTCTGCTCGCGGAGGATCTCCTGGACGAACTGGCCGAGCTGCCGAGCCGGCTGGCGGACGCGGAACCGACGGACCTGGCCGCGATCAAGGCGCTGTGCCCGGACTGGCCGGCGTCGGCCGACCGTCCCGCGGCGACCGACCAGGACCGCTTCGAGGCCGCCTGGCTCGGCCGGGCGGCGGGCTGTCTGCTCGGCAAACCCGTCGAGAAGCTCCCCCTGGACGGCATCCGCCAGCTCGCCCGGGTCACCGGCAACTGGCCCCTGAACACCTGGTTCACCGCCCGTGGCGTCCCCGAGGACCTGGCGGCGCGGTACTCGTGGAACCGCCGCTCCGCGGCCTGCTGCCTTGCCGAGAACATCGACGGCATGCCCGAGGACGACGACCTCGACTACCCGCTGATCAATCTGCTCCTGCTGCAACGCCACGGCAGGGCCTTCACCACCACCGACGTCGCCCGGCTGTGGCTGGAGGAACTCTCCGCCGGCCGCACCTTCACCGCCGAACGCGTCGCCTACCGCAACCTCCTCCTCGGCATCGAACCCCCGCGCACCGCCCGTCACCGCAACCCCTTCCGCGAGTGGATCGGCGCCCTGATCCGCGCCGATGCGCACGGCTGGACCAACCCGGGCGACCCGGCGGCCGCCGCCGAGCAGGCGCACCGCGACGCCATCCTGACCCACACCGCGAACGGCGTCTACGCGGCGATGTTCACCGCCGCCGTCATCGCGGCCGCGGCGACCGGCGCTCACGACGTGCACGGCTGTCTGGCCACCGGCCTGACCGTGGTGCCGCCCGGCTCCCGGCTCGCCCGGGCGGTCCGGCAGGCCGTCCGGCTGGCCCGCTCCCACGAGGACTTCGACACGGTGGTGGACGCCCTGCACGCCATCCACTCGGCCACCTGCCACTGGGTGCACGCCGTACCGAACACGGCGCTGATCGCCGCCGCCCTCACCCACGCCGACGGCGACTTCGAGGGCGCCGTCTGCCGGGTGGTCTCCGGCGGCTGGGACACCGACTCGAACGGCGCCACGGCCGGGTCCGTCACCGGTCTGCTGGCCGGCTCCCCCGCCGCGCTGCCCGAGCGCTGGACGGCCCCGCTGAAGAACCGGCTGGCCACGTCCGTCGGCGAGTTCCACGGCACCGGCTTCGACGCCCTGGCCCACCTCACCCATCGGGAGGCGTCCCGCCGATGACGCCGCACACACCCGGGCCAAAGGCCCCGGCGCCCCTCGCCGGTCTGCGCGTCCTGGACCTCGCCACCCTCTTCGCCGGGCCGATCGCCGCCACCATGCTCGGCGACTTCGGCGCCGAGGTCATCAAGGTCGAACACCCCGAAAAGCCCGACCCGGCCCGCGGCCACGGCCCGGCGAAGAACGGCGTCGGCCTGTGGTGGAAGCTGCTGGGCCGCAACAAGCGCACCATCACCCTGGACCTGTCCACGCCCGGCGGCCGCGCCGTCCTGCTGCGGCTGGCCGCCGGCGCCGACGTGATCGTGGAGAACTTCCGCCCCGGCACCCTGGAGAGGTGGGAGCTGGGCTGGCCGGAGCTGTCGGCGGCCAACCCGCGGCTGGTCCTCGCCCGGGTCACCGCCTTCGGCCAGTTCGGCCCGTACGCGTCCCGGCCCGGCTTCGGCACCCTGGCCGAGGCGATGAGCGGGTTCGCCGCGATCACCGGCGAGCCGGACGCCCCGCCGACGCTCCCGCCGTTCGGGCTCGCCGACTCCATCGCGGGCCTGGCCACGGCGTACGCGGTGATGACCGCGCTGGCGGCGCGGGAGCGCACCGGCGCCGGCCAGATCGTCGACCTGGCGATCATCGAGCCGATCCTGACCGCCCTCGGCCCCCAGCCCCTCTGGTACGACCAGCTCGGCTACGTCCAGCCCCGCACCGGCAACCGCACCGAGAACAACGCCCCGCGCAACACCTACCGGACCTGCGACGGCACCTGGGTCGCCGTGTCCGCCTCGGCGCAGTCGGTGGCCGAACGGGTGATGCGCCTGGTGGGCCGCCCGGAGCTGGCCGACGAGCCGTGGTTTTCGACCGGCACCGGACGGGCCGCCCACGCCGACGTCCTGGACGAGGCGGTCGGCGACTGGATCGCCCGGCACACCCGCACCGAGGTGCTGGCCGCCTTCGAGAAGGCCCAGGCGGCGATCGCGCCGGTCCAGGACGTGCGGGCCGTGCTGGCGGACCCGCAGTACCAGGCCCTCGGCACCTTCGCCACGCTGTACGACCCGGAGCTGGGCCGGCTGCGCATGCAGAACGTCCTCTTCCGGCTCTCCGCCACCCCGGGCGCGATCCGCTGGGCGGGCCGCCCGCACGGCGCGGACACGGACGAGGTGCTGACCGAGCTGGGCCTCACCCCGAAGGAGCTGGCCGCGCTGCGCGCGGAGGGCGCGCTGTGACGGCCACCGCCCCCTTTCCGCTCACCTGGCTCTACGCCCCCGGTGACCGCCCCCATGTGGTCGGCAAGGCTCTCGCCTCGGGCGCCGACGTGGTGGTGATCGACCTGGAGGACGCGGTCGACCCGCACCGCAAGGCGTACGCCCGCGCCGCCACGGCCGAACTGCTCTCCGAGCCGCCGCCGGTCCCGGTCCATGTGCGCGTCAACGCGGTCGACGGGCCGCTGGCCGACGCCGACCTGGACGCGGTGGCGTCCCGGCCGGGGCTGGCCGGGCTGCGGCTGCCGAAGGTGACGTCGGCGCGGCAGGTGGTGCGGGTCGCGCGGCGGACCGAGCAGGCCGGGGCCGCGGGGCGCTCCCCGGCCTTCCGAGGCTCGGGGCCGCCGCTGTACGCCCTGCTGGAGAGCGCCCTGGCCATCGAGCACGCCTACGCCATCGCCCGAGCGCATCCGTCCCTGCGGGGTGTCTCGCTGGGTGAGGCGGACCTGCGGGCCGATCTCGGGGTACGGCAGGACGGAGGTCTCGACTGGTGCCGGGCCCGGGTCGTCGTCGCCGCCCGCGCGGCCGGTCTCGCCCCGCCGGCCCAGTCCGTCCACCCCGACATCCGGGACCTGGAGGGGCTCGCGGCCTCCTGCGCGCACGGCCGCGCCCTGGGTTTCCTGGGCCGCGCGGCCATCCACCCCCGTCAGCTGCCGATCATCGAGCGCGCCTATCTGCCGACCGACCGGGAGCTGGAGGAGGCCGAGACGATCGTCAAGGCGGCCACCGTGGATCAGGGTGCTCAGGCGCTCGCCGACGGGCGTTTCGTCGACGCGGCGGTGGTGGCGGCGGCGCGGCGGACCCTGGCGCTGGCCCGCAGATGCTGAGGGCGGCGCACGGCGACGTCCCGTGACGTCCGCATGCGGCGAGGGCGCCCCCGGATCCCGGGAGCGCCCTCGTGCGCGTACGGCCCCTGCGCGGCCGGCCGTCAGCCCTTCTTGGCCGACCCGGCTCCGTCCTTGACGCCCGCGTCCTCGGACTCGGTGTCCCCGCGGTCCTGGTCCTGCGGCGCCTGGTCCTTCGCCTCGTCCTTCGCCTCGTCGTTCGTGTCGTCGTTCGTGTCGGCGGCCGTCTGCGGGCCGGAGCCGTCCGGGCCGGCTGCCTCCGCGTCCGTGTCCGTGGCGGCCGGTGCCTCGGTTCCCTCGCCGGCGGCGGACAGGGCAGGCTCGACCTCGGTCTCCCGGCCCGGCCGCTTCTTCGCCGACACCACGATGTAGGTCACCGCGAGCAGGAACACGATCATCGCGGTCCAGTCGTTCAGGCGGAGACCGAGGATGTGGTGGGCGTCGTCGACGCGCATGTACTCGATCCAGCCGCGGCCCACGCAGTACGCGGCGACGTACAGCGCGAACGCCCGGCCGTGGCCCAGGGTGAAGCGGCGGTCGGCCCAGATGACCAGCAGGCCGACGCCGACGCACCACAGGGACTCGTAGAGGAACGTCGGGTGGTAGTACCCCGGCACCCGGCCGTCGGCCGAGGAGGTGATGTGCAACGCCCATGGAAGGTGCGTCTCGCGTCCGTACAGCTCCTGGTTGAACCAGTTGCCCCAGCGGCCGATCGCCTGCGCGAAGGCGATGCCGGGTGCGACGGCGTCGGCGTAGGCGGGCATCGGGACGCCCCGGCGGCGGGCGCCGATCCACCCGCCCAGCGCGCCGAGCGTGATCGCACCCCAGATGCCGAGGCCGCCCTCCCACACCTTGAAGGCGTCCACCCAGTCACGGCCCGCGCTGAAGTACAGCTCGTAGTCCGTGATCACGTGGTAGAGCCGGCCGCCGACCAGGCCGAACGGCACGGCCCAGATGGCGATGTCCGCCACCGTGCCGGCCCGTCCGCCGCGGGCGATCCAGCGCTTGTTGCCGAGCCAGACGGCGACGAAGACGCCGATGATGATGCAGAACGCATAGCCGCGCAGCGGAATCGGTCCGAGATACAGCACACCGCGCGACGGGCTGGGAATGTAGGCAAGTTCCATGGCAAGGTCGACGCTACCGCAGCCGGAGCGGAGCCACGTCCGGCGGCCCGGACACGGGTCCATAACGGGGGCCCGCTCCAGGGCGTCACCAGGCGCTCAGCCCTTGGCGGCCGATTCCACCATCTGCTTCAGTTTCGCGGGGGTCATGGTGCGGTCCTGGGCGATGTTCTTGCCGTTCAGCAGCACGGTCGGGGTGCCCGAGAAGCCGCCGGCCTGGAACGCCTTGTGGACCTTGTCGATCCAGCTGTCGTGCGTGCCCTTCTTCACACACTGGGTGAAGGCCGGCGTGTCCAGGCCGCTCACCTTGCCGGACAGCGCGATCAGCTTGTCGTTGTCCGCGTAGGCGTCGTCGGTCTCCTTGGGCTGGTTCTCGAACAGCACGTCGTGGTAGGCACGGAACGTTCCGGCGTCCTGGGCGCAGGCCGCGGCGTTGCCCGCGCGCAGCGAGCCGGTGCCGCCGAGGTTGCCGTCGATCAGCCGGACGATGTGGTACTCGACTCTGAGCTTGCCGGAGTCGGTCAGCTGGTGGATCGTCGGGCGGTACGCCGCCTCGAAGGCCTTGCAGGCCGGGCAGCGGAAGTCCTCCCACACCGTGAGCGTCGACCTGGCGCCGTCCTTGCCGACCGGGATCGCGAGGGCGTCCTTGCCCTGCGCCCCCGAGGGCGCCACGACCGGGCCGGTACTGGCGCTCTTCTTCTTGCCGGAGTTCGCCGCGAGCACGCCGATCACCGTCGCCAGGCCCAGTACGCAGACCACGCTGACGGCCACGATCAGCGTGCGCCGCCGCCGCTCCGAGGCCTTCTGCTTCTCGCGCTCGACCGCCAGTCGCTGGCGGGCGGTGCGCCTTCCGTCATGGTTCTTGTCGCTCACACCACCAGAACGAACCGGGGAGGCGCATTGCGCCTCCCCGGTCCCAGGTCCACCCGTTCGGGTGATCATGTGTTCTGAGATGACGGCCGCGGCCTGCTCCAGGCAGGCCGGCCACCGTCCCTCGCGGCCGGCACGACGCCCGGCCGCTCGAGTCCTACGCCTGTCCGCGCACCCCGCGTGCCAGCTCGCCCGCGAGGTCGCGGACGGCCACGACGCCGGCCGCGTGGTCCGGGGCGTCCAGCATCCGCTTGACGAACGCGGAGCCGACGATCACCCCGTCGGCGAAGCCCGCGACCTCGGCGGCCTGGGCGCGGTCGGAGACACCGAGGCCGACGCAGACGGGCAGGCCGGTGCCGGTGGCGCGGGTGCGCCGCACCAGGTCCTCGGCCTGTGCGCCGACCGACTCGCGGGTGCCGGTGACGCCCATCAGCGAGGCGGCGTAGACGAAACCGGAGCCCACCCCGGTGATCTCGGCCAGCCGCTCGTCCTTGCTGCTCGGGGCGACGACGAAGACCGTCGCGAGGCCGTGCTTGTCGGCGTGCTCCCGCCACAGGGCGGACTCCTGGACCGGCAGGTCCGGCAGGATGCACCCGGCACCGCCCGCCTCGGCGAGCTCGGCCGTGAACCGCTCGACGCCGTAGCGGTCGATGGGGTTCCAGTACGTCATGACCAGCACCGGCTTGCCGGTGGCCTCATGGGCCTCGCGGACCGTGCGCATGACGTCCGCGATCCTGACGCCGCCGCGCAGGGCGATGTCGTCGGCGGTCTGGATGACCGGCCCGTCCAGGACCGGGTCGCTGTGCGGCAGCCCGACCTCGACGACGTCGGCACCGCCGTCGAGGACGGCCTTGATCGCCTCGATGCCGCCGTCCACCGTCGGGAAGCCCGCGGGCAGGTAGGCGATGAGCGCCGACCGGCCCTCCGCCTTCGCGCCGGCGAGGGTGTCGTTCAGCAGCCGGATGTTCCCGCTCACTTGGCGTCCCCCTCGATCTCGGCGGTGTCGGCTTCGTCGGCGGCCACCTCGGCGTCGGTGTCGTACAGGCCGAAGTAGCGGGCGGCGGTGTCCATGTCCTTGTCGCCGCGGCCGGAGAGGTTGACCACGATCAACCCTCCCGGACCGAGTTCCCGGCCCACCTCCAGGGCGCCGGCCAGGGCGTGGGCGCTCTCGATCGCCGGGATGATGCCCTCGGTGCGCGACAGCAGGCGCAGGGCCTGCATCGCGGCGTCGTCCGTGACCGCGCGGTACTCGCCGCGGCCGGAGTCCTTGAGGTAGGAGTGCTCGGGGCCGATGCCCGGGTAGTCCAGGCCGGCCGAGATGGAGTACGGCTCGGTGATCTGGCCCTCGTCGTCCTGGAGGACGTAGGAGCGGGAGCCGTGCAGGATGCCGGGCTCGCCGGCGGTCAGCGTGGCCGCGTGCTCACCGGTGTCGATGCCGTGGCCGGCGGGCTCGCAGCCGATGAGCCTGACCCCCTCGTCGGGGATGAAGGCGTGGAAGAGGCCGATGGCGTTGGAGCCGCCGCCGACGCAGGCGATCGCGGCGTCGGGCAGGCGCCCGGCGCGCTCGAGGAGCTGGCGGCGGGCCTCGACGCCGATGACCCGGTGGAAGTCGCGGACCATCGCCGGGAAAGGGTGCGGCCCGGCGACGGTGCCGAACAGGTAGTGGGTGCGGTCGACGTTGGCGACCCAGTCGCGGAAGGCCTCGTTGATGGCGTCCTTCAGCGTGCGGCTGCCGGACTTCACGGCGACGACCTCGGCGCCGAGCATACGCATGCGGGCCACGTTCAGGGCCTGCCGCTCGGTGTCGATCTCGCCCATGTAGATCGTGCAGTCGAGGCCGAAGAGCGCGCACGCGGTGGCGGTCGCGACGCCGTGCTGGCCGGCACCGGTCTCGGCGATCACCCGGGTCTTGCCCATGCGCTTGGTGAGCAGGGCCTGGCCGAGGACGTTGTTGATCTTGTGGGAGCCGGTGTGGTTGAGGTCCTCGCGCTTGAGGAACACCCGGGCGCCACCGGCGTGCTCGGCGAACCGCGGCACCTCGGTCAGGGCGCTGGGCCGGCCGGTGTAGTTGACGAGCAGGTCGTCCAGCTCGCGGGCGAAGGCGGGGTCGTTCTTGGCCTTGTCGTACTCGACGGCGACCTCGTCCACGGCGGCGACGAGCGCCTCCGGGATGTACTTGCCGCCGTATGCGCCGAAGTAGCCGTCGGCGCCGGGGACCTGACCTTCCGGGTCAGGGAAGAAGAAATCGCTGGGCATGCCAGAACCTCACGGTGAGTGTGTGCGGAAAGACACTGTTCGCCGTGGGGGCGGGGATGGGTCCGTCAGCCGCGGGCCGTCAGTGGTCGCTCGCGCCCGCGCGGCGGTGGCCGCGCGTCGGACGCAGCCCCGCGCCCCTGGAGGGGCGCTGCCATCGACGGCCGTTCACCTGCCCGGGTTCGTCACCGATGACGTAGCGCACGCGACGGCCGTGGACACGCCTCGCGGGGGCACGGCAGCCCCTCGGGCGGCAGCCGCGCGCGAGGCGGGCGTGCCGGTCCACGGTCGTCACGGTGAGCGTCATCGGCGTCAGCCTACCGGCTTCTCAGCCCCGGCCGTGCCGCAGCGCCGGGTGGGCTCCGGCGGCCACCAGGTCGGCGACCGCCGTCTTCGGGTCGCGGCCGGTGACGAGCGACTCGCCCACCAGGACGGCGTCGGCTCCGGCGTTGGCGTAGGCGATCAGGTCGTGCGGGCCGCGGACTCCGGACTCGGCGACCTTGACGATGCCGTCCGGGATCTCCGGGGCCACCTGCTCGAACGTGTCGCGGTCGACCTCCAGCGTCTTCAGGTTGCGCGCGTTGACGCCGATCACCTTGGCGCCCGCGTCGACCGCGCGCTCCACCTCGTCCTCGTCGTGGACCTCGACGAGCGGGGTGAGTCCGATGGACACCGCGCGCTCGATCAGCGACTCCAGGGCCGGCTGGTCGAGGGCGGCGACGATCAGCAGGGCGAGGTCTGCGCCGTAGGCCCGGGCCTCCCACAGCTGGTACGACGTGACGATGAAGTCCTTGCGCAGGATCGGGATGTCCACGTGGGCGCGGACCGCCTCCAGGTCGGCCAGCGAGCCGCCGAAGCGCCGCTGCTCGGTCAGCACCGAGATGACGGCCGCGCCGCCCGCCTCGTAGTCCGCGGCGAGCCCGGCCGGGTCGGCGATCGCGGCGAGGGCGCCCTTGGACGGGCTGGAGCGCTTGACCTCGCAGATCACCTTGACGCCGTCGCCCTTGAGCGCGGCCACTCCGTCCTTGGCGGCCGGAGCCTTCGCCGCGCGCTCCTTGAGCTCGTCGAGGCTGACGCGCGCCTGCCGCTCCGAAAGGTCGGCACGGACTCCGTCGATGATCTCGTCGAGCACACTCACGCGAGCGGCCCCCTTCCAGACGGTGTGATGTTCCAGCGGGTCGAGCGGCCCCCGGCGGCCCGCGTCACGCGGATCGGGCGGATCGATCGGGTCGGAATCCGGCGGTCACTGCGATGGTATCCGGAGGAGGGCGAAGGCCTCGCATCCGGTGGACAGCGGTCCCTCCCCCACCCTCGAACCAGCTTCGCACGGCTCGGGCGGGAGGTGCCCCCTCCTGGACATACGCCGGCCGATCAAGGGTGGAGCAGGCCACCGAGGGGCAGGTTCCGAACAACGGTGAAGGCGACGAGCAGCGCGCCCAGACTCCAGAGGTAGGCGGGGCCGAGCCCGATCCGCGGCGGCCGGCCGCGCGCCGCGCCGGCCGCCCACGCGATCCACACCACGGCGAAGACCAGATAGCCCGCGACGGCCGGGGCGTTGTCGTGCAGGGCGGTGAGGAAGTCGCCGTGGACGAAGGCGTGCGCGCTGCGCAGGCCGCCGCAGCCGGGGCAGTACAGGCCGGTGTAGCGCAGCAGCGGGCAGACGGGGTAGTGGCCGGGCTCGTTGGGATCCACCGCCCCCACGTACGCGAAGGCGCCGGCGACGGCGGCCAGCACGGCGGCGGGGACGGCCAGCCGTCCCAGGACGGCGGCGCGGTGCATCGGCGGTGCCGGCGGGTCCTCGTACGCACACCTCGGACCGGGTACGACCGTGCGGCCGTACGTCCCCCTGCGACTGTCGGCGTTCACACCCCGCATTCTGCCCCGCACGGGCCGCATGCGCGCGTGCGGGGCGTCTGCCCGCGGCCTTGCGTGAGGGGCGGCCGGAGCCGCCCCTCACGTTCGGGTCGTCAGCTCTTGGTGGCGAGCTGGTGCACCGGGTGCTCGCCCTTCTGGCCCAGGCCCATCATGCGCATGACGCCGCCGACGACACCGCCGAGCAGCACGACACCCATGCCGACCCAGAAGCCGACCGGCTGGGCCGCCACCATGCAGGCGCCCGCGACGCAGAAACCGATGAAGGCGATGATGACACCGGTCCAGGCGGCCGGGGTGTGACCGTGGCTGCTGCCCGCCATGACTTGCTCCTCGTTGCTTGTACGTGTCTGAGCCGGACGCTCGGAAGTCATTGTCCCGTACGCGTGCACGCGACGTGATCGGGGGTGGCTCCCGGCGCGGCCCTTCGGGCGGGGGCGGGCCGCCTCGGTCAGGCGGAATCGGTGCCGGTCGGGTCCTCGCCGCGGTCCAGGGCCTTCCACAGGTCCTCGGGGCGGTCGGGATCCACCGGACGGGTGGCGCGCGGGCGGGGCGCGCCGGAGCGCTCGTAGCGGCCGCCCATGGCCGGCCAGAGGCGGCCGTAGCGCAGGGCGAGGAGTCCGGCCAGCAGGATCAGCACCCCGCCGGCGGCCGCGACGTAGGGCCAGCCGGTGTGGGTGAGCGAGGCGGCGGTCGCGGCGGTGTCGCCGGAGGCCTGGGCCGCCTTCTCGTCGAGCGCGGCGCGGTTCGCGGCGCCGGTCAGGGCGGCGCCGACGGTCCCGGCGCCGGAGAGCGCGAGCAGGCCCGCGACCAGCAGGCGGCCGGAGCGTCGGACGGCGAAGACGGCGACGAGCGCGGCCAGGCCCACTATGGCGAGCGCCGCGGGCACGCCTGTGACCTCGCTGCCCTTGGCGGTCAGGGCGTAGTCGCCGCCGGCCACCGCGGTGGTGCCCGCCGCCCAGCGCTGCCGGGAGGCCAGCAGCGCCACGGCCGCGCCGAGGGCGCCGCACAGCAGGGCTACGGCGAGGCTGCGGCGGCCGGACCGGGCGGAGGCGGCGGCTTCGATGCGGGGGTGAGGTACGGCAGTCACGTACTCCACTATCACCCGAACCCCTGGGGAACCGTCACCCGGGTCCGCCGACGCCCCTCGGCACCCTCGGCGCCCGTCAACATTCTCAGCGCCCGTCAACGTTCTCTGGGCCCGTCAACCCATGGCGACGTCATCGTTTCCCCATGGTGTGCCCGCGAGCGGCGCGGAGATCGTCAGCAATGGGCAAAGGAAAGCCTCACCTTCAACTTCCTTCTTGTTGACGTGTACGGGCCACACATACCTTCTGCGCGACCGGCGCGCCCACCCGGCGCGACCGACCGCAGTGCGCACCCCCCACACCTCTCCCGGTTCACCCACCTCGTGGAGGACTACGTTGCGCAGAACCCTTTCTGCTGCCGCCGTGGCCACGCTCGCCGCGGCCGGCCTGGCCCTGGCCGCCCCGCTCGGCCAGGCCGCACCCTCGACATCGACGACGTCGACGGCCCACGGCGTCTCCGTCGCCCACTCCTGTGCGGCTCCGACGCAGAAGAACGTCATGGCGTGCAACGCGCTGAAGGTCGTCGCGGGCACCCCCAGGTCCGCACACGCCGAGAGCGACCTGACGGCCGCCGCCGCACCCTCCGGCTACGGCCCCGCCTCGTTGCAGGCCGCCTACAACCTGCCCTCCGCCGGCGGCGGTTCGGGGCAGACGGTCGCGATCGTCGACGCGTACGACGATCCGAACGCCGAGGCCGACCTCGCCGTCTACCGCTCGCAGTACGGGCTGCCCGCCTGCACCACGGCCAACGGCTGCTTCAGCAAGGTCGACCAGAACGGCGGCACCAAGTACCCCCGGGGCGACTCCGGCTGGGCGGAGGAGATCTCCCTCGACCTCGACATGGTCAGCGCGGCCTGCCCCAACTGCAAGATCCTGCTGGTGGAGGCATCCTCGGCGACCATGACCAACCTCGGCACGGCCGTGAACACCGCGGTCAGGCTGGGCGCGAAGTTCGTCTCCAACAGCTACGGCGGCGGCGAGTCCTCCAGCGACCCGACCTTCGACACCCAGTACTTCGACCACCCCGGTGTGGCCATCACCGTCTCCTCCGGTGACAACGGCTACGGCGTCGAGTACCCGGCCGCGTCCCGGTACGTGACGGCGGTGGGCGGTACGTCCCTCAGGACCGCGTCGAACTCCCGCGGCTGGACCGACACCGTGTGGAGCGGCGCGGGCTCGGGCTGCTCCGCCTACGACGCCAAGCCGGCCTGGCAGACCGACAGCGGCTGTGCGCGGCGCACCGTCGCCGACGTCTCGGCGGTGGCCGACCCCAACACCGGTGTGGCGGTCTACGACAGCTACCGGCAGGCCACCGGCTGGATGGTGTTCGGCGGCACCAGCGCCTCGGCTCCGCTGATCGCGGCGACCTACGCGCTGGCGGGCTCTCCGTCCTCCGGCTCGTACCCGGCGTCGTTCCCGTACGCCCACACCTCGGCGCTGTACGACGTGACCAGCGGCTCCAACGGCAGCTGCTCCGGCTCGTATCTGTGCACCGGCAGCAGCGGGTACGACGGCCCGTCCGGGCTCGGCGTCCCGAACGGCACGGCCGCCTTCACCGGCTGAGCCGCCGCACCGCCCGACCGGTGAACCTCCCTACGAGGTGAGCCGGTTGGCCGTGTGCACCGCGCGGAGGACCGCCGCCGCCTTGTTGCGGCACTCGGTGTCCTCCGCGACCGGGTCGGAGTCGGCGACCACACCGGCTCCGGCCTGGACGTACGCCGTGCCGCCGCGCAGCAGGGCGGTGCGGATGGCGATGGCGGTGTCGGAGTCGCCGGCGAAGTCGAGATAGCCGACGCAGCCGCCGTACAACCCCCGCCGGGACGGCTCGAGTTCGTCGATGATCTGCAGGGCGCGCGGCTTGGGCGCGCCGGACAGGGTGCCCGCCGGGAAGCAGGCGGTCAGCACGTCGAAGGCGGTACGGCCCTCGGCGACCCGCCCGGTGACGGTCGAGACGATGTGCATCACGTGCGAGTACCGCTCGATGGACATGAAGTCGACGACTTCGACGGAGCCCGGCTCGCAGACCCGGCCCAGGTCGTTGCGTCCGAGGTCGACGAGCATCAGGTGCTCGGCGCGCTCCTTGGGATCGGCGAGCAGTTCCTCGGCGAGGGCCTGGTCCTCCTGCGGGGTGGCCCCGCGCGGGCGGGTGCCGGCGATGGGGTGGACCATGGCCCGCCCGTCCTCGACCTTGACCAGCGCCTCCGGGGAGGAGCCGACGACGTCGAATCCCTCGAAGCGGAAAAGGTACATGTACGGCGAGGGGTTGGTGGCCCGCAGCACCCGGTAGACGTCCAGCGCGCTCGCCGTGCACGGCGTCTCGAAGCGCTGCGAGGGGACGACCTGGAAGGCCTCGCCGGCGCGGATGCGCTCCTTGATGTCCTCGACGGCCGACTGGAAGTCCTCGCCGCCCCACAGCGCGGTGTACTCGGGCAGCGCGGAGGGCGGCAGCGCGGCCGGGGGCTGGGCGACCGGCCGGGACAGGTCCGCCTCCATCGCGTCGAGGCGGGCGACGGCGTCCGCGTAGGCCTCGTCGACACCCGTGTCGAGGTCGTTGTGGTTGATCGCGTTGGCGATCAGCAGCACGGTGCCGTCCCAGTGGTCGAGGACGGCGAGGTCGGAGGTGAGCAGCATGGTCAGCTCGGGCAGCCGCAGGTCGTCCCGCTCGCCCGGGCCGACCTTCTCCAGGCGGCGCACGATGTCGTAGCCCAGATAGCCGACCATGCCGCCGGTGAAGGGCGGCAGGCCCAGGTCGTGGGCGAGGTCGCGGGGCGTGTGCAGGGCCTCGACGGTGGCCCGCAGGGCGGCCAGCGGGTCGCCCTCGACGGGGACCCCGACCGGCGGCGCGCCCAGCCAGTGGGTGCGGCCGTCCTTCTCGGTCAGGGTGGCGGCGCTGCGGACGCCCACGAAGGAGTACCGGGACCAGGAGCGGCCTCCCCCACTGCTGATCGCGTGGGTGGTACCCCCATCCGCCGACTCCAGAAGGAACGTGCCGGTGCGCTCGGCGGCGAGCTTGCGGTAGAGCGCGACCGGGGTGTCGCCGTCGGCGAGGAGCCTGCGCGTGACCGGGATGACACGCCGGTCGGTGGCGAGCTTGCGGAAGGTCTCGAGGTCCATGGCCGCTGACCCTACTGACCGGACGCCGGAGCGGCGCAATCGCCGTCCTTGAGCAGTACGTCGGCGTCGAAGCAGGTGCGGGCGCCGGTGTGGCAGGCGGCGCCGACCTGGTCGACCTTGACCAGCAGGGTGTCGGCGTCGCAGTCGAGCGCGACGGACTTCACCCACTGGAAGTGCCCGGAGGTGTCGCCCTTGACCCAGTACTCCTGGCGGCTGCGCGACCAGTAGGTGCAGCGGCCGGTGGTCAGGGTGCGGTGCAGCGCCTCGTCGTCCATCCAGCCCAGCATCAGCACCTCTCCGGTGTCGTACTGCTGGGCGATCGCGGGGAGGAGTCCGTCGGCGCTGCGCTTGAGGCGCGCGGCGATCTCGGTGTCGAGGCTGCTGGGGGGAACACTGTGGCGCGAAGCGCCTCGATGAGGGGCGGTGGTCGGGTGACGGGCGGGCATGCCGGGCGTGCTGGTCATGGATGCCATTGTGCCGCGCGGCGGTGGCAGCCCGGGGGGCGCGTCCGGTGTGCGGACGCGCACCGTGGTCGTAGGCTGACTCCATGTCGACCTTTGCCAAGCGTGAACGGCTTCTGCTCGCCGACCTCTTGGAGACCGCGGGTCCGGAGGCGCCGACCCTCTGCGAGGGCTGGCTCACCCGGGATCTCGCCGCGCACGTGGTGGTGCGCGAGCGGCGCCCGGACGCGGCCGGGGGCGCGCTGATCAAACCGCTCGCGCCCCGCCTGGAGAAGGTGCTCCAGGAGTACGCCGCGAAGCCGTACGAGGAGCTGATCCAGCTGATCCGTACCGGACCGCCGCGCTTCTCCCCCTTCCAGCTCAAGCAGGTCGACGAGGCGGCCAACACGGTCGAGTTCTACGTCCACACGGAGGACGTCCGGCGCGCCCAGCCCGACTGGACGCCGCGCGAGCTCGACCCCGTCTTCCAGGACGCCCTGTGGTCCCGGCTGGAGCGCACCGCCCGGCTGCTGGGGCGGGGCATCCCGACGGGCCTGGTGCTGCGCCGCCCCGACGGCCAGACCGCCGTCGCGCACCGGGGCACGCCGGTGGTCACGGCGACGGGCGAACCCTCGGAGCTGCTGCTGTTCGCGTTCGGCCGGCAGAGCGCGGCCCGCGTGGAGCTGGAGGGCGAGCAGGACGCGATCTCGAAGGTGTCGGAGACGAAGCAGCTGGGGTTCTGAGCGGGGCCGGTACGCGGTCCGGCGGCCGGTGGTCCGGTCTGCGGGCGGTCCGGCGGACGCCGATCCGGTCTGCGGGGTCCGGCGGCCGGTGGCTCAGCGGGGCAGTTCGGCGCGGCGCAGGCCGGGGGCGGCCAGGGCGACGACGCCGCCCAGGGCGCACACCGCCGCGCTGACGACGAACACCGGACCGGTTCCGAACGCCCCGATCGCGGCGGCGGACAGCGGCATGCTGAGCGGGGCGAGGCCCAGGCTGACCAGGCCGGCCACGGCCGTGACCCGGCCCAGGCAGGCGGGGTCGGCGTGGGTCTGGAGCAGCGCGCCGCACAGCGCGCCGCTGAGTCCCGCGAGGAGGCCGATGAGCACGGCCACCACGACGGCCACCACGACGCCGGGGGCGTAGGCGAGGGCGCCGATGGCCAGGGAACCCGCGAAGATCAGGTACGCGGCCAGCCGTCCCGCGTGGGGCAGCCGCCCGCGCACGGCGAGCAGCAGGGAGGCGGCGCCGGCCCCGGTGCCGAACCCGGCCAGTACGCAGCCCATGCCGGAGGCGCCCCAGCCGCGTTCGTCGGCCAGCAGGGTGAGGCCGACGTTGAGCGGACCGACGAAGCCGAGGTCGCCGAGGGCGATGGCCACCATCAGCGGGGCCAGGACGCGGTGCCGCCGTATGTAGCCCAGGCCGGCGACCATGTCGCGCCAGGGGGTGGTGTCACGCGCCCCGGCGGTGTCGTCCGGGGGCAGGTCCCGCATCCGTACGGAGACCAGCAGCGGCACGGAGACGGCGATCAGCAGCCCGGCGAGCCCGAAGGCGGCCGCCGCACCGCCGAGTGCGACACCCAGCCCGCCGAGCGGGGCGCCGACGACGCTCGCGAACCGGATCGCCAGGCCGCGCATGCCCTGTACACGGGCGAGCTGGCCCCGGCTCGTCACGCGCGCGGGCAAGGCGCCCACGGCGGGCATGAACACGGCGTCGACGGTGCCGAAGACCAGGGCGAGCACGGTCAGCGGCCACAGCCCGGGGCTGGTGAGCCCCAGCAGGGCGGCCACGGCGAGGACGGCGGCGCACCGCACGGCGTCGCTGCCGATGACGACCCGCCGCGGGCCGAGCCGGTCCGCGACCACTCCGCCACCCAGCATCAGCAGCGCCCTGGGCAGCGCGCTCACCGCCATCACGGCCCCGGCCTGCGCGGGCGTTCCCTCCCGGACCGCCGCCCAGGACAGGGCGAGGTAGTAGATGTTGTCCCCCGCCATCGACGCGGTGTAGGCGGCCAGCCAGCGCAACACGTTGGCATCGCGGTGCGCGGGGCGTTCGACGGCGGGTGCGTCGGCGGATGTCGCGGACACGACGGTCACTGTGCGGCCTCTCTCAGACGCGGAAGGGGAATCCGTACACGTGCAGCGCGACGTGCTCGCGCCCTTCGGTGTCGCCGGCCGCCGCGGCGGCGCGCCCCTTCGCCTCGTACTTCTTGATCAGCGCGTGCATCTCGCCGCAGAGGCCGGCCAGTTCGGGCGCGGTCAGCTGCGCCAGGTACTCGGAGTCGAAGGAGGCGCTGTTCCACTCGGGGCTCCAGTGGGCCCGCTCGTCGAGATGGCGGTGGTACAGCTCGCTGCGCTGCTGGTAGAAGAGGCGGGAGGCCGCGGTGTGCGCGGCCGCCTTCTCGGGTGCGTCCCGGAAGTCCTCGTCGTGGATGGTGACGCCCTCCGAGGCCGGCCGCCACCAGCGCTCCCGCCCGTCCTCGCTCTGCCCCTCGGCCTCCTCGATCAGGCCGTGCTCGGCGAGCTTGCGCAGGTGGTAGCTGACCAGGGACACGGCCTCGTCGAGGATGCCGGCCAGCCGCGAGGCGGTCGCCGCGCGCTCCAGGTAGAGCGCCCGGTACAGCTTCATGCGCAGCGGATGCGCGAGCGCCTTGAGGGTGCCCACGTCCGTGATCCGGCGATCCTGTTGCTCGGCCATGCCCCCACCGTAGATATGAAAAGAAAAACTGCACAACAGATTTTGCGCAACTTCTCTTTCCCATCTGCCGTGCGGAAAGCCCCGGCCACCTCAAGGGGACCGGGGCTTTCTGCGCGGCCCTGTGCGGGCGTCACCTCACCGGATGCCCCGCCCCCCGCAGCGCCCCCTTCACCTCGCCGATGCGCAGGTCGCCGAAGTGGAAGACCGAGGCCGCCAGGACGGCGTCCGCGCCCGCCGCGACGGCCGGGGGGAAGTCGGTGAGCTTGCCGGCGCCGCCCGAGGCGATGACCGGGACCGTGACGTGCTTGCGGACGGCGGCGATCATCTCCAGGTCGTAGCCGTCCTTCGTGCCGTCCGCGTCCATGGAGTTGAGCAGGATCTCGCCCGCGCCCAGCTCGGCCGCCCGGTGCGCCCATTCCACCGCGTCGATGCCGGTGCCGCGGCGGCCGCCGTGGGTGGTCACCTCGAAGCTGCCGGACGGCGTGCGGCGGGCGTCGACCGACAGGACCAGGACCTGGCGGCCGAAGCGTTCGGCGATCTCCCGGATCAGGTCCGGGCGGGCGATCGCGGCCGTGTTGACGCCCACCTTGTCCGCGCCCGCCCGCAGCAGCCGGTCCACGTCCTCGGCCGTGCGGACGCCGCCGCCGACCGTCAGCGGGATGAACACCTGCTCGGCGGTGCGGCGCACCACGTCGTACGTCGTCTCCCGGTCGCCCGAGGACGCGGTGATGTCCAGGAACGTCAGCTCGTCCGCGCCCTCGGCGTCGTACACCTTCGCCATCTCGACGGGGTCACCCGCGTCGCGCAGGTTCTGGAAGTTGACGCCCTTGACGACCCGGCCGTTGTCCACGTCCAGGCAGGGAATGACTCGGACCGCCAGGGTCATGACTTCACGGCTCCTCAACCAGCACACACAAGAACACGAAACAAGAATCTGAGGGTCTTCTAGCCTCTGTAGGCTTCCAGCTCCACCGACACCAGCACGCGCGGGTCGACGAAGCCCTCCACCACCAGCACGGTCGCGGCCGGACGGACCGAGTCGAACAGCTCCTTGTGGGCCCGGCCCACGTCGTCCACGTCCCGCGCGTGGCTCAGATACATCCGCGTACGGATCACCGAGTCCACACCGAGCCCGAACTCGCCGATCGCCTCGATCGCGCTGGTGAAGGCCACCTTGGCCTGTTCGTACGGGTCCCCCTCCCCGTACAGTACGTCGCCCCGGAAGGCGGTCGTACCCGCCACCAGGACACGGTCGCCCGCCGCCACGGCGCGTGCGAAGCCGAACGTCTCTTCCCAGGGAACCCCGCTCTGCACGCGCCGTACGGCATCGGACGTCATGACGACACTGCCTCCAGGGCCTCTTCCAGAGTGAAAGCCTTCGCGTACAGGGCCTTCCCTACGATGGCGCCCTCGACACCGAGCGGGACGAGGTCGGCGATGGCCCGGAGGTCGTCCAGGGATGAGACACCGCCCGAGGCCACCACGGGGCGGTCGGTCGCCGCGCAGACGTTCTTGAGAAGCTCCAGGTTGGGGCCCTGCAACGTGCCGTCCTTGGCGATGTCGGTGACGACGTAGCGGGCGCAGCCCTCCTTGTCGAGACGGTCCAGCGTCTCGTACAGATCGCCGCCGTCCCGGGTCCAGCCGCGGCCGCGCAGGGTGGTGCCGCGGACGTCCAGGCCGACCGCGATCTTGTCACCGTGCTCGGCGATGACCTTGGCGACCCACTCGGGGGTCTCCAGGGCGGCCGTGCCGAGGTTGACGCGGGTGCAGCCGGTGGCCAGGGCGGCGGCGAGGGTGTCGTCGTCGCGGATGCCGCCGGACAGCTCCACCTTGATGTCCATCGCCTTGGCGACCTCGGCGATCAGCGCGCGGTTGTCGCCGGTGCCGAACGCGGCGTCCAGGTCGACCAGGTGCAGCCACTCCGCGCCCGACCGCTGCCAGGCCAGGGCCGCCTCCAGCGGGGAGCCGTAGGAGGTCTCGGTCCCGGACTCGCCGTGCACCAGGCGGACGGCCTGGCCGTCACGGACGTCGACGGCGGGGAGGAGTTCGAGCTTCGAAGCCATCACAGGGTTCCGATCCAGTTGTTCAGCAGCTGCGCTCCGGCGTCGCCGGACTTCTCGGGGTGGAACTGGGTGGCCCACAGGGCGCCGTTCTCGACGGCCGCCACGAAGGGCTTGCCGTGCGTGGCCCAGGTGACCTTGGGCGGGTGCATCACCGGGTTGCTCGTCTGAAGCTGCCAGTCGTGGACGGCGTAGGAGTGCACGAAGTAGAAGCGGGCGTCGGTGTCCACGCCGGCGAACAGCTCCGAGTCGGCCGGCGCGTCGACGGTGTTCCAGCCCATGTGGGGCACCACGTCGGCCTCCAGTGGCCCGACGGTGCCGGGCCACTCGTCCAGGCCCTCGGCCTCCACGCCGTGCTCGATGCCGCGCGCGAAGAGGATCTGCATGCCGACGCAGATGCCCATGACCGGGCGTCCGCCGGACAGCCGGCGGTCGATGACCCAGTCGCCGCGGGCCTCCTTCAGGCCGCGCATGCAGGCGGCGAAGGCGCCGACGCCCGGCACCAGCAGGCCGTCGGCGTTCATCGCCGCGTCGAAGTCACGGGTGATCTCGACCTCGGCGCCGGTGCGGGCCAGGGCGCGCTCGGCGGAGCGGACGTTCCCGAAGCCGTAGTCGAAGACGACGACCTTCTTCGGGCTGCTCATCAGCTCCACACCTCCAGCCGCATCACGCCCGCGACGAGGCACATCGCGGCGCCGATGGACAGGAGCACGATCAGGCTCCTCGGCATCTTCTGCTTGACGAAGGAGACGATGCCGCCGACCAGGAAGAGGCCGACGACGATCAGGATGGTGGACAGGCCGTTCATGCTCTACAGCGCGCCCTTCGTGGACGGGAGGATGCCGGCCGCGCGCGGGTCCCGCTCGGAGGCGTACCGCAGCGCCCGGGCGAGGGCCTTGAACTGGCACTCCACGATGTGGTGCGCGTTGCGCCCGTAGGGCACGTGCACGTGGAGGGCGATCTGTGCCTGGGCGACGAAGGACTCCAGGATGTGCCGGGTCATGGTCGTGTCGTACTCGCCGATCATCGGCGCCATGTTCTCCGGCTCGGTGTGGACCAGGTACGGGCGGCCGGAGAGGTCGACGGTGACCTGGGCGAGGGACTCGTCCAGCGGGACCGTGCAGTTGCCGAAGCGGTAGATGCCCACCTTGTCGCCGAGCGCCTGCCTGAAGGCGGCGCCCAGCGCGAGGGCGGTGTCCTCGATGGTGTGGTGGGAGTCGATGTGCAGGTCGCCGTCGGTCTTCACGGTCAGGTCGAACAGACCGTGCCGGCCGAGCTGGTCGAGCATGTGGTCGTAGAAGCCGACGCCGGTGGCGATGTCGGTCTTGCCGGTGCCGTCGAGGTCGATCTCGACGAGGACCGAGGTCTCCTTGGTGGTGCGCTCCACGCGCCCGACGCGGCTCATCCGCTTGACTCCTGTTCCTTCTTCAGATCGCGCACCGCATCGAGGAACGCGTCGTTCTCCGCCGGGGTCCCGGCCGTCGCCCGCAGCCAGCCCGGTACGCCGTTGTCCCGGACCAGGACGCCCCGGTCGAGGATCTTCCGCCAGGTCTCGTGGGCGTCGGCGAACCGGCCGAACTGGATGAAGTTCGCGTCCGACTCCGTGACGTCGTAGCCGATCGCCCGCAGCTCGCCGACCAGCCGGTCCCGCTCGCTCTTGAGCTGCTCGACGTACTTCAGCAGCGTGTCGGTGTGCTCGAGCGCGGCCAGCGCGGTGACCTGGGTGATCGCCGACAGGTGGTAGGGCAGCCGGACCAGCTGGACGGCGTCCACGACCGCCGGGTGCGCGGCGAGATAGCCCAGGCGCAGGCCGGCCGCGCCGAACGCCTTCGACATGGTGCGCGAGATCACCAGGTACGGCCGGCCCTGCAGCAGCGGCAGCAGCGAGGCGCCGTGGCTGAACTCGATGTACGCCTCGTCGACGATCACCATGGACGGCTTCGCCGCCTGGGCGGCCTCGTACAGGGCGAGGACCGTCTCGGGAGCGACCGCGTTGCCGGTGGGGTTGTTGGGGGTGGTGATGAAGACGACGTCCGGCTTGTGCTCGGCGATCGCCTTCTCGGCGGCGGCGAGGTCGATCGTGAAGTCCTCGCCCCGGGGCCCGGAGATCCAGCCGGTGCCGGTGCCGCGCGCGATGAGCGCGTGCATCGAGTACGACGGCTCGAAGCCGACCGCGGTGCGGCCGGGACCGCCGAAGGCCTGCAACAGTTGCTGGATGACCTCGTTGGAGCCGTTGGCCGCCCAGACGTTCTCGACGCCGACCGGGTGGCCGCCGGTCTTCGTCAGGTACTTGGCGAGTTCGGTGCGCAGCTCGACCGCGTCCCGGTCCGGGTAGCGGTTCAGGCCGCGGGCCGCCTCGCGCACCCGCTCGGTGATCCGCTCGACGAGCGGCTCCGGCAGCGGGTAGGGGTTCTCGTTGGTGTTCAGCCGTACGGGGACGTCCAGCTGGGGCGCGCCGTAGGGGGACTTGCCGCGCAGTTCGTCCCGTACGGGAAGATCGTCGATCCTCACGTCGCTCACTTGCTCTCGGGCACCTTCCAGCCGAACCTCGCCTTGATCGCCGCGCCGTGCGCGGGCAGGTCCTCGGCCTCCGCCAGCGTCACCACGTGGTGCGCGACCTCGGCGAGGGCGTCCTTCGTGTAGTCGACGATGTGGATGCCGCGCAGGAAGGACTGCACGGACAGGCCGGAGGAGTGGCAGGCGCAGCCGCCGGTGGGCAGCACGTGGTTGGAGCCTGCCGCGTAGTCGCCGAGGGAGACCGGCGCCCAGGGGCCGATGAAGATCGCGCCGGCGTTGCGGACGCGGTCGGCGACCGCCGCCGCGTCGGCCGTCTGGATCTCCAGGTGCTCCGCGCCGTAGGCGTCGACCACGCGCAGGCCCTCGTCGACGCCGTCGACCAGGACGATCGCGGACTGCTTGCCGGACAGGGCCGGGCGGATCCGGTCCTCGATGTGCTTGGTGGCCGCGACCTGCGGCTCCAGCTCCTTGGCCACCGCGTCCGCGAGCTCGACGGAGTCGGTGACGAGGACGGCGGCGGCCAGCGGGTCGTGCTCGGCCTGGCTGATCAGGTCGGAGGCGACGTGCACCGGGTCGGCCGTGGCGTCGGCGAGGACGGCGATCTCGGTGGGGCCGGCCTCCGCGTCGATGCCGATCTTGCCGGTGAAGTACCGCTTGGCGGCGGCGACCCAGATGTTGCCGGGGCCGGTGACCATGTTCGCGGGCGGGCAGGACTCGGTCCCGTGGGCGAACATCGCCACGGCGGTGGCGCCGCCGGCGGCGTACACCTCGTCGACGCCGAGCAGGGCGCAGGCGGCGAGGATCGTCGGGTGCGGCAGGCCGCCGAACTCGGCCTGGGCCGGGGAGGCGAGCGCGATGGACGGAACGCCGGCCTCCTGCGCGGGGACGACGTTCATGACCACGGAGGAGGGGTAGACCGAGCGGCCGCCGGGCGCGTACAGCCCGACGCGCTCCACCGGCACCCACTTCTCGGTCACCGTGCCGCCGGGCACGACCTGGGTGGTGCGGGTGGTGCGGCGCTGCTCGCGGTGGACCAGGCGGGCGCGGTGGATGGACTCCTCCAGGGCGGCGCGCACGGCGGGGTCCAGCTGCTCCAGCGCGTCCTTGAGAGCCTGGGCCGGGACCCGGACGGATTCCAGCCGTACACCGTCGAACTTCTCGGCGAAGTCGATCAGCGCCGCGTCGCCGCGATGATGCACGGCCTCGCAGATCGGGCGCACCTTCTCCAGGGCGGCCGCGACGTCGAAGTCGGCTCGGGGCAGCAGGTCGCGCAGGGCGGGGCCCTCGGGAAGGGCGTCGCCGCGCAGATCGATTCGGGCCATAGGGAGAAATTGCAGCACGGTTCCAATTCTCTCAGACCGCACACGAGCCCCGTGCGCCCGTATCAATGGCTGATACAGAACCACCCGGATCGCGGTGTCCGGGGGTCCGCCATCGGTGCGGAAGACTCCATTCACTTTGCGCGTTCAGTTCGTCACACAACGGGCATCACCGGTTGTACGAAACGACCGAACCCGCGAGTAGTCGGTGAAGAAGGGAAGATCTGTGACCGAGGGGACCGGCGGTCGGGCCGGGGACCTGCCGGACGACCTGACCGATGTCGAGGCCGGGATGTGGCAGGCCTTCCGCAACGGCAGCGTGTACGACCTGCGCAGCGGGGACGCGGCGGTGGACGATCCGCACGGCGGGCATCCCTGGGGGCGCGAGCGGACGGTCCGGGCGCGGGTCGTGTGCTGGCTGCTGCTGGACGGCCCGCCCGCGCTCGCCGGGCGGGTGTCGTCCCTGAAGCTGACCGGGCTGCGGATCGCGGGGACCGTGGACCTGGCCGGGGGCACGGTGGTGCCGTACGTGGAGCTGAAGGGCTGTCGGTTCGAGCAGGAGGTACGGCTGCCGGAGGCGCACTTCACGACCGTGCGGCTGGTGGACTGCTCGGTGCCCCGGCTGGAGGCGGCCCGGGTGCGCACCGAGGGCGACCTGCACTTACCCCGCTGCCGCTTCCTGGGCGGCATACGGCTCACCGACGCGCACATCGGCACGGACCTGCTGCTCAACCAGGCGGTCGTGCACCGCGACCGCACCGGCCGGTCGGTCTCCGCGGACGGGATGACGGTGGGCCAGGACCTCCAGGCGGAGCTGCTCCGGTCGCACGGCGAGATCAGCCTGCGCGGCGCGAAGATCGGCGTGTCGCTGAGCCTGCGCGGTGCGAAACTCGCCAGCCCGTACACGCCCTGGGCACTGAACGCGCCGCAGCTGACCGTGGAGCGCACGCTGTACCTCACGCCGGCCGGGGTCGGCAGCGCGCCGAGCGGGGTGACCCCGGCGCGCGGGACGCGGATCGAGAACTTCGAGAGCCAGGGCGGGGTGCGGCTGGACGACGGGCGGTTCGGCGACGCGGTCGACCTGGACCGGGCCCGGTTCACCTTCAGCGACGACCAAGTGCTGTCGCTGCGCCGGATACAGGCCCCCGAGCTGCGCTTTCTCGGGGAGCGGCCGCAGCGCGGCCAGGTGCTGCTGTCCGGCGCGCGGATCGTCACCCTCGTCGACCGGGCGACCAGCTGGCCCGGCCCGGGCGGTCTGCACATGGGCGGCTTCGTCTACGGCAACCTGGTGCCGCGCGGCCCGTTCCCGCTGGCCGAGCGGCTGAACTGGGTGGCGGCGGCGACCGCCGAGTACAACCCGGAGCCGTACGAGCGGCTGGCCGCGGTGCTGCGCGAGGCCGGCGAGGACGAGGACGCGCGCGAGGTGCTGCTCGCCAAGCAGCGCCGCCGCCGCGAGACCCTGCCGCCGGCCGGCAAGCTCTGGGGGTACGTCCAGGACGGCACGGTGGCCTACGGGTACCGGCCGGGCCGGGCCGCGGTGTGGATGGCGGTGCTGTGGGCGGCCGGCTCGCTCGCCTTCGCGCACGCCGCCCACCCCCCGGTCACCCCCGGCCAGCATCCGCAGTGGAACCCCGCCCTGTTCGCGCTGGACCTGCTGCTGCCGGTCGTCGACCTGGGCCAGGCCGGCCAGTGGCAGCTGAGCGGCGCCTGGCAGTGGCTGGCGGCGGCGCTGGTCCTGCTCGGCTGGACCCTGGCCACGACGGTGGCGGCGGGCGCGACCCGGCTGCTGCGGCGGGGGTAGGGGCCCGCGGAGCCTGCCGGCACTGCCGGCGCTGCTGCGAGCGGCACCCGAGAGACATTGTTGAAGTCTCACCTTTTTACTTGACCTTGACCCTCCGGCGTACAACTTTCCCCGGCTTGCCCCGGCCCTCTGGCGCGTCCCCGACCTGCGGACTTTCAATGGTCGACACCATGGCTCTGCTTCCCCCCTTCATCCGCCCCACCCGGATGACAAGAACCGTGCCCCTCCCCGTCGCCGGGCTCCCCGCCGACGACGAGGTGCTCCCCGCCGACGACGAGGTGCTCCCCGCCGACGACGAGGTGCTGCTCGACGCGCCCGACGAGCGGCTGGGTCCTGCGCTGGTCGCCGCCGCCCAGGGCAGGTACGGGCCCGCCGCAGCGCTGCTCGCCGCCACCCGGGAGCGGGCCGAGTGGGAGCACCGCGACCGGTACGCGCAGCGGCTGGCCGCGTTCGCGCGCTCCCGCGCCGAGTGGCTGGACGCCTGGCGCGCCGCCGCCCCGCACGATCCGGACGCGCTGCTGGTCGCGGCCCAGCTCGCCGTGGACCGCGCCTGGCCCTCGCCGGGCCGGGCCGAGCTGCTGCGCGAGGTCAGCCCGCTGATCACGGCCGCCGCCCGCGCCGACGGCCGGGATCCGGTGCCGTGGCGGGTCGCGCTGGACCACGCGCGCGGCAGCCACGCCGGGCACACCTACTTCGGGGAGCTGTGGGAGGCCGCGGTCCGCCGCGCCCCGCACCACCACGGCTGCCATGTGGCGGCCCTGCGGTACCTGGCCGCCTCCTGGCACGGCTCCCACCGCGAGTGCTTCGACTTCGCCGACCTGGCCGCCCAGGACGCCCCCGCCGACTCACTGGTGCAGGCCCTGCCCGTGCGGGCCGCCTTCTCCTACCTGACCGACGGCTGCGGGCCCGAGGTGCCGCGCGAGCGACTGGACGCGGCGGCGGACCGGGCGGTCGAGCTCTCCGTCCGGCTCCCCGCGGCCACGCCCTGGCCGGCGGAGATCCGCAACCTGCTCGCCTACGTCCTGATCCGGCTCGACCGCCGAGAGGACGCCCGTGTGCAACTGCGCCTCACCGGCCCGTACGCCACGTCCTTCCCCTGGGACCGGGTGTCGGACGATCCGCTGGGCCTGTTCCTGAGACTGCGCGCCGACGTGCGCGCGGCACCGCTCGCCGGGCCGCCCCGGCATCCCCGAAAAAGTGAGCGCGGCGGACGGGCCCACTCACGCGACCATTAGGCTTTTGCGCCGTGACGACCGTCCGGCTCCCCCTCTTCCCGCTGAACTCGGTGCTGTTCCCGGGGCTCGTGCTCCCGTTGAACGTCTTCGAGGAGCGCTATCGCGCCATGATGCGCGCCCTGCTGAAGACGCCCGAGGACGCACCGCGCCGGTTCGCCGTCGTGGCGATCCGCGACGGCCACGAGGTGGCACCGAGCGCTCCCGGCATGCCCGATCCGACGGCGCAGCCCGAACGCGGGCCCGCGGCCGGCTTCGGCCCCGACCCGGCCAGGGCCTTCCACGGCGTGGGCTGCGTGGCCGACGCGGCGACCATACGGGAGCGGGCCGACGGCACCTTCGAGGTGCTGGCGACCGGCACGACCCGGGTACGGCTGCTGTCGGTGGACTCCTCCGGCCCCTTCCTCACCGCGGAGCTCCAGGAGCTGACCGAGGAGCCCGGCGACGAGGCCGGCGCGCTGGCCCAGGGGGTGCTGCGGTCCTTCCGGCAGTACCAGAAGCGGCTGGCGGGCGCGCGGGAGCGGTCGCTGTCCACGGGGGCGGAGCTGCCGGACGAGCCGAGCGTGGTGTCGTACCTGGTGGCGGCGGCGATGGTGCTGGACACACCGACGAAGCAGCGGCTGCTCCAGGCGCCCGACACCTCCTCGCGGCTGCGTGACGAGCTGAAACTGCTTCGCTCGGAGACGGCGATCATCCGTAGTCTGCCGTCGTTGCCGGCGCCGGACCTGACGCGCGGCCCGACGAGCTTCAACTGAGGGAGAACAGGCACGGATGGCGAAGAAGGCGAAGAAGCAGCAGCAGTCCGGAGGAACGCCCGCGACGGTGGCCCTGACCGCGGCGGGCGTCGACTACACCGTCCACGCCTACGACCACGACCCGTCCCACCCGTCCTACGGCGAGGAGGCGGCCGAGGCGATGGGGGTCTCTCCGGAACGGGTGTTCAAGACGCTCGTCGCGGACGTCGACGGGGCGCTGACGGTGGCCGTGGTCCCGGTCGCGGGCTCCCTGGACCTCAAGGCCCTGGCCTCGGCGGTCGGCGGCAAGCGCGCGGCCATGGCCGACCCGGCCCTCGCGGAACGCACCACGGGCTACGTCCGCGGCGGCATCAGCCCCCTCGGCCAGCGCAAGAAACTCCCCACGGTCCTCGACGCCTCCGCCACGGCCCACCCCACCATCTGCGTCTCGGCGGGCCGCAGAGGCCTGGAGGTCGAACTGACCCCGGAGGACCTGGCCAAGCTGACGGAGGCGGTCCTGGCCCCGATCGGCCGCAACTGACCCAGCCGGCCCCCGCTCGAGGGGTGCCGCTGCCCGCAGCCGCGCGCTGTCGAAAACCTACGCCGCGACGGACTCCTCGTACCCCTCCGGATCCCGCGGCCCGAACAGCGCCGTCATCCCGAGATGCACCACCAGCGCGGCCAACGGCCAAGCCAGCAGCGCCCCCTTCGCCCCCAGCTTCAGCGGCGCCGAGAACGTCACCCCCTTGCCCACGGCCTGCGCATGAGCGATCACATCCCGCTGGGGCCCGAGCCACACCCCCAGCCGCCACGCCAGCACCGCCCCGAGCAACCCCCCGACGCACAGCGCCACCACCAGCGGCACGCCCCCGCGCCGCCGCACGAGGAAGACGGCCACCGCGCTGAGCACCCCGAAGACCAGCGCCAGCAGCGTGAACGTTCCGTCCACGCCGATCGCCTGCTCGCCCTCGGAGTCCTTGAGGTAGACCACCCAGCTGTTCCCGGTGACGTCCCCGACGAGCGGCACCCGCGGCGCCAGCCACAGCCACAGCAGGCCCATCAGCACACCGCCGAGCGTCACGGCCACCGTGATCACGGCGGCTTCCCGGACTTCGGTCTTCATCCCGGGACCGTCCTGTCCGTCCTGTCCGTCCGGTCCGTACGCGGTTCCCGTCGCTCCGGTCGGTCCGGTCACGTCGGCTCCCGGGGCGGGCAGCTGCCAGGACTGCCGCTCGGCCTCGCCGGACCGGGAGGGCTGTGCGGGCCGCCGGTGCGGCGGTGGTGGTGGAGTCAACGGTGAGGTCACCCTGTCATCGTGCCAGGTGAGTCTGTCAGCCGCGTCACCGGACGGCCGCCCGGCGATACGCCCACGTGGCCACGGCCAGCGAGATCACCCCGACCGCGGCGCACACGGCCATGTCCACGCCGACGTACACCCAGTCGGGCCGGGCCGAGAAGGTGCGCGCGTACGCCTCCACTCCGTACGTCGACGGCAGCAGATCGCGCGCGAGCCTTACGATCCCCGGCATGTGGTCGGGCGGCAGCACGCCCAGCAGCAGGGCCGCCGACATGCCCAGCTGACCGAGCAGGGTGGCATGCTCCGGCCGCGGCGCGAGCAGCCCGCAGGTGGCGCCCAGCCCGGAGAGCGCGGCGCCCGCGAGCGGGATCACCGCCACCAGCACCCACAGATTGCCCAGCGGCAGCCCGAACAGCAGGCAGCCGAAGACCGCGGTGATCAGCGTGCCGGGCACGGTGAAGGACGCGTACGCGGCCGCCGCGCCCAGCACCACGGCCGCCGGCGGCACCGGCAGCGTCGCGTAGTGGTCGAGCCCGCCGCTGGCCCGCAGCTGGCCGAAGTACTGTGCGAGCAGGTTCAGGGCGACGTAGGCGACGACGACGATCGACGCACCGGCCACCACGGAGCGGGCCTCACCGCCGCCGCTGACCACACCCCTCATCATGATCATGATGCCGACGGACTGGAAGGTCGCCACGAACAGCAGCGGGATGCGCGCGACCCGCGCCCGGGACAGCTGGGCCCGGTACACGGCCGCCAGGGACGGCCACAGCCGTGCCCGCGGCCCGAGGGCGGCGGCCGCGGCCCGGCCGGCGCCGCCGCCCTGTACGGCCGTGGCGCCGTCCCGCACGGGAGTCGTGCCGGCCGGTGCGCCGGCGGATACGACGCTCATGTCGAACTGCTCCTCTCCCCTACGTCCGCCAGGGCGTAGTCCAGTGCCGCTCACGCCTTCACCAGCCCCTGCCGGGCGGCGCCGCCCAGCGCCAGATAGACGTCCTCCAGGCTGGGCGTGGCGAGGGTGAAGTCGTCCAGCGCGGCGAAGGCGGCACCGCCGGTGACCGTGGCGACGGCGGCGCGGGCCTCCTCGGGGGCGAGCCGCAGCGTCCAGCGGCGCCCGGACTCCGCGGCCCGGTCCCGCAGCGCGGCGACCTCCGGCACCTCCAGGGGCGCCCTGTCCCGCCACACCAGTTCGACCCGTACCTCGCCGGAGACCTGTTCCTTGAGCCCGGCCGGGGTGTCGCAGGCGATGACCCGGCCCCGGTCCAGGACGGCGACCCGGTCGAGGACGGTCTCGGCCTCGATGACGTTGTGGGTGACCAGCAGGACGGTGGTGCCGTACTCGGCGCGCCGCCGGTCCACGGCGGACCACACCGCACGCCGGGCCACCGGGTCCATGCCGGTGGTCGGTTCGTCCAGCACGAGCAGGGGGCGCTCGCCGACCAGCGCCGCGGCGAAGCAGGCAAGCCGCCGCTGGCCGCCGGAGAGCTTCTTCAGCGGACGGCCGGCGATCGGCGCGAGGCCCAGTTCGTCGAGGACGGCGTCCCGTTCGGCCCGCGCCCGCCGGACGTCCAGGCCGCGCAGCCGCCCGGTGGTCTCGGCGGCCAGCGAGACGGTCAGCTCGTCGAGGGCGGTGGACTCCTGCCCGAGGTAGGCGAGGATCCGCGCGGCCCGCTCGGGGTGCGCCACGATGTCGTGGCCCAGGATCTCGACGGTGCCGCGGTCGGGGCGCATCAGGCCGGTCAGCTGCCGTACGAGGGTGGACTTGCCGGCGCCGTTCGGGCCGAGCAGCCCGAAGATCTCGCCGCGCCGGACGTCGAGTGCGACGTCGTCGGTGGCGCGCACCTCGGGCGTGCCGGGGGTGCCGCGCCGGCCGCGGGCCGCCGGGTAGGTCTTGGTCAGTCCGCGCACCGCGCACACGACGTCGTCCCCGTGCCGAAGTGCCTGTGCCGCGCGCGTACTCACAAAGGACGAGACTACGGGGTCCGTGGGCTTTACTCGCCCTTGGGGCGACCTCTCCCGGTCCCTCCGTGCCGTCCGTCCGGGACGAACCGCCGCCCGTCCGGGACCCGGTCGCCCGCTCAGTCGACCGCCGGGGCGTGCTCGGTGCCCGTGCGTACGTCGATCTCCCGCCAGAAGCCGGCCCGGATGGCGTACCGGTCGTGCTCGTCGATCTGGTCGTCCTTGTGCGCGAGCAGCCCGAACCGGGCGGCGTAGCGCAGCAGCTCGCCGTCGATGCGGTGCGGGACGCGCGGGTACATCGACGACAGCTTCTGCAGATGGCTCGGGTCGCCCAGCCGCTCCACCCAGCGCCGCGCGAAGACCTGCCCGACCTCGTACGGGTCGCCGCCGACGGTCGTGATGTCCTCCTCCCGGTCCGCCCACCGCTGCTCGGCCGTGGTCAGCTGGGCGAGGGTCGGCATGGAGGCGGCCTCGGGGGGCTCCGCGGCCACGCCGGATCGGTCGACCCAGCCCTTGTCGGAGGACCAGCGCAGGGTGGCGGTGGTGGGGTGCTGGGCGGGATGCGCGCCGGGGGCGCGCAGGGTGGCGAGGTCCTTGGGGGTGGGGACGCCCTTGGGGGGCATCCGCTCCTCGGTGCCGCCCCGCGCGCCCGCGGCGGCGGGGTGCGGGCGCTCCTCGGCGGGGCGCTCGGCGGCCTGGGACAGGGAGGACTCGGGCAGCGGCGCGGAGAGGATCGCGGCGATCTCGGGGCGGGGCGCGGGCGGCGGCGCGCAGATGCCGCCGAACTCCTTGGCCTGTACGGCCTTGGTGATCCACGTACGGTCCAGGACGCGCCGCTCGTCGGCCTCGGCGACCAGGTCCTCGGACTGGTTGTAGTCGCCGTCGGCGGCCTGTACGGCCCACAGGTGGACGGCGACACCGTGCTCCTTGGCGGCCATCATGCCGGGCAGCAGGTCGCCGTCGCCGGTGACGAGGACGACGTCGGAGCAGGCGCGGTTGCGGGCCAGCTCGGTCAGTTCGGCGTGCATCGCGGCGTCCACGCCCTTCTGCGCCCAGCGGCCGTCGCTGCGGGTCAGCGCGCCCAGCCGGACGGTCACCCGTGGCATCACGCGGAGCCTGCGGTGCTCGGGCTGCGGGACGCGGTCGGGGGCGCCGTCGAACCAGTAGATGCGCAGCAGGGGGCGCTCGGTGTCGGACTCGGCCTGTTCGCGCAGGCCCTGGATGAGCGCGGTGTGGTCGACGGTGATCCGGGACCGCGACGGCTCCCCGGCGAGGAGGCTCGCGGCGGCCCCCAGCAGATACCCGGCGTCCACCAGGACGATGCAGCGGTCCACGCGTTCCACCCTCTTTCCGGGAGGTTGCTTCGGGCTTGGAGCTTCGGGGTTTGCTTCGGGTTTGCTTCGGGCTTGGTTCGGGCTTGGTTCGAGTCTGCCCGACCGCGCCGGGGTTAACGTCCCGAACTCGATCTTCGGCGTGGCGTTTCGAGGGCTTGGAGTTCGATGACCCTTGTTACGTACGGTAATTATCCGACATGCGTTCATTGTCAGCATATGTGAATCTGGTCCCGGCCCTGGCCCCTAGATCCCCCACAGGAGGCTGATCACCATGGCCAAGAACCGCAAGCAGGACCGCAGCCGGCAGAAGGCGTCCGTGGCCGCGAACGGCCCGCAGGAGACGGAGCACTCCCTGACGGAGTCGCAGCCCGAGCACCACGCCCCGCAGGTCAATCCGACGGACATGTCCCGCAAGGGCCGTCAGAAGCGCTTCGGCCACAACTGAAGCCCGGCGTCCGGGCTGTTGACTGAGCCCTGAACCTGGTGACGAAGAGGGGGCGCGCCCGATGGCCACGGGCACGCCCCCTCTTTTTTGTGGCTCGTTCGCCTCCGGGGCGCTCCAGCCGGTGTCGAGAGCCCGATCGTGCTCAGCGCTGCGCGCCTCCGCGCGTTCGGCCTCTCGACACCGGCGCGCCCCTTCGGCTCACTCGCCCTTCAGCGATCGCCGGTTGCCACGATCCGCCTCAGCCTGCCAAGCAGGACGGGCCGAGCAGGACCTTCAGGTCGCCGAAGAGGGCGGGGTCGGGCTTCACGCGGTGCCGGTCCAGGCGCAGGACCGTCGTCTTGCGCGGGCCCTGGAGCTTGATCCGCACCTCGCTGTCGCCCTTGTGGTGGGAGAGGATCTCGCCGAGGCGGCTGACCATGGGCGGGGTGACCTTCAGGGCGGGGATGGTGAGGACCACCGGCGCGTTGGTGCCCGCGTTGGACAGGTCGGGGACCATCAGCTCCATCGCGACCAGGCGCGGCACGTCCTCGCGTTTGTCGAGGCGGCCCTTGACGAACACGACCGCGTCCTCGACGAGTTGGGTGGACACCAGCTGGTAGGTCGCCGGGAAGAACATGCACTCGATGGAGCCGGCCAGGTCCTCGACGGTGGCGATCGCCCAGGCGTTGCCCTGCTTGGTCATCTTGCGCTGCAGGCCGGAGATGATGCCGCCGATGGTGACGACCGCGCCGTCGGCGTGCTCGCCGCCGGTGAGCTGGGCGATACCGGCGTCGGCCTTGTCGGCGAGCACATGCTCCAGGCCGAAGAGCGGGTGGTCGGAGACGTACAGGCCGAGCATCTCCCGCTCCTGGGCGAGCAGATAGGTCTTGTCCCACTCGTCGGTGGAGAACTCCACGTCGAGTCCGAAGCCGGGCTCGCTGCTGGTCTCCTCGCCCATCCCGCCGAAGAGGTCGAACTGGCCCTCGGCCTCCTTGCGCTTGACCGCGACCACGTTGTCGATCATCGGCTCGTACTGCGCGGTCAGGCCCTTGCGGGTGTGCCCCATGGTGTCGAAGGCGCCGGCCTTGATCAGCGATTCCGTGGTGCGCTTGTTGCAGACCACGGCCTCGACCTTGTCGAGGTAGTCGGGGAAGGAGGCGTACTTCCCCTTGGCCTTGCGGGACTTGATGATCGACTCGACGACGTTGGTGCCGACGTTACGGACGGCCGACAGGCCGAAGAGGATCACGTCGTCGCCCTGGGCGGCGAAGTTGGCCTCGGACTCGTTGACGTTCGGCGGGAGCACCCGGATGCCCATGCGGCGGCACTCGTTGAGGTAGATCGCCGACTTGTCCTTGTCGTCCTTGACGGAGGTCAGCAGGGCCGCCATGTACTCGGCGGGGTGGTTGGCCTTGAGGTAGGCCGTCCAGTACGAGACCAGGCCGTACGCGGCGGAGTGCGCCTTGTTGAAGGCGTAGCCGGCGAAGGGGACCAGCACGTCCCACAGGGCCTGGATGGCCTCGTCGCTGTAGCCGTTCTTGCGCGCGCCCTCCTGGAAGATGGTGAAGTTCTTCGCCAGTTCCTCGGGCTTCTTCTTGCCCATCACGCGGCGGAGGATGTCGGCCTCGCCGAGCGAGTAGCCGGCGATGATCTGGGCGGCCTTCTGCACCTGCTCCTGGTAGACGATCAGGCCGTAGGTGACGTCCAGGACCTCCTTGAGCGGCGCCTCCAGCTCGGGGTGGATCGGCGTGATCTCCTGCTGGCCGTTCTTGCGCAGCGCGTAGTTGGTGTGGGAGTTCATGCCCATCGGGCCCGGCCGGTACAGGGCCGAGACGGCGGAGATGTCCTCGAAGTTGTCGGGCTTCATCAGGCGCAGCAGGGAGCGCATGGGGCCGCCGTCGAACTGGAAGACGCCGAGGGTGTCGCCGCGCTGGAGCAGGTCGAAGGTCGTGGGGTCGTCCAGCGGCAGGCTGAGGAGATCGATGTCGATCCCCTTGTTGGACTTCACCATCTTCACGGCGTCGTCCATGATCGTGAGGTTGCGCAGGCCCAGGAAGTCCATCTTCAGCAGGCCGAGCGACTCACAGCTCGGGTAGTCCCACTGCGTGATGGTCACGCCGTCGGTGTGCCTGACCCAGACCGGGACGTGCTCGGTGATGGTCTCGCTGGACATGATCACGCCGGCCGCGTGCACGCCCATCTGCCGCACCAGGCCCTCCACGCCGCGTGCGGTGTCGATGACCTTCTTCACGTCCGGCTCGTTCTCGTACATCGAGCGGACCTCGCCGGCCTCCGAGTAGCGGGGGTGCTCGGGGTCGGTGATACCGGACAGCGGGATGCCCTTGCCGAGGACGTCGGCGGGCATGGCCTTGGTGATCCGGTCGCCCATCGCGTACGGGTAGCCGAGCACGCGCGCGGAGTCCTTGATCGCGTTCTTGGCCTTGATGGTGCCGTAGGTGCCGATCATGGCGACCTTGTCGGCGCCGTACTTCTCGGTCACGTACCTGATCACCTCGACGCGCCGGCGCTCGTCGAAGTCGATGTCGACGTCGGGCATGGAGATGCGCTCGGGGTTGAGGAACCGCTCGAAGATCAGACCGTGCGGGATCGGGTCGAGGTCGGTGATGCCCATGGCGTAGGCGACGATCGAACCGGCGGCCGAACCACGGCCGGGGCCGACCGCGATGCCGTTGTTCTTGGCCCACATGATGAAGTCGGCGACCACGAGGAAGTAGCCGGGGAAGCCCATCGAGATGATGACGTCCATCTCGTAGTCGGCCTGCTTCTGGCGGTCCTCGGGGATGCCGCCCGGGTAGCGGCGCTCCATGCCGCGGCGGACCTCCTCCTTGAACCAGGTGACCTCGGTGTAGCCCTCGGGGATGTCGAACCTGGGCATGAGGTCGCGCTTCTCGAACATGCCCGTGGTGTCGACCATCTCGGCCACCAGGAGCGTGTTGGCGCAGCCCTCCTGCCAGGCGTCCGAGGAGTCGATGGCGTACATCTCGTCCGTGGACTTCAGGTAGTAGCCGGTGCCGTCGAACTTGAAGCGGTCGGGGTCGGAGAGGTTCTTGCCGGTCTGGATGCACAGCAGGGCGTCGTGGGCGCCCGCCTCGTGCGCGTACGTGTAGTGCGAGTCATTGGTGACCAGGGGCGGGATGCCGAGCTTCTTGCCGATGTCGAGGAGGCCCTGACGGACCCGGTGCTCGATCTCGATGCCGTGGTCCATCAGCTCCAGGAAGTAGTGGTCCTTGCCGAAGATGTCCTGGTAGTCGGCGGCGGCCTTGAGGGCCTCCTCTTCCTGGCCGAGGCGCAGCCGGGTCTGCACCTCGCCGGAAGGGCAGCCGGTGGAGGCGACGATGCCCTCGGACCACTGGGCGATGGTCTCCTTGTCCATGCGCGGCCACTTCTGCAGCCAGCCCTCGGCGTAGGCGTCCGAGGAGAGGCGGAAGAGGTTGTGCAGGCCGGTGCTGTTCACGGCCCACATCGTCTTGTGGGTGTAACCACCCGAACCGGAGACATCGTCCCGCTTCTGGTGCGGCTGGCCCCACTGGATCTTGCGCTTGTTGCGCCGGGACTCGGGGGCGACATAGGCCTCGATCCCGATGATCGGGGTGATTCCGGCCTTCTTCGCGGAGTGGAAGAAGTCGTACGCCCCGTGGAGGTTGCCGTGGTCGGACATGGCGATGTGCGTCATGCCCATCTCGTTGCACGCGTTGAACATGTCCTTCAGCCGCGCGGCACCGTCCAGCAGCGAGTACTGGGTGTGGACGTGCAGGTGCGTGAACGGCGGCTTCGACACGGCTTCGGCCTCCAAGGAGAACTCTGGGCGACGGGCTGCGGACAGTCTGGGGGACAGCGTCGAAGTCTATGCCCCGGCACTGACACTCGGAGCCGTCCGCCGCGTACCTTCGTGCGAGGAGAAACGCGGGCACTCCCCCGCCCCGCCGGACGTTGGGGTGAGGGAGGATCCGCGAAGGATCAGTCCATACGTCTCGTACCACCCGTACCAGGAGGCACCCAGCGATGTCGGTCCCCCAGCTCAGCGACGAGCAGCGCGGCGAGGAGATCCTCTCCGTCTTCGACACCGCCTTCGGCGAGCTGCTGGCCGCCGACCCGGCCGCGTTCCGCGTGAAGTTCCGCAAGATGGCGGCCTCGGCCTTCGCCTTCTACCGGGGTACGGCCTGCCTCTTCTACCACGACCTGGACAGCGAGAACACCGGGTGGGGCGGCGGCAGGGGGATCAGCGGCCCGTACCTGGACGAGCGCACCTCGCGGGTGTGGATCCACGGCGACCTGCACGCGGAGAACTTCGGCACGTACATGGATTCGAACGGCCGTCTGGTCTTCAACGTCAACGACTTCGACGAGGCCTACGTCGGCCCCTTCACCTGGGACCTCAAGCGCTTCGCCGCCTCCATCGCCCTCATCGGCTACGCCAAGGCCCTGAGCGACGTCCAGATCACCGAGCTGGTGACGGTCTACGCCGCCGCCTACCGGGAGCGCGTCCACGCTCTGGCCACCGGCGCCAAGAGCGACGAGGTGCCGCCCTTCACCCTGGACACCGCGCAGGGTCCGCTGCTGGACGCGCTGCGTGACGCCCGCTCGCTGACCCGGTTCGGGCTGCTGGACTCCATGACGGAGATCCGTGACTTCGAGCGCCGCTTCGCGCCGGGCGGCGGCTCCATCGAGCTGGACGCGGCCACCCGCTACAAGGTGCTCGCCGCCTTCGACGGCTATCTGGAGACGCTGCCGGACTCCTCCCTGGCCCGCCCGGACTCCTACCGCGTGAAGGACGTCGTGGGCCGCCGGGGCATCGGCATCGGCTCGGCCGGGCTGCCGTCGTACAACATCCTCCTCGAGGGCCACAGCGACGCCCTGGAGAACGATGTCGTGATCTACATCAAGCAGGCCCAGACCCCGGCCGTCTCCCGGCACATCACGGACGCGGCGATCCGCGACTACTTCCAGCACGAGGGCCACCGCACGGTGATCTCCCAGCGCGCCCTGCAGGCGCACGCCGACCCGTGGCTGGGCTGGACCGAGCTGGACGGCGCCGGGCAGCTGGTCGCCGAGGTGTCGCCGTACGCCGTCGACCTGGACTGGGGCGACATCGACGACCCGGAGGAGATCGCGCAGGTGGTCGCCGACCTCGGCCGGGCCACCGCCACCATGCACGCGGCGGCGGACGACACCTCGGGCGAGTCCCTGGTGCCGTTCTCCACCGAGCGCGCCATCGACGCGGTGATCGCGGCCGACGAGGAGGGCTTCGCACCGCTGCTCGTGGACTTCGCCCACGGCTACGGCGCCCGCGCGCGTGCCGATCACCAGATCTTCCTGGATTTGTTCCGCAACGGCCGGATTCCGGGTCTGTGACAAGGCGGCCGCTCACAGGGTCCTTTTAAGGACCCTTTACCGGCCCACGTGACACACTCTTCATTCGCTATGGACATATCCGGGACCCAGCTCAGAGCCCTGCGCGCGGCGCTGTTCACGGGCGTGGTCGTGACGCTCGGCACCACGTCGCACGTGCTGCTGTCCCGGGTCCCGCTGCCGCTGAACACGGTGGCCGTCGTCGCGGCCGCCGTGTTCCTGCTCGCCTACGCCCTGTCCGGCCGCGAGCGCGGCTTCGGGCGGATCGCCACCCTGCTGATCCCGCTGGAGCTGGCCGCCGACACCGTCTTCACCACTGGCCAGCAGGTCTGCTACGGCCCCGCCGGCGGCCCGGTCGCCGGGCCGCTGCGTTCGGTCGGCTGGGACGTGCTGTGCGGCAACGGCACGGCCGTCGGCACCCCGCTGGCCCGTATGACCGGCACGGACACCGACCGGCCGGCGGCCCTGCTGGCCCACGCCGATCCGGCGACCGCCTGGCTGCTGCTCGCCGCGCACGTCGGCGTCGGCCTCCTGGCGGCCGGCTGGCTGGGCCGCGGCGAGCGGGCCCTGGCCCAGTTGCTGCGCGCGGCGGCCGCGACCACGTTCCGGCCGCTGCTGGTCGCCGTGGCGACGGTCACGGTCCGCCGGCCGCGCACGGCCCGCCGGCCGGTCCGCCCCGCGCCCCACCGCAGCGCCCCGCGCACCCGCTTCCTTGTGTACTCCCTGGGACGGCGCGGACCGCCGTGCTCACCCGCCCCCGCCCTCGCCCTCGCCTGAGCGGCGGCCGGAGCGGCGGCGCACGCCGAGCACGAGCAGTCCCCCCTTTCGTATCCCGCGCGGCACGGCCGCGTGTACCACAGGAGAACACCACCATGAGCAAGCGGAACAGCCAGCAGGCGAAGACGGCGGCCCGGGAGCGGCTGCGCGCCGAGCGCGAGCGCCAGGCCAAGCGCGCCAAGGTCAGGCGGCAGATCATCGTCGCCTGCTCGGTCGTCGCCGTGCTGGCGGCGGCCGGCGGCATCGGCTACGCAGTCGTCCAGGCCAACAAGCCCGGTCACTGGGACGCCATGAAGGACGAGAAGGTCGTCGCCCCGGCCAACACCACCGGCAAGGACGGCACGACCGTCGTCATCGGGAAGGACACCGCCAAGAAGACCCTCAAGGTCTACGAGGACCCGCGCTGCCCGGTCTGCGCGCAGTTCGAGCAGACCGTCGGATCGACCCTGAAGAAGGACATCGACGACGGCAAGTTCAAGATGCAGTTCATCGGTGGCACGTTCCTCGACGGCGACGCGCTCGGCCAGGGCACGATCGGCTCGCGGGGCGAGGGTTCCAAGAACGCGATGAGCGCCCTGGGCGCCGCGCTCAACGTCAGCCCCGAGGCCTTCCTCGAGTACAAGACCGCGATGTACTCGGCGAAGTGGCACCCGGAGGAGACGACGGACAAGTTCAAGAGCGACGACTACCTCATCCAGATAGCGAACACCGTTCCGGCGCTGAAGAACAACGCCAAGTTCGAGACGGCGGTCAAGACCGGCACGTACGACGCCTGGGCGCTGGCGATGTCGAAGACCTGGGACACCAACAAGGACGGCGTCAAGGGCACCCCGAGCTTCGTCATGGACGGCAAGATCCTCACCACCCCCGGCTCCGACAACCCGCCGATGACGGTGCAGGAGTTCAACAGCGTGGTGGACGCGGCCCTCAAGGCCTGACGCTGCGTCGGACATCGACCACCGCCTGAAGAGTGGGCGAACTTTCGGAGTTCGCCCACTCTTCCGTGTACCGATCAGTAACCTGATCGGTCGTGACCAGTCGACACAGATCCTCCGAGGCATCCAAGGGCCTCAACTCCCTTTCGCCCCGCCGCCGTACGGTCGTCAAGGCCGCGGCGGCGAGTGCTGTTCTGGCCGGGCCGCTCGCCGCCGCGCTTCCGGCGCGGGCGGCCACGGACGCACCGGCCTTCCTGCACGGCGTCGCCTCCGGTGACCCGCTGCCCGACGGCATCCTGCTGTGGACCCGGGTGACCCCCACCGCCGAGGCGGTGCCGGGCTCCGGGCTCGGCCCGGACACCGCGGTGAGCTGGGTGGTGGCCAGGGACAAGGCGTTCACGGACGTCGTCGCCAAGGGGTCCACCACCGCCACGGCCGCCTCCGACCACACCGTCAAGGCGGACATCCGGGGGCTGGAGCCGGCCACCGACTACTGGTTCCGCTTCTCGGCCGGCGGCACCGACTCCCCCGTCGCCCGCACCCGCACCGCGCCCGCGCACGACGCGGCCGTCGCGGGCCTGCGCTTCGGCGTGGTCTCCTGCGCCAACTGGGAGGCCGGCTACTTCACCGCGTACCGCCATCTCGCGGCCCGTGGCGACCTGGACGCCTGGCTGCACCTCGGCGACTACATCTACGAGTACAAGTCCGGCGAGTACGCGGCCCGGGACAAGGTCGTCAGGCCCCACTCGCCCGCGAACGAGATCATCACCCTCGCCGACTACCGCGTCCGGCACGCGCGGTACAAGACCGACCCCGACCTCCAGGCCCTGCACCACACGGCGCCGGTCGTCGCGATCTGGGACGACCACGAGTTCGCCGACAACGCCTGGTCGGGCGGCGCCGTCAACCACACCGAGGGCGCCGAGGGCACCTGGAGCGCCCGCAAGGCGGCGGCCGAGCAGGCCTACTTCGAGTGGATGCCGGTGCGCCCGGCGATCGAGGGCACCACCTACCGCCGGCTGCGCTTCGGCAGGCTCGCCGACCTGTCCCTGCTGGACCTGCGCTCCTTCCGCTCCCAGCAGGCGTCCACGGCGAGCGGCTCGGTCGACGACCCGGACCGCACGATCACCGGGCGCGCCCAACTCGACTGGCTGAAGGCCGGGCTGAAGGCGTCCGACACCACCTGGCGGCTGGTCGGCAACTCGGTGATGATCTCCCCGTTCGTCGTCGGCTCGCTCTCCGCGGACCTGCTGAAGCCGCTGGCGAAGCTGCTCGGGCTGCCGCAGGAGGGCCTGGCCGTCAACACCGACCAGTGGGACGGCTACACCGACGACCGCCGGGAGCTGCTGGCCCACCTTCGTTCCAACGCCATCCGCAACACCGTCTTCCTCACCGGTGACATCCACATGGCGTGGGCCAACGACGTGCCGGTGGACGCCGGTACGTACCCGCTGTCGCCGTCGGCCGCCACGGAGTTCGTGGTCACCTCGGTGTCCTCCGACAACCTCGACGACATCGTCAAGGTCCCCGAGGGCACGGTCTCGGCGATCGCCGCTCCGGTGATCCGCGCCGCCAACCGGCACGTCCACTGGGTCGACACCGACCGGCACGGCTACGGCGTCCTGGACATCACGGCCGAGCGGGCGCAGATGGACTACTACGTCCTGTCCGACCGCACCAGCCCGAACGCGACGTCCGCCTGGACCCGTTCGTACCGCACGCGCAGCGGCACGCAGAAGGTCGAGCGGACGTACGACCCGGTCTGAGGCGCGTTCCGGCCGGGGCGGACTCAGAGGGTTTCGAGGAAGCCGAGCGCCACCCGCCAGGTGGCCTCGGCGGCCTCCGCGTCGTAGTCCGGCAGCTCCGGATCGGTGTAGACGTGGCCGGCCCCGGCGTAGCGGTAGACCTCTACGTCGGCGCCCGCCCGGCGCATCTGCAGATACCAGGCGCTCAGCCAGTCGTCCGTCTCGAACGGGTCCGGCTCGGCGACGTGCAGCTGCACCGGCAGCTCGTCCACCCGTGCGTTCGGCGCCACGTCCGAGGTGCCGTGCAGAAGCAGCAGCCCGCGGGCCTTGTCGTCGCCGAGGGCGAGGGTCTGGGCGATGGAGGCGCCGAGCGAGAACCCGGCGTAGACCAGGCCCCGCTCCGAGTAGGGCGCGGCGGCCAGCACGGCCCGCCTGAGCAGCTCGTCCTTGCCGATGCCGTCCTTGAAGGCCATGCCCTCCTCGACCGAGTCGAACGTACGGCCCTCGAAGAGATCCGGCGTCCACACCTCGTGTCCGGCCGCGCGCATCCGGTCCGCGGCCTCCCGCACCGCGGGTCTGAGGCCATGGGTCGAGTGGAAGAGCATGATGTTCATGAGCCCATGGTGCCAGGCGGGCACCGGGGCGACGCATGTCACAGGTTCGGGCCCGGCCGCCGCCGGTTACTTCCCAGGCATGGAGAACGTACTCCGGCCCCTGACCGTGGTCGGTGGCTCGGTCGTCCTCACCCTGGTGATCGGCTGGGCCACCGACCTTCTGCTGCGCAAGGCCGACGAACGGCATCACGAGACACCCCTGTGGGGGCTGCTGCGCCGGGCCCGCGTGCCCTATCAGCTCGTGCTGTGCACCGCCCTGCTCAGAGGCTCCTACGACCAGGCCGAACTGCTTCAGGAGCACCGGGTCGGCGTGGGACGGACGCTGACCCTGGTGCTGATCGGGTCGGCGGCCTGGCTGACCACCCGGATCGCGGCGGCGGTCGTCGAGACCTCCTACTCGCGCTATGCCAGTGCCCGCGCCCACCGCGACCCGGCCCGGGTGCGGCGGGTGCGCACCCAGGTCGAGCTGATCATGCGGGTGGTCTCGGCGGTCGTCATCGTCGTCGCGGCGGCGTCCATGCTGCTGACCTTCCCGGCGATGCGCGCGGCCGGTGCCTCGCTGCTGGCCTCGGCCGGCGTCCTCGGCATCGTCGCCGGTGTCGCCGCGCAGTCCACGCTGAGCAACCTGTTCGCCGGGCTGCAGATCGCCTTCGGCGACATGGTGCGCATCGGCGACACCGTGGTCGTGAGCGGCGAGTGGGGCACGGTCGAGGAGATCACGCTGACCTTCCTGACAGTACGGACCTGGGACGAGCGCCGGATCACGATGCCGGTGTCGTACTTCACGTCCAACCCGTTCGAGAACTGGTCCCGCGGCAGCGCGCAGATGACCGGCACCGTCTTCTGGCACCTCGACCACTCCGCGCCCCTGGAGGCGATGCGCGAGAAGCTGCGCGACATCCTGCGCGCGTGCCCGGCCTGGGACGGCCGCGCCTACAACCTGCACATCACGGACACGACACCGACCACCGTCGAGGTCCGGGCGCTGATGACGGCCAAGGACGCCGACGACATCTGGACGGTGCGGGTCGCGGTGCGCGAGGAGATGATCCGCTGGCTGTGCGAGGAACACCCCTCCGCCCTGCCGCGCGTCACCACGGCCGAGGCCGGGCCGGCGCGCCGGCGCATCGCCCTGCCGGTCAGTGACCGCGCTCCGCACCGCCGTTGACCTGGACGATCTGGGAAGTGATGTGACCGGCGGCCGGGGAGGCCAGCCAGTGCAGGGTGGCGGCCACGTCGCCCGGGGTGCCGGGGCGTCCGGTGGAGGTCTCCGCGACGAGCCGCTCGCGGCGGGCCTCGTCCAGCGCGTCGCCGAAGAAGTCGGTGTCCTCGACGTACCCGGGGGCGACCGCGTTCACCGTGATCCCGCGCGGGCCCAACTCACGTGCCAGGTCGTGGAGGTACGGGTGCAGGGCGGCCTTGGAGGCGGCGTAGGCGCCGCTGCCGGAGCCGCGGTAGGCGGCGATGGAGCTCAGGAACAGCACGCGCCCGCCCGGCTCGGCCAGGTGGTCCTTCAGTGCCTCGGTGAGCAGCACGGCGGTCAGGGTGTTGATCCGGAAGTTGACCAGCCAGTTGTCGGCGACGAGGTCGAGCGGTTCCTCCCGCACGACCTGGGGCTCCAGCCTGCCGGACCCTCCCGCACTGTGGATCAGCACGTCCACGGCGCCCAGCTCGTCGGCCGCGAACCGGGCGGCCCGCCGCACCCCGTCCACGTCGCTGAGGTCGGCGGCGCAGGTGAGCGCCCCCGGCACCGCCGCCTTGCGCAGCACCTCCTCCCGCCGTCCGAGCAGCAGGACCTGGTCCCCATGGGCCGCGAACACCTGCGCCGTGGCCAGCCCGATCCCCGTACCGCCACCACTGATCACCACATTGCGAGTCATGAGCATGAGCCTAGGGGGTGTCTCGTCGATCAGGCCGGATCAGGGAGCGGTGGCTGGTGCCGTGCCTCGCAAGGCCGAGGAGGGAGTCGATGCCGAGCATCGGCGACCGACGACAACGCCGCGAGGTGCGGTGCCGGCCACCGCGAGCCCGGCATGATCGGCGAGGCACCCCCTAGGTCCGCGGAAGCGGACCGCAAGGCAACGCAGGGACGCGGCGGCAGGAGTTCACCGCAGGCTGCGCACGTCGAGGTGGCGCAGCACCCGGTCGACGATCTCGGGGTCGGCGCCGGGCTCGCTGCGCGCGGCCAGCACCTCGTGGCGTGCCGCGCTGAGCATCTCGCCCTGGATCCGCCGCACCCGCTTCAGCCGCCGCACCCGGTGCTCGTGGGCCTCGCGGCGCTCCTCGTCGCCGATCTGCGGGGTGATCCGCAGCCCGATCTCGAAGGCCCGCCGCTGCATCAGCTCGGACAGGTCGTCCGGCAGGTCCTCGACCGACTCGATCTCCCGCAGCCGCCGCTTGGCCGCCTTGGCCGCCCGCACGGCCAGCTCCCTCTCGAACGCCTTCTCCCGCTCGGTGTCCGCACGTACCCCCAGCCGCTTCACCAGCCACGGCAGGGTGAGCCCCTGGACCACCAGGGTCACCATGATCACGCCGAAGGCGATGAAGACGATCTCGTCCCGGTCGGGGAACGGCGCACCGCTGTCCGTCTTCAGCGGCACGGCGAGCGCCAGCGCCACCGAGGCCACGCCGCGCATCCCCGACCACCACATGACGACGGTCTCCCGCCAGCCGGTCGGGATGTCCTCCTCGTAGTTCCGCGACGCGTGCATGCGCTTGGTCAGCCAGCTCGCCGGCAGCAGCCACAGCAGCCGTACGAAGACCACCACGGCCACGATCACCCCGGCCCAGGCGAGCAGCTCGCTCCAGTGGCTGGAGGCGGTCCGGACGGCGTTGTGCAGCTCCAGGCCGACCAGCCCGAAGGCCACCCCGGTGACGAGTGTGTCGACCACGTCCCAGACCGTGTGCCCGGCCAGCCTGGTCATCACGTCGTCGGCGTCGGCGGCGTACTCGGCGAGGAACAGCGCGGTGGTGAGCACGGCGAGGACGCCGGAGCCGTGCAGCTCCTCGGCCAGGACGTAGGACGCGTACGGCACCAGCAGCGTCAGCCCGATCTGGAGGGTGGCGTCCTGAAGCAGGCCCAGCAGCTTGTTCGCGCCCCAGCCGAGCGCCATGCCGACGGCCACCGCGACCACCGCGGACAGCACCAGGTCGAGACCGGCGTGCCAGGCCGAGAACTCCCCGCTGACGGCGGCGGCGATCGCGACGTGGTAGAGCACGATGGCCGTGACGTCGTTGAACAGCCCCTCGCCCTCCAGGATCGACACCAGACGGCGCGGCAGGCCGAGCTGCCCGGCGACGGCGGTCGCCGCGACCGGGTCGGGCGGTGCGACGAGCGCGCCGAGCGCCACGGCGGCGGCGAGCGGCAGCCCCGGCACGATGGTGTGGGCGACGGCGGCGACACAGACGGTGGTGACGAACACCAGCGCCACGGCCAGCAGGAAGATCGGTCGTCTGTTCGCCGAGAACTGCCGCCAGGAGGTGCGCCGGACGGCGGCGTAGAGCAGCGGCGGCAGCAGGGTGGGCAGGATCAGCTCGGGCGGGATGGCGACGTTCGGCACGAAGTCCAGGACCGCGAGGACGATCCCGAGGAGCGTCATCAGTACCGGCGCGGGCAGGCCGAGCCGGTCCCCGACCGGGACGCTGATCACGGCCCCGAGCAACACGATGAACAGCAGGGCCAACTGGTCCATGCTCAGCGCTCCGAATGGTCGGACGTGCACACGGCAGGCCTCAAGCCTGCCATGTCATCCTCCCCACCGGCCCTTTCGGCCGTCGGGGCCCAGGTCCTGTCGTCGGCAGGGCCTAGGGCTGGCCCAGGGCGCGCCGCATCGCCCGGTGCGGTATGCCGGCGTCCGGGAACTCCGGGCCGTACGCCTCGTACCCGAGCCGTTCGTAGAAGCCCAGGGCGTGGGTCTGCGCGTGCAGGTCCACCGCCGCGAGGCCGTGTGCGCGTGCCGCGTCCTCGATGGCGCGCACCAGGGCGGCACCGACGCCCAGCCCGCGGGCCTCCTGGGTGACGGCGAGCCGCCCGAGGGAGCCGACGGTGGGGTCGCCGCCCGTCTTGGCGGCGGCCTCCTCGCCGTGCAGCAGCCGTCCGGTGCCGAGCGGCGTGCCGTCGCCGCGGACGGCGAGCACATGGAGGGCGACGGCGTCGTAGGAGTCGTACTCGATCTCCTGGGGGACGCCCTGCTCGACGACGAAGACCTCCTTGCGCACCGCGAAGCAGGCCTCGCGGTCGGCGGGGTCCTCGGCGACGCGTGTGCTGTACGAGGTGCTGCTCAGCGGGCCGTTCACGCGTAGGTCTCCTCGCGCACCCGGTCCAGGGCCTTCTGCAGGTCCTCGGGGTAGTCGCTGGTGAACTCCACCCACCCGCCGTCGCCGGGGTGCTCGAAGCCGAGGCGCACCGCGTGCAGCCACTGCCGGGTCAGCTTCAGCCGCTTGGCGAGCGTGGGGTCGGCGCCGTAGGTGAGGTCGCCGACGCAGGGGTGGCGGTGGGCGGCCATGTGGACGCGGATCTGGTGGGTCCGTCCGGTCTCCAGCTTCACGTCCAGCAGGGAGGCCGCGCGGAAGGCCTCGATCAGGTCGTAGTGGGTGACGGACGGCTTGCCCTCGGCCGTGACCGCCCACTTGTAGTCGTGGTTCGGGTGCCGGCCGATGGGCGCGTCGATGGTGCCGCTGGTCGGGTCGGGGTGACCCTGGACGAGGGTGTGGTAGCGCTTGTCGACCGTGCGCTCCTTGAACTGGCGCTTGAGCGACGTGTACGCGTACTCGGACTTGGCGACCACCATCAGGCCCGAGGTGCCGACGTCGAGGCGGTGCACGATGCCCTGGCGCTCGGCGGCGCCGGAGGTCGAGATGCGGAACCCGGCGGCGGCCAGCCCTCCGATGACCGTCGGACCGGTCCAGCCGGGGCTGGGGTGCGCGGCGACGCCGACCGGCTTGACGATCACGACCACGTCCTCGTCGTCGTGCACGATCTCCATGCCCTCGACCGGTTCGGCGACGACCTGCACGGGCGCGGGTGCCTGCGGCATCTCGACCTCCAGCCAGGCCCCGCCGCGCACCCGCTCGGACTTGCCGACCGCCGTGCCGTCGACCAGCACCTTGCCCGTGGCGGCCAGCTCGGCCGCCTTCGTGCGGGAGAAGCCGAACATGCGGGAGATGGCGGCGTCGACGCGCTCGCCCTCCAGGCCGTCGGGCACGGGCAGGGTACGGATCTCGGGAAGCGTGCTCACCCGTCGAGTATGCCGGACGGGTCCGGCACCCCGGACGGGAGCCTGTGGACAACCGGGTCGGTCAGTCCCTGTGGACGGTGCCGTCCGGGTCCAGGCCGCGGAAGGACAGCAGCACGATCAGGATGCCGCCGCAGACGATCGCCGAGTCGGCGAGGTTGAAGACGGCGAAGTGCTCGGGTGCGATGAAGTCGACGACCGCGCCCTCGAAGACACCGGGCGCCCGGAAGATCCGGTCGGTGAGGTTGCCGAGCGCTCCGCCGAGCAGCAGCCCGAGGGCGATCGCCCAGGGCAGGCTGTAGAGCTTGCGCGCGAGCCGGGTGATCACCACGATCACGGCGGCGGCGATCACCGTGAAGATCACCGTGTAGGCCTCGCCGAAGCTGAAGGCGGCACCGGCGTTGCGGATCGCCTCCAGCCGCAGCCAGTCCCCGAGGATCCGCACCGGCGCGTGGTTCTCCAGCTTGGCCACGACGATCAGCTTGCTGATCAGGTCGAGGGCGTACGCGAACGCCGCGACCGTGAACAGCACCGCGATCCGGCGCCTGCCCCGGGGGCGCTCGGCCGGGGCGGGACTCCGGCCGGCCGCGCCCGCGGGCTCCGCCGGGCCGTCGGCCGCCGCGGGGTCCGCCGGGCCGTCGGCGCGGGGCCTGTCCTCCGGGGCGGCCGGGCCGTCGGCGCCCGCGCTCCCGGCGCCGGAGCGCCGGCCCGGCGCCGTGTCGCCGCCGGGGCCTTCCTGCCCGGGCCGTGCCGCGTCCGGGGTGTCCGGCGTACCGATGATGCGCTCCGCCTCTGCCACGTGAGTCCCTCAACCTAGGTACCTGACTGAGGACGAGAGTACGACACGTCCCGTACCCGGTTCAGTACCGGCGTTCCTGCTTCTGCTTGCACTCCACGCACAGGGTGGCCCGTGGAAAGGCCTGCATACGGGCCTTGCCGATGGGGTTGCCGCAACTCTCGCACAGACCGTAGGTGCCCGCGTCCAGCCGGTCCAGGGCGCGCTCGGTCTGGACGAGCATCTCGCGCGCGTTGGCGGCGAGCGCCATCTCGTGCTCGCGCGTGATGTTCTTGGCCCCGGTGTCCGCCTGGTCGTCGCCCGCGCCGTCGCCTGAATCCCGCATCAGCCCCGCGAGGGACGCCTCGGACGAGCTGATCTCGGTGCGCAGCCGCTCCATCTCGGACTGCAGCTCGGCGCGGGCTTCCGCCACCTCCTCCGGGGTCCAGGGGTCCTCGCCGGGGCGTACCGCGAGGTCGCCCGGTTCCACCGCCGCGGCGACGCGTGCCTTGGGGACGGCGGTCGTGGCCGCCGTGGCCGTGCCAGGAGTCTTCTTCGCAACCACCGTCGTGGCTCCCGTCTGCTTCGCGGCCTGAGCCGCGCCCGCCTTCTTGCCCGTGCTCTTCCTGCCCACACCGGAGCCTTCCCCACCCCGCGCGGGGGTGCCGGCGGTGCCCTTCGCGGCCGCTTCGGGTGCCGTCGCCTCGGGTGCCGCAGCCCTGGCTGCCGTCGCCTTGGCTGCCGTCGCCTTGGCTGCCGTCGCCTTGGCTGCCGTCGCTCCGGAGGCCGGCTGCCGCGCGGAGGTCTTCGGGGACTTCTTGCCGCCGGTGGTCTTCGCGCGCGTGCCGCCGTGCGGGGTGTCCTTCGCGCGCGTCTCCTCCGGCCCGGGTTTCTCCGCCGCCCTCTTCGCTGTGGGTTTCACGGCGGGCTTCGTGGTCTTCGGCTTCGTCTTCGCCGTCTTCGCGGCCTTGGGCGCGGCGTGGGTGCTCGGCATCCCGTTCACGTCCTTGGCCGCGCCGACGGAGGCTCCGGAGCCCCGGGACCTGCCGGACGCCGACTGCTCGGCGGTCTTCTTCGCCACCATGGCCGCGGCCCCTTCACATATTGTGATCTTGCTCGCGAATCGTGCTGGGACGATAAATCGACTCGAGTCCCGCGGCAACGGGGCACGCCGCCCGATTCGCCCGCCTCGCGCGTACCGCTCCGCCGGCATGCATGCGTTGTGCCCAGCTCTTCGCCGGGTAATCCGACCAGCCGCAGGTCCTACGATCCGAACCCGGCGCACCTCGCCGTTCGGGTCACCGAGCCCACCCCCGCCGGCCCCGCGCGCCGCGCGCCCCGCACGCCCGGCGCGCGGCTCCCGCACCGCCCGCGGACCCCGCACCGCCCCCGCGCGCGAAAACCGGTCGGCCGCTGTCCCCGGGGCGCCGTACACTGGGCGGAGCGAGAAGCGTGGATGGGGACGAGTAGCGGCGTACGCAGCCCAGAGCGACCCGGGGACGGTGTGAGCCCGGGGGCGAGCGCGACGTGAAGATCACCCCGGAGCCGCCGGAAGAACGCCCCAGCGAGGCCGCGGGGGCCAGTAGAACCGGCATCGCGACCCCAATGAGGGGGCTCGTCGGCGCGTACGGCGCACCGGGGAGCCAAGGAGGGTGGTACCGCGGGAGCGCGCCGCACACGGCGTAGAAGCACGACGCTCTCGTCCCTCCGACGGAAGGCAGTACGTCCGCCGGAGGAAGATCGATGACGCAGTACCGCCAGGTGCCCGCCCAGGTCGACCTGCCCGCGCTCGAGCACGCGGTGCTCGACTTCTGGCGCGAGCAGAAGATCTTTGCCAAGAGCCTGGAGCAGTCCGAGGGCCGCCCCGAGTGGGTGTTCTACGAGGGCCCGCCCACCGCCAACGGCATGCCGGGCGCCCACCACATCGAGGCGCGCGTCTTCAAGGACGTCTTCCCCCGCTTCCGCACCATGCGCGGCTACCACGTGGCCCGCAAGGCCGGCTGGGACTGCCACGGCCTGCCCGTGGAGCTGGCGGTGGAGAAGGAGCTGGGCTTCTCCGGCAAGCAGGACATCGAGACGTACGGCATCGCCGAGTTCAACGCCAAGTGCCGCGAGTCCGTGCTGCGGCACACCGACGCCTTCTCCGAGCTGACGACCCGCATGGGCTACTGGGTCGACCTCGACGAGGCCTACGTGACCATGGACCCGGAGTACATCGAGTCCGTCTGGTGGTCGCTGAAGGAGATCTTCGGCAAGGGCCTGCTGGTCCAGGACCACCGCGTGGCCCCCTGGTGCCCGCGCTGCGGCACCGGCCTGTCCGACCATGAGCTGGCGCAGGGCTACGAGACGGTCGTCGACCCGTCCGTCTACGTCCGCTTCCCGCTCACCTCGGGCCCGCTGGCCGGCGAGGCCGCGCTGCTGGTGTGGACGACCACCCCCTGGACCCTGGTGTCCAACACGGCGGTCGCCGCGCACCCGGAGGTGACCTACGTCGTCGCCACCGACGGCGAGGAGAAGCTCGTCGTCGCCGAGCCGCTCGTCGGCAAGGCGCTCGGCGAGGGCTGGGAGACCACCGGCCAGACCTTCACCGGCGCCGAGATGGAGCGCTGGACCTACCAGCGCCCGTTCGAGCTGGTGGAGTTCCCGAGCGTCAGCGAGGGAACCGATGGGCACAGCCCGGAGCCGGCCCACTTCGTGGTGAACGCCGAGTACGTGACGACCGAGGACGGTACGGGCCTGGTCCACCAGTCCCCCGCCTTCGGTGAGGACGACCTCAAGGTCAGCCGCTCCTACGGCCTGCCGGTGGTCAACCCGGTCCGCCCGGACGGCACCTTCGAGGAGGACGTCCCGCTGGTCGGCGGCGTCTTCTTCAAGAAGGCCGACGAGAAGCTCACCGAGGATCTCCAGCAGCGCGGCCTGCTCTTCAAGCACCTCCCGTACGAGCACAGCTACCCGCACTGCTGGCGCTGCCACACCGCGCTGCTCTACTACGCGCAGCCGTCCTGGTACATCCGCACCACGGCGATCAAGGACCGGCTGCTCCAGGAGAACGAGAAGACCAACTGGTTCCCGGAGACCGTCAAGCACGGCCGGTACGGGGACTGGCTCAACAACAACATCGACTGGGCGCTGTCCCGCAACCGCTACTGGGGCACCCCGCTGCCGATCTGGCGCTGCGAGGACGGCCACCTCACCTGCGTCGGCTCCCGCGCGGAGCTGACCGAGCTGACCGGCACCGACCAGTCGGCCCTGGACCCGCACCGGCCGTTCATCGACGAGGTCACCTTCGCCTGCCCGCACGAGGGCTGCGCCGGCACGGCCACGCGCGTGCCGGAGGTCATCGACGCCTGGTACGACTCGGGTTCGATGCCGTTCGCGCAGTGGGGCTACCCGTACAAGAACAAGGAGCTGTTCGAGAGCCGCTACCCGGCGCAGTTCATCTCCGAGGCCATCGACCAGACGCGCGGCTGGTTCTACACGCTGATGGCGGTCGGCACGCTGGTGTTCGACAAGTCGTCGTACGAGAACGTCGTGTGCCTGGGCCACATCCTCGCCGAGGACGGCCGCAAGATGTCCAAGCACCTGGGCAACATCCTGCAGCCGATCCCGCTCATGGACCAGCACGGCGCGGACGCGGTGCGCTGGTTCATGGCGGCCGGCGGCTCTCCGTGGGCGGCCCGCCGGGTCGGTCACGGCACCATCCAGGAGGTCGTCCGCAAGACGCTCCTGACGTACTGGAACACGGTCGCCTTCCAGGCGCTGTACGCCCGCACGTCGAACTGGGCGCCGTCCGGGGCCGACCCGGCCCCGGCCGACCGCCCGCTGCTCGACCGCTGGCTGCTCAGCGAGCTGCACGCGCTGACCGACCAGGTCACGCAGGCACTGGAGGCCTACGACACCCAGCGCGCCGGCAAGCTGCTGTCCGCGTTCGTCGACGACCTGTCCAACTGGTACGTGCGCCGCTCGCGCCGCCGATTCTGGCAGGGCGACAAGGCGGCGCTGCGCACGCTGCACGAGGTCGTCGAGACGGTGACGAAGCTGATGGCGCCGATCACGCCGTTCATCACCGAGCGGGTCTGGCAGGACCTGATCGTGCCGGTCACCCCGGGCGCCCCGGAGTCCGTCCACCTGTCCTCCTGGCCGGAGGCGGACCTGACCGCCATCGACCCGGAGCTGTCGCGGCAGATGGTGCTGGTGCGCCGGCTCGTGGAGCTGGGCCGGGCCACGCGTGCGGAGTCGGGCGTCAAGACCCGACAGCCGCTGCGGCGGGCGCTGGTCGCCGCCGCCGGCTTCGAGTCCCTGGAGCGGGAGCTGCACGCGCAGATCACCGAGGAGCTGAACGTCTCCTCGCTGGCGTCGCTCAGCGAGGTCGGCGGGTCGCTGGTGGACACCACCGCGAAGGCCAACTTCCGGGCGCTGGGCAAGCGGTTCGGCAAGCGGGTGCAGGACGTGGCCAAGGCGATCGCCGCGGCCGACGCGGCGGCGCTGTCGCTGGCGCTGCGGGAGGGTACGGCGTCGGTCGAGGTCGACGGTGAGACGATCACGCTGACGCCGGACGAGGTGATCATCACCGAGACTCCGCGTGAGGGCTGGTCGGTGGCGTCCGACGCGGGCGCGACGGTGGCGCTGGACCTGGAGATCACGGAGGAGCTGCGGCGGGCGGGGCTGGCGCGGGATGCGATCCGGCTGATCCAGGAGGCTCGCAAGAACAGCGGGCTGGACGTGGCGGACCGGATCGCGCTGCGGTGGGTGTCCACGGACCCGGCCGTCATCTCGGCGCTGTCCGAGCACGCGGGTCTGATCGCCGAGGAGGTTCTCGCGACGGACTTCGCGCAGGGCGAGGCGGACGACGCCTACGGTGCCGCGTTCACCGACGAGGGGCTGTCGCTGACGTTCCGTCTGCGCAAGGTGTGAGCCCCGGCGGGGGGGCGGGCGCCCAAGGGTGTTCGCCCCCGCCGCCCCTGCCCTTCCCGTGCGGACCAGTGGGGCTTTGTCGCGCCCACGCGGCGGAGCCGCATATCGATGCGGCCCCGCGCCCCTGAAAAGACCGAACGGCCCCGGAGGTGAAAACCTCCGGGGCCGTTCTCGCAGGCTGCCGATGCCTTTTGTCTCAGGAACCCTTCAGGGGGCCCCTCAGTTGTCGTCCTCGTCGATGAGGAAGCCGCGCATCGGGGACGGGGCCTGGCCCATGGGGGACGGGCCCTGCGGGCGTACCGGTGCCATCGGCTGGGTCATCGCCGGCGACATCTGCTGCTGACCGCCGTAGGACGGGCCGGACGGGCCGGGCGAGCCGCCCATCGTCTGGTTGCCGCCGTAGGACGGGGCGCTCGCGCCGGCCGGGGCCATGGAGGGCGCCGGGGACGGCGGAAGCGAGGCCGTCGCGGGGGTGCGCGGCGGGGCCAGGGAGTCGTCGGCCTGGGTCTCCAGCTGGCGCAGCTGGGACTCGAGGTACGACTTCAGGCGCGTGCGGTACTCGCGTTCGAAGCCGCGCAGGTCCTCGACCTTGCGCTCCAGCGTGGCGCGGGCGGACTCCAGGGAGCCCATCGCGACACGGTGCTTCTCCTGCGCGTCCCGCTCCAGCGCGTCGGCCTTGGCGCGGGCGTCGCGCTCGAGGCCCTCGGCACGCGAACGCGCCTCGCCGACGATCTTGTTGGCCTCGGAACGGGCCTCGGCGATCGCCTGGTCGGCGGTCTGCTGGGCCAGCGACAGGACGCGCGCGGCGCTGTCGCCACCGGGGCCCTGACCCATCGGGCCGGGACCGCCCATGGGACCGGGGCCGCCCATCGGGCCCGGACCCATCTGGCCCTGCATCGGGCCCTGACCCATCGGACCAGGACCCTGGCCCATCGGGCCGGGACCCTGCGGGCCCTGTCCGCCGGGGCCGGCGGGCAGCTGCGGGGCACCGCTCGGCAGCTGGGGCGGGCCACCCATGGGGCCACCCATCTGCTGCTGCGGCGGGCCCGATATCCCGGCGGGCACCGGAGCCCCCGGACCTCGCATGCCCTGCTGAGGCATACCGCCCTGCTGAGGCATACCGCCCTGCTGGGGCATTCCGCCCTGCTGAGGCATACCGCCCTGCTGAGGCATACCGCCCTGCGGATGCTGCGGCTGGTCCTGCTGCTCCGGGGGCTTGCGCATGTTCTGCTGGTTCTGGGCGGCGGCACGGGTGGCCGCGGCCAGCTTGGCGCGCAGGTCCTCGTTCTCGCGGAGCAGACGGGTCAGCTCGGCCTCGACCTCGTCGAGGAAGGCATCGACCTCGTCCTCGTCATAGCCTTCTCGGAGGCGGACGGTCGTGAACTGCTTGTTCCGCACGTCCTCGGGGGTCAACGGCATCTCTTCACCTCAACGTAGTCATCGGCAGTCGGCAAGACCGTATCGTCCACTGTCACGTCGCCAGGTTCCCCACGATGGCGATCAGGACGTAGACGATGATCATCAGTACGAAGAAGGACAGGTCGAGCGCCACGCCCCCGAGACGCAGCGGCGGGATGAACCGCCGCAGAAGCTTCAGCGGTGGATCGGTGACAGTGTAGGTGGCCTCAAGAACGACCACCATCGCCTTGCCGGGTTGCCACGAGCGGGCGAACTGGAACACATAGTCCATGACCAGCCGGAAGATCAGCACGATGAGGAACACCATCAGCGCGATGTAGAGAACCTCCATGGCCACGCCCATGATCGGTGCTTCCCTCTCCCCTGTTCCGTGCCTGTCGTCCGGTCTGTGTCTCAGCTCTGGTTGAAGAACCCGCCCTCTGCGATGCGGGCCTTGTCCTCCGCCGTGACATCGACGTTAGCAGGCGACAACAGAAACACCTTCTGCGTCACCCGCTCGATGCTGCCGTGAAGACCAAACACCAAACCGGCCGCAAAGTCGACAAGTCGCTTCGCGTCTGTGTCATCCATCTCAGTGAGATTCATGATCACCGGGGTGCCCTCACGGAAGTGTTCCCCGATGGTACGGGCCTCGTTGTAGGTCCGCGGGTGCAGTGTGGTGATCCGGTACGGCTCACGTTCGGACACGACCTTGGGCATGATCACCGGTGCGTTCTTCTCCAGGCTTGCGCGTTCTTGTGTGATGGACGCCACGGGCGCGATGCGCGCCGGACGCCCCGATTCCGCCGGAAGCGAAGCGGAATGGGACACGGGTTCGCGGGGTGCCGGAGGCTGCACCACACGTACCGGTTCGTCCCTTTGTGGCTGATGTGCCCCAAGTGACTGATGCGACGGCTCGTGCCGTCGGCGGTCCCGCTCGGGCTCCGGGTCCAGCTCGGGCTCGAACTCGTCATCGGGGTCGAATCCCCGGCCGTCGTACCCATCGTCCTCCACGAGGCCGAGGTAGACCGCCATCTTGCGCATCGCGCCGGCCATGCTCTGAGTCCTCCGCTCTGTGGTGGATCCGCTGACGACCGCCAAGTCCCCGCGATCCACGAGGTCGTTGCGCCTTCTTCGGCGGTATTGACCATATTTTCTGCTGTGGTCCGACTTCCTGGCGACGTTACCCGAGCCTGGGGCGGACTCCGAGTACCGCAGTGCCGACGCGTACGTGTGTCGCTCCGGCGGCCACGGCCTGTTCGAGGTCCGCGCTCATCCCTGCCGAAACCATGGTGGCAGCCGGATGGCTCGCGCGCAGGGAGGTCGACAAATCCATGAGCCGTTCGAACGCCGCCTGTTGACGCCCGGCGTACTCGCCGGTCAGCGGCGCGACGGTCATCAGCCCGTCGAGTCGGAGCCCCTCGGAACGGGCGACGAGGTCGGCCAACTCTTCGATTCCGCCGGGGCCCACGCCTCCCCGCTCACCCCTGCCGCTCTCGTCGGCGTCCAGAGCGACCTGGATCAGGCAGCCCACCTCGCGCCCGGCCCGTACGGCCCCCTTCGAGAGCGCGGTGACGAGCCGGGAACGGTCGACGGACTGCACGACATCCGCGTAACCCACCACGGACCGCACCTTGTTGGTCTGAAGTTGACCGACAAAATGCCAACTGAGGGGCAGATCAGCACATTCGGCGGCCTTCGGCGCCGCCTCCTGGTCGCGGTTCTCGGCGACATGGCGCACACCGAGCTCCGACAGGATCCGCACATCCGCGGCCGGGTAGGTCTTGGTGACCACGATGAGGGTCACCTCCTGACGCGGACGCCCCGCGGCCGCGCACGCGGCGGCGATGCGCTCCTCAACCCGCGCCAGATTCCCGGCGATTTCGTCCCTACGGTCCGTCATGCCCCATCAGTCCAGCCAGACATAGCCCGCGAGCCGGCCGGTGGTGCGGTCGCGGCGGTACGAGAAGTGGTCCTTCGACTCCCGCGTGCACACCGGCGACTGCTCCCGGTCGTGCACCCCGAGGTGCTCGAGCTGCGCGTGCACACCGGCGCTCACGTCGAGGGCCGGCGTGCCCCAACTCGTCTCGGCGTACGCCGCCGGCTCGACGGCGGACACCTCGGCGCGCATCGCCTCCGGCACCTCGTAGCACCGGCCGCACACCGCGGGTCCGGTGCGGGCGACGATCCGGCCCGGCTCGGCGCCGAGTTCGACCATGGCGCGCACGGCGGCGGGAACCACCCCGGCCAGCATGCCGGGCCGTCCCGCGTGGGCCGCGGCGGCGATCCCGGCGACGGGGTCGGCGAGCAGCACGGGGGTGCAGTCCGCGGTGAGCACGGCGAGGGCGAGTCCGCGCCGGCGGGTGACGACCGCGTCGACGGAGGGGATGCCGGCCGCCGCTCCCCAGGGTTCGTCCACCACCGCGACGTCCGTACCGTGCACCTGGTTCATCCAGACCACCCGGGCCGGGTCGAGTCCGAGAGAGCCGGCGGCCCGTTCGCGGTTGGTGCGTACGGCGCCGGGGTCGTCGCCGACCGCGCCGCCGAGGTTGAGCTCCTCGTACGGAACGGCGCTCACCCCGCCCCACCGGTCGGTGAAAGCGAAGTGCGCGCCGTTCACGGTGTCGCGCTGTCCTATCACTTGAGGAAGTCCGGTACGTCCAGTTCCTCGGCCGCGCTGTCCGAGTAGCTCCGCGGTGCCGGGGGGACCGGCGGCGAGGCCGGGAGGTCGCTGACCGGCTCCGGGGCCGTGGGCTCCGGCTCCTCCTTCGGGGTCACGCTGCCCAGCGAGCCGAAGGTCGGACGGCTCTCGGGCTGCCGTACCGGGGTGGGCTCCTCGCGGCGCTGCGCGGGCGTGGTCGCACCGAGGACGTTGTCCCGGCGGGCCGGGGGCTGGCCGCCGTCGAAGCCGGCCGCGATCACGGTGACCCGGACCTCGTCGCCGAGGGCGTCGTCGATGACCGCGCCGAAGATGATGTTGGCCTCGGGGTGGGCGGCCTCGCTGACCAGCTGGGCGGCCTCGTTGATCTCGAACAGGCCCAGGTCGGAGCCGCCGGAGATGGACAGCAGCACACCGCGGGCGCCGTCGATGGAGGCCTCGAGCAGCGGCGAGGAGATCGCCATCTCGGCGGCGGCCACCGCGCGGTCGTCGCCGCGGGCCGAGCCGATGCCCATGAGCGCCGAACCCGCCTCGGACATGACCGACTTGACGTCGGCGAAGTCGAGGTTGATCAGACCGGGAGTGGTGATGAGGTCGGTGATGCCCTGGACACCGGAGAGCAGGACCTGGTCGGCCGACTTGAAGGCGTCCAGGACCGAGACCTGGCGGTCCGAGATGGACAGCAGCCGGTCGTTGGGGATGACGATCAGGGTGTCGACCTCTTCGCGCAGCTCGGCGATGCCGTCCTCGGCCTGGTTGGCGCGGCGCCGCCCCTCGAAGGTGAACGGGCGGGTGACCACGCCGATGGTGAGGGCGCCCAGCGAACGCGCGATGTTGGCCACGACCGGCGCGCCGCCGGTGCCGGTGCCGCCGCCCTCACCGGCCGTCACGAAGACCATGTCGGCCCCCTTGAGGACCTCCTCGATCTCCTCGCGGTGGTCCTCGGCGGCCTTGCGGCCGACGGCCGGGTTGGCTCCGGCGCCGAGTCCGCGGGTGAGTTCGCGGCCGACGTCGAGCTTGACGTCGGCGTCGCTCATCAACAGCGCCTGTGCGTCGGTGTTGATGGCGATGAACTCGACGCCCTTGAGACCGACCTCGATCATCCGGTTGATGGCATTGACACCACCGCCGCCGACACCGATGACTTTGATGACTGCGAGGTAGTTCTGCGGTGCTGCCACGTCGAAGGCCTCTCGCCTCGAGTTACGTGCCGCCGAATCGTCGAAGCACTGCTGCCTCGCGGTCCGACGACTGATGCCGAATGGGACGGTCCGTAGTGCCGACCCGAACCCTAACCCTGAAGTTTAGGGTTACCAGTGTGTCTGTTCCCTGAAGTCTTCTGAACAGGACACTAAGTCGACAAGTGGCGCCCGTTCAACGAACACGCCGAACCTCCCGTTTTTCTTTTCACCCTATGTGATCAGGCATAGCGCTGCCCAACCAGGGTGCTGGCCTGCACGGACGGGCGTCAACTACCCGACGTGGCAGGGGCGGTGGGGACGCTGACGTCGAAGTGCCGCGCTCGGGGGGCCGCTTTCATCAGCGCGGTGAGCGCGCGGGCCTTCTCGGCGCCGTTCTCCGCGCTGCCCCAGGCGACGGTGCGGCCGTCCCTCAACTCCAGCGAGATGTCGTCGTAGGTACGGACCTTGACGCCCCGGGTCCGGCCGGCGACGGCCGCCGGGATCCGCGCCGCGACGGCGACCGCCTCGCGCACGAGCCGGCTCTCGTCGAAGCGCCGCAGACTCGCCGCCGCCGAGCCGTCGCGGGAAAGCGACAATTCCAGGACGGGCACACCTTTCGGCGCCTGTGAAACCGTGGCGAACCGGACGCCGCCGCGGTCCACTTCGATGAACTTTCCGCCCTTTTCCTCCACCATGACCGCGGTGCGTTCGCCCACTTTCAGATCGATTCCATGAGGCCATGAACGAACCACGTCAACCGTGTCAATTCGGGGCAATTGGCGGCGCAGCCGGGCGGCGATCGCGTCGGTGTCGACGGAAATGAGCGGGTCTCCCAGCGGGACCGCGGCGGCGGCGCGCACCCGGGCGGGCGTCAACACCCGTGTCCCGGAGACGGACACCCGCTCCACCCGGGTCCACGCGGAGCCGTACAGGAGCCAGAGGGAGCCGCCGGCCAGGAGCAGCAGGGCCAGCGCCAGGATGACGATCGTACGAAGGCCCGGCGGCCTGAGCCGGCGGACCAGGGGCGGGCCGGACGACTCCTGCTGGCGTTCACCGCGCTCGGCGGTCGTCGGTCCGGCCACGTCTTTCAAGCCCCTTCGGTCATATGGTCCTAACGGCGCGAGGCGATCGCCTCGTACACCATGCCGACGAGCAGGTCGTCGGCGTCCCGGCGGCCGAACTCCCCGGCGGCGCGGGACATCTGGTACAGCCGGTGCGGATCGGCCAGCACGGGCAGGACGTTGTGCTGCACCCACTCCGGGGTGAGTTCCGCGTCGTCGACCAGGAGTCCGCCGCCGGCCTTCACCACCGGCTGGGCGTTCAGCCGCTGTTCGCCGTTGCCGATGGGCAGCGGGACGTAGGCGGCCGGGAGCCCGACGGCGGAGAGTTCGGCGACGGTCATCGCGCCGGCGCGGCAGAGCATCATGTCGGCCGCGGCGTACGCGAGGTCCATCCGGTCCAGGTAACTTACCGGGATGTAGGGGGGCATCCCCGGCATCTGGTGCACCTGCGGCAGTTCGTTCTTCGGGCCGACCGCGTGCAGGATCTGGATGCCGGCCTGCTGGAGCCAGGGCGCGACCTGCTGGACCACCTCGTTGAGCCGGCGGGCGCCCTGGGAGCCGCCGGAGACCAGCAGTGTGGGCAGGTTGGGGTCCAGGCCGAACGCGGCGCGCGCCTGGGGGCGTACGGCGGCCCGGTCCAGGGTGGCGATGGCGCGGCGCAGCGGGATGCCGATGTAGCGGGCGCCTCGCAGCTTGCTGTCCGGCGTGGAGACGGCGACCTGGGCGGCGTAGCGCGAACCGATCTTGTTGGCCAGGCCGGGGCGGGCGTTCGCCTCGTGGATCACGATGGGCACGCCGAGCCGCTTGGCGGCGAGATAGCCGGGCAGGGCGACATAGCCGCCGAAGCCGACCACGGCGTCGGCCTTGGTGCGCTCCAGGATCTGCTCGGCGGCCTTGATCGTGCCGCGCAGCCGGCCCGGGACGGTGATCAGTTCGGGGGTGGGCTTGCGCGGCAGCGGCACCGCCGGGATCAGCGCGAGCTCGTAGCCGCGCTCGGGGACGAGCCGGGTCTCCAGGCCCCGCTCCGTGCCCAGTGCCGTGATTCCCACGGTCGGGTCCTGCCTGCGCAGGGCGTCCGCGAGGGCGAGCGCGGGCTCGATGTGGCCCGCGGTACCTCCGCCGGCGAGTACGACATGCACCGAAATTCACCGCTCTCCGGACGGACGCGCCGCCGAGGCACGCCGTCGCATCGTGTTCCATCTCCGAGGCCCCTGGCCGGACCCCTGGCCCGATCCTGCACCGGATACCCGGCCCGAGCCACGGCCCGAGCCCCCGCCGGGCTCCCGGCCGGAGCCACGGCCGGGCTCCCGGCCGGAGCCACGGCCGGGTTTCCGGCCGGCACTCCGATCGGGCTTCCGGCCGGATCTCCGGCCGGCCGCGGAGCCTCCCGCCCGCTTTCTACCAAAGCGAGGCTGCCGCATGGCAAGCGCCGCCCGCGCAGCGGGTTCGTCCCGCGCGAAGGCGATCAGCAGCCCGATGGCGAACATGGTCGGCAGCAGGGCGGATCCTCCGTAGGAGAACAGCGGGAGGGGGACGCCGGCGATCGGCAGCAGACCGAGCACCGCACCGATGTTGATCACCGCCTGAGCGGTGATCCAGGTGGTCACGCCTCCCGCGGCGTACCTCACGAAGGGGTCCTCCGTGCGTCCGGCCACGCGGATGCCCGCATAGCCTAGAGCCGCGAACAGGGCGAGCACCGACAGCGTCCCCGCCAGGCCCAGTTCCTCACCGGTGACGGCGAAGATGAAGTCGGTGTGGGCTTCGGGAAGTTGCCCCCATTTTTCCACACTCGCCCCGAGGCCGGAACCGAAGAGTCCGCCGGAGGCGAGGGCGTAGATGCCGTGCACCGCCTGCCAGCACTTGGTGACGTCGCCGGACCCCACACAGGCGAACCGGTCCAGGCGGTTGGGGCTGGTCTTGATGAGGACCAGGCCGATCAGGGCGGCGACCGACAGGACGCCGACGAAGAGGCGGGTGGGCGCGCCCGCGAGCCACAGCAGGCCGAACAGGATGGCGGTGAGGATGATCGCGGTGCCCATGTCGCCGCCGAGCATGATCAGGCCGAGCAGCATGAAGGCGACCGGGACGAGCGGCACCAGCATGTGCTTCCACTGGGTCAGCAGCCGCTTCTCCTGCTTGCGCGCGATCAGGTCGGCGCCCCACAGCACCAGCGCCAGCTTGCCGATCTCGCTGGGCTGGATCTGGAAGGAGCCGCCCAGCGCGATCCAGTTCTGGTTGCCGTTGACCGACATCCCTATCCCGGGCACCTGCACCAGCACCATCAGGAACACCGCGCCCGCCAGGATCGGATAGGCCAGGGCCCGGTGCAGCTTCACCGGCATCCGGGCGGCGGCCAGCAGCAGCCCGCCGCCGATCGCGGCCGCCAGCAGCTGCTTGCGGAAGAAGTACGACCCCGGCAGCGCCATCTGCAGCGCGGTGATCTGGGAGGCCGAGTAGACCATCACCAGGCCCAGCACGGTGATCAGCGAGCTGCCGCCGAGGATCACGTAGTACGCCGTGAGCGGACGGTCCCAGGCCTTGCGGGCGCGGGTGACGAGCCGGCGTACGGGGTTGTCGGGCGAGTTCCGGCCGGCGGCGGGCCGTGCGCCGGCCCCCCGCACGGGCGGCCGCCCGGTGCGGCTGCCGGGGCTACCGGCCATCTCCACCTCCGCGGTACGTCGGCCGCACAGCTCGAGGGCCTGGACAGGCACAGGCACTGACGCGGCTCGCGGGTCCCACGTGTCCCTCCCGAGGTCGCCCGGCGGCGGGGGCGGCCGGGGTCAGCGGGCGCCGAGTTCGCGAACGGCCTCCGCGAACGCGTCACCACGCTTGTTGTAGTTGGTGAACATGTCCATGGAGGCGCAGGCCGGGGCCAGCAGTACCGTGTCGCCGGGCCGTGCGAGCCGCCGCGCTTCCTGGACAGCCTGGAGCATCGCCCCAGTGTCGGTCCGGTCGAGGTCGACGACGGGGACTTCGGGGGCGTGTCGCACGAGGGCGTCACGGATCAGGGCGCGATCGGCGCCGATGAGCACGGCACCGCGCAGCCGCGGCGCCGCCTTCGCGACCAGCTCGTCGAAGGTCGCGCCCTTCGCCAGACCACCCGCAATCCATACGATCGACTCATATGCCGCCAACGACGCCTCGGCCGCGTGGGTGTTGGTGGCCTTGGAGTCGTCGACGTAGGCGACGCCGTCCACGTCCGCCACGTGCGCGATGCGGTGGGCGTCCGGGGTGAAGGACCGCAGACCGTCCCGGACGGCCGTCGCCGGCACGCCGTAGGCGCGCGCGAGGGCCGCCGCGGCAAGAGCGTTGGCGATGTTGTGCGGGGCAACGAAATGGGGACGCGAAGCGCCTTCCTCGGAAGGGTGGTGGGCGACGGGCGGGCTGATGTCGGAGACCTCGGCGAGCTCCTGGGCGTTGCGCTGCCGGTTCTCGACGAAGGCGCGGTCGACCAGGATGCCGTCCACGACGCCGAGTTGGGACGGTCCCGGCGCGCCCAGCGTGAACCCGATCGCCCGGCAGCCCTCTTCGACGTCCGCCTCGCGCACCAGGTCCTCGGTGGCCTTGTCGGCGACGTTGTAGACGCAGGCGACGCGGTTGCCCTCGTAGACGCGGCCCTTGTCGGCGGCGTACGCCTCCATGGAGCCGTGCCAGTCGAGGTGGTCCGGGGCGAGGTTGAGCACCGCGGCGGAGTGGGCGCGCAGGGACGGCGCCCAGTGCAGCTGGTAGCTGGAGAGTTCGACGGCGAGCACGTCGTACGTCTCCTCGCCGAGCACGGCGTCCAGCAGCGAGACGCCGATGTTGCCGACGGCGGCGGTGCGCAGCCCGGCCGCCTTCAGGATCGACGCCAGCATCCGGACGGTCGTGGTCTTGCCGTTGGTGCCCGTCACGCACAGCCAGGGGGCGGCGTCGGGGCCGCGCAGCCGCCAGGCGAGCTCCACGTCGCCCCAGACCGGCACGCCCGCCTTCTCGGCGGCCTGGAACAGCGGCTTGCCGGGCTGCCAGCCGGGCGCGGTGACGATCAGCTCGGTGCCCTCGGGCAGGGTGTCGCCGTCACCGAGGCGCACGGTGACCCCGAGCGCCCGGAGTTCGGCGGCCTGCGTCCGGGCCCGGTCGTCGTCGCCGTCGTTGACGACCGTGACGTGCGCGCCGAGGCCGTGCAGCACCTTGGCCGCCGGGACGCCGGACACACCGAGTCCGGCGACGGTGACGTGCTTGCCCCGGAACTCCGAAGGCACCGATGAGGTCACTTGTCCGCTGCCCATCCCGCGTAGAAGAGGCCGAGTCCGACGATGACACAGATGCCCTGAATGATCCAGAAACGGACCACGACGAGCACTTCGGACCAGCCCTTGAGTTCGAAGTGGTGCTGGAGTGGCGCCATCCGGAAGACCCGCTTGCCGGTGAGCCGGAAGGAGCCGACCTGGATGACCACCGACATGGTGATCAGCACGAACAGGCCGCCCAGCAGCGCGATCAGCAGCTCGGTGCGCGAGCAGATCGCGAGGCCGGCGAGGACACCGCCGAGCGCGAGCGAACCGGTGTCGCCCATGAAGATCTTGGCCGGCGAGGTGTTCCACCACAGGAAGCCGAGGCAGGCGCCCATCAGCGCGGAGGCCACGACCGCGAGGTCGAGTGGATCGCGCACCTCGTAGCAGGCGCCCGGGTTGGTCAGCGTCACGGCGTTGGCGCAGGACTCCTGGTACTGCCAGACGCCGATGAAGGTGTAGGCGCCGAAGACCAGGACGGAGGCGCCGGTGGCCAGACCGTCCAGACCGTCGGTGAGGTTCACGCCGTTCGACATCGCCAGGATCATGAACAGCGCCCAGACCACGAACAGCACCGGGCCGATCGTCCAGCCGAAGTCGGTGATGAACGACAGCTTGGTGGAGGCCGGGGTGTTGCCGCGGTTGTCGGAGAACTGCAGCGACAGCACCGCGAAGGCGATGCCGACGATCAGCTGGCCGGCCATCTTCGCCTTGGCGCGCAGGCCCAGCGAACGACGCTTGACGATCTTGATGTAGTCGTCGAGGAAGCCGACCATGCCCATGCCCACCATCAGGCCGAGCACCAGCAGCCCCGAGTACGTCGGGGGCTTGCCGGTGATCACCTTGGACAGGAAGTAGGCGGCGACCGTGGCCAGGATGAACGCGATGCCGCCCATGGTCGGCGTACCGCGCTTGCTGGCGTGCTCGCGCGGTCCGTCGTCGCGGATGTACTGACCGTAGCCCTTGCGGGCCAGGAGCTTGATCAGCAGGGGGGTGCCGATCAGGGTCAGGAAGAGGCCGATGACACCCGCGAAGAGGATCTGGTTCATCATCGGGCGGCGACCTCACCCTCGGTCCCGGCCTGGAGGAGCGCCTCGGCGATGCCCTCCAGACCGACCGAACGGGACGCCTTCACGAGCACCACGTCCCCCGGGCGCAACTCGCTGCGCAACAGGTCGATCGCCGCCTGTGCGTCGGACACGTGCACCGACTCCTCACCCCACGAACCCTCGTTGTATGCGCCCAGTTGCAGCCAGGACGCTTCCCTGCCCCCGACCGCGACGAGCTTGCTGACGTTGAGCCGGACGGCGAGCCGTCCGACCGCGTCGTGCTCGGCGAGCGCCTCGTCCCCGAGCTCGGCCATCTTGCCGAGCACCGCCCAGGTCCGCCGTCCGCGGCCCATGGCCACCAGCGCGCGCAGGGCGGCCCGCATGGACTCGGGGTTGGCGTTGTAGGCGTCGTTGACGATGGTCACGCCGTCCGGGCGCTCGGTGACCTCCATGCGCCAGCGGGAGAGGGAGCCCGCCTCGGAGAGCGCGGTGGCGATCTCTTCCGCGGACATGCCCTGCTCATGGGCGACGGCGGCCGCGGCGAGCGCGTTCGACACGTGGTGCTCACCGTACAGGCGCATGGTCACATCGGCTGCACCGGAGGGTGTGTGAAGCCTGAAAGCGGGCTGTCCGCTGTCCGTGAGTCTCACGTTCTCGGCACGTACGTCCGCTTCGCCGGACTCTCCGAAAAGGACCACCTTCGCCTTCGTACGGGAGGCCATGGCCTTGACCAGCGGGTCGTCGGCGTTCAGGATCGCGACGCCGCCCTCCTCGGCCGGGGGCAGGCTCTCCACCAGCTCGCCCTTCGCCTGGGCGATCTGCTCCCGGCCGCCGAACTCGCCGATGTGGGCGGTGCCGACGTTGAGCACGAGGCCGACCTTCGGCGGGGTCAGCTCGGTGAGGTAGCGGATGTGTCCGATGCCGCGGGCGCCCATCTCCAGCACGAGGAACCTGGTCTCCTCGGTGGCGCTCAGGGCGGTCAGCGGCAGCCCGATCTCGTTGTTGAGCGAGCCGGGTGTGAACACGGTCGGCGCCTGGCGCTGGAGCACCTGGGCGATCAGGTCCTTGGTGCTGGTCTTGCCGGCGGAGCCGGTCAGCGCCACGAGGGTCGCGCCGAGCCGGGTCACGACATGGCGGGCGAGGGCGCCGAGGGCGCTCTGGACGTCCTCGACGACGATCGCGGGCACGCCGACGGGGCGGGAGGCCAGTACGGCGACCGCGCCCGCCTCGACGACGTCCCGCGCGAAGTCGTGGCCGTCCACCCGCTCGCCGGCGAAGGCGACGAAGAGGCTGCCGGGGACCGCCTCACGGGAGTCCCGGACGACGGGTCCGGTGACCTGGACGGACGGATCCGGTATGTCGTGCGTCTGCCCGCCGACGACTGCTGCGATCTCGGCGAGGGAGAGGGCGATCACAAGTTCATCCCCTGGGTCTTCTGGATTTTCATCCCTGGGTTTTCCGGATTGCTTCGTGCAGCACCTGGCGGTCGTCGAAGGGACGGACCACCCCGGCGATGTCCTGGCCCTGCTCGTGGCCCTTGCCCGCGACCAGCACGGTGTCCCCGGCCTGCGCGCGGCCCACGGCGGCGGCGATCGCGGCGGCCCGGTCCTCGAACAGGAGCACCTCGCCGCGCTCGTGCGCGGGCACCGAGGCGGCGCCCTGAAGCATGGTGGCGAGGATCGCGAGCGGGTCCTCGGAGCGGGGGTTGTCGGAGGTCAGCACGGCGGTGTCGGCGAGCCGGGCCGCGGCGGCGCCCATCGGGGCGCGCTTGGTGCGGTCGCGGTCGCCGCCGCAGCCGAGCACCACGTGCAGCCGGCCCTTGGTGACCTTGCGCAACGCCTTGAGGACCGACTCGACGGCGTCCGTCTTGTGCGCGTAGTCGACGACCGCGAGGTACGCCTGCCCCGCGTCGACGCGCTCCAGCCGGCCGGGCACGCCCGGAACGGCGGCCACGCCGTCGGCGGCGGCCTGCGCGTCGAGGCCGGCGGCGGCCAGGGCGACGACGGCGGCGAGGGTGTTGGCCACGTTGAACGGGCCGGGCAGCGGCGACCTGGCGGCGATCCGCTGTCCTTCGGGGCCGATCACGGTGAACGTGGAGTCCATCGGGCCGACCTGGACGTCCTCGGCGCGCCAGTCGGCGTCGGGGTCGCCCTCGGCGGAGAAGGTGACCACCGGGACGGTGGCCTCCTTGGCGAGCCGGCGGCCGTACTCGTCGTCGTGGTTGATCACCCCGAGCCTGCTGCGCCGCGGCGTGAACAGCTGCGCCTTGGCCCGGAAGTAGTCCTCCATGTCGGAGTGAAACTCCATGTGCTCCGGGCTGAGGTTGGTGAAGACGGCGATGTCGAAGACGCAGCCGTCCACCCGGCCGAGCACCAGGGCGTGGCTGGAGACCTCCATGGCGACCGCCTCCACACCGCGCTCGCGCATGACCGCGAAGAGGGCCTGGAGGTCGGTGGCCTCGGGGGTGGTGCGCTCGGACTTGATGCGCTCCTCGCCGATGCGCATCTCGACCGTGCCGATCAGCCCGGTGGACCGCGCGGTCTTCAGGCCGCCCTCGACGAGGTAGGCGGTGGTGGTCTTGCCGGAGGTGCCGGTGATGCCGATCTGGAGCAGGTCGCGGCCGGGGCGGCCGTAGATCGTGGCGGCCAGCTCGCCCATCCGCCCGCGCGGGTCGTCGACCACGAGGACCGGCAGCCCGGTCGCGGCGGCGCGCTCGGCGCCGGACGGGTCGGTGAGCACCGCGACCGCGCCGAGGCTCGCCGCCTGGGCGACGAAGTCGGCGCCGTGGGCACGGGCTCCGGGCAGCGCGGCGTACAGGTCGCCGGGGCGCACGGCACGCGAGTCATGGGTGATGCCCGTGACCTCGGCGGCGCCGTCCGGCTGCGCGGCACCCAGCTGATCGGCGAGCTCCGCGAGGGGTGTGGCGGAGACCTGAACCGGTCGCGGCGGTCCCGGGTATGTCACGGAAGCGCCCTTCTGGGTGGTTTGGGACTGATCAGGGTGTGGCACGGCCGTGAGCGTACCGGGCGCAGCGGCCTGCGGGCGAAGTGAGGGCCGGGGCGGGTGGTGGTTCCCGGGGTCCGGGGTGATCGTTGTCACGCGCTGTGTCCTGGTGGTTCTGTTCCGGTGGTACGGGTCGTGCTCGTAAGGGGCTTACGGGTCCTACGGGTCTTGTGGGGCGCAAGGATCGCACGGGGCGGGCGTTACGGGTCCCGTACGCCCGCGGGTCTGCCGGGGGCGGGGCGCTCAGGCTCGGGCGGATGTCACGGCTTGAAGTCGACGGGCAGGTTCGCGGGCCGTGCCCCGGTCGGCGGGACCTGGAGCGTCTTCAGCGTGAACTCCATGACCTGCTTGTAGATCGGGCCGCAGATCTGGCCGCCGAAGTAGCTGCCCGTGGTGGCGTTCTGGATCGCGCAGTAGACGGTGACACGGGGGTTGTCGGCGGGCGCGAACCCGGCGAAGGAGGAGGTGTAGCCGTGGTATCTGCCGGTGGCCGGATCCACGCGGTTGGCGGTGCCCGTCTTGCCCGCCACGCGGTAGCCGGGGATGCGCGCCTTCAGGCCGGTGCCCTGCTCGTCGTCCACGACGGACTCCAGCATCTGGGCCAGCTGCCTGGCCGTCTTCGCGCTCACCACCCGGCTCTTCGCCGGCTTCGGGGCGGGCGTGAAGCGGCCGTCGGCGTCCTTGGTGCCACGCACCAGGGACGGCTCGATCCGGACCCCTGCGTTGGCGATCGTCGAGTAGATGGACGCGGCCTGGAGGGCGTTGATGGAGAAGCCCTGGCCGAAGGGGATCGTGTACTGCTGCGAGGTGGACCACTTGTCCGCGGGGGCGAGGATGCCCCTGGTCTCGCCGGGGAAGTCGATGCCGGTGTAGCTGCCGATGCCGAACTTGCGCAGGTACGAGTAGAGCACCTTGTTGGCCTCGGGCTGTGTCCTGCCGAGCTGGCCGGTGGCCAGGATGGTGCCGATGTTGCTGGACTTGGCGAGCACGCCGTTGAGCGTGAGGTACCAGGTGCCGTGGTCGACGTCGTCCTGGAAGAGCCGGTCGCCGCGGTGCAGCCGGTTGGGCACGACGACGTGGGTGAGCGGCGTGGCCGCGTGCTCCTCCAGTACGGCGGCCATCGACATGACCTTGGCGGTGGAGCCGGGCTCGTAGGCGTCCTGGACCGCGGCGTTGCCCAGGGCGGCCGGGTCGGCGTGGGCCAGGTCGTTGGGGTCGAAGCCCGGGGAGTCGGCCATGGCGAGGATCTCGCCGGTCCGGGTGTCCTGCACGATGACGTAGCCGCGGTCCGCCCGGGACTTGCGCACCTGCTCGGTGATGGCGTTCTGGGCGGCCCACTGGATGTCCCGGTCGATGGTGAGCTCGACGTCGGCGCCGGGTACCGCGGGCGTCTCGTCGGAACCCGCGGTGGGCACCTCCCGGCCGCCGGACTGGGCGTAGCGGACCTTGCCGGGCTTGCCGGACAGCTGCTGGTCCAGCTGCTGCTCGATGCCGCCGCCGCCCTTGCCGTCGGCGTTGACCCAGCCCAGTATCCCGGCGGCCAGGTCACCGCCCGGGTACACGCGCTTGCTGCTGGGCGAGGAGAAGATGCCGGCGAGGACGTTGACGGTGGCCTTGTCGGCCTGGCCCTTCTTGGTGAGCGTGGCCTTCAGGTCCTTGATCTGCTTCCAGACCTGCGGCGTCTGCCGGCGTGCGAGCAGCACGTACCGGGTGTTCCGCGTCCTGAGTTTCCTGGCGAGCTGCGCCTGGTCCTGGCCGAGGATCGGGGCGAGCAGCGCGGCGGCCCGTTCGGGGCCGTCGCCGATCTTCAGCTGCTCGCGCGTGAACATGGTGGGGTCGGCCGTGATGTCCTCGGCGTCCACGCTGGCCGCCAGGGCGACGCCGTTGCGGTCGGTGATGCCGCCCCGCTCGGCGGCGATCGTGTGGACCACGTAGCGGTTCTCGTCGGCCTTGGCGGCGTAGGCGCTGGCGTCGACGGCCTGCACCTGGAGCAGCCGGACGACGAAGACCAGCATCACCACGGTCAGCGCGAGGGCGACCATGCGCAGCCGTGGGCGGGGGCTGCCGAGGCGGAGGACCCGCACGCGCGGGGGCCGCCGGGTGGAGTCCGGGCGGCGGGCCGGACGGCTGCCGGGGCCGGTGCGCGGGCGGCCGCTGCCGCTGCCGGGGCGGGCGGGCCGGGCGGGGCCGGGCACACGGCGGCGCGGCGGTTGCCTTTCTCCAGAAGTGTCTGGCACTTCCGTCACCTGCCGGGGGTCGGGGTCGTGGCGGGCTGGGGGGCGGTCGAGTCGTCCGGGCCGGCGACCGGGGCGCTCTGCGGCAGCGTGGGCGACGGCATGGTCTGCCCGGCGGCCGGGAGGGGGCCGTCCGTGGGGGACGGCACGGACGGTGTGGTGGGGAGGGCCTCGGGCGGCAGGACGGAGACCGGCTCGTCCTGGAGGGAGGACCGTTCGGCGGGGGCGGCGGAGGGGACGCCCTTCACGGTGCCGTCGGGGTCGAGGAAGGCGGGATCGCCGCCGGGCACCATGCCGAGTTCACGGGCGCGGCGCTGAAGGGCGTCGGGCGCGGAGTAGGAGTCGATGTCCCGCTGCAGGGCCTGTTCCTCGTCGGTGAGGTTCTTGGTGTCCTTCTGCAGGTCGTCCAGCTGGAACGCGCCTTCGCTGAGCGCGGAGTTCAGCACCAGGAGCCCGATGAGGCCGCCGCCCAGGAGCAGCACGACGAGGAGGACGAAGGGCGTGCGGGCGGCCTGTCGGCCGCCCTCCGGGAGGAGCCTCGCCAGCCGGGCGGCGCGGCCCTTCAGTTCGGGATTCCTGCTCAACTGTCCCCCTTCGCATGCCTCACGCCCGTCATTCGATGGACTCCCTGATGCGCTCGGCCCCGCGCAGCCGGGCCGGTGCCGCCCGCCGGTTCTCGGCGATCTCTTCCTCGGTGGGAAGTTCGGCACCGCGCGTGAGCAGCTTGAGCCGGGGCTGGTAGCGCTCGGGGACGACGGGCAGGCCGGGGGGCGCGGTGGAGGCGGCGCCGGCCGCGAACACCTGCTTGACCAGACGGTCTTCCAGCGAGTGGTACGACAGTACGGCGATCCGGCCGCCCAGGTCGAGCGCCTGCACCGCGGCCGGGATCGCCCGCTCCAGCACGGCGAGTTCGCCGTTGACCTCGATGCGCAGTGCCTGGAAGGTGCGCTTGGCCGGGTTGCCGCCGGTGCGCTTGGCGGCCTGGGGCAGCGCGTCGCGGATCAGCTCCACCAGGCGGGCGCTGGTGGTGAACGGCTCCTTGCCGCGTTCGCGCACGATGGCGGCCACGATCCGCTTGGCCTGCTTCTCCTCGCCGTACGCCCGCAGGATGCGCACCAGTTCGCCGGGCGGGTAGGTGTTGAGGACCTCGGCGGCGCTGATGCCGGTGGACTGGTCCATGCGCATGTCCAGGGGAGCGTCCTGGGCGTAGGCGAAGCCGCGGTCGGCCTCGTCGAGCTGCATGGAGGAGACGCCGAGGTCGAACAGGACGCCCTGGACGCGTGGGGTGCCCAGTCGCTGAAGGACGCCGGGCAGCTCGTCGTAGACGGCGTGCACCAGGGTGGCCCGGTCGCCGAACGGGGCGAGGCGCTCGCCGGCGAGGCGCAGAGCCTCCTTGTCGCGGTCCAGGGCGACGAGCCGGACCCCGGGGAACCGGGTGAGCAGCGCCTCGCTGTGCCCGCCGAGGCCGAGGGTGCAGTCGACGGCCACCGCTCCCGGCCGCTCCAGGGCGGGTGCCAGCAGATCCAGGCACCGCTGGAGCATCACGGGGACGTGTCGGCTGTTGCTCAAGGGGCCCTCTCAGGTCCGGCGCGTCCCGCACGCACCGCCGGGTCCCCGACCGCTCGCGGACGAGAAGTCCCGCCGGCGCCAAAAGCGTCAGCCGACCGGGAGCGGGTGGAGGCCGAGCCGTACGTACGCGCCGCGCACGCGGGGAGACCGTTCGGGTGGATGCCCAGGTCTCCGGGAATGCAGGTCGGGAGGCCACGCCTCCCGCTTCGCGTCACTTTAGTCCACCCTGTCTCCCGGTCAATCAACCGGCCTGCGCGTCGCCCGGCGGAGTGTCCGCGACACGGCATTGCGGAGTGATTCACCCGTAAGGAGGTGCGCTGCGGTGCGTGTGGAGTCGATCACAACTGGCCACCGTGGCGTTCTTTGTCCCTTCTCACAGCAGGACCGGAGCGCACATGACCAGTACCGTCATAGCCATGACGACTTCCGCATCAGTTCCCGCCGGATCCGAGGGCGCCATAGCGCCGGGCGCCGTCACCGACCGCCTCGTATCGGCCAACGAGGCCTACGCCGACGCGTTCAGCGACCCGGGGATGGACGCCCGTCCCGTCCTCCAGGTGGCGGTCGTGGCCTGCATGGACGCCCGTCTCGACCTGCACGCCGCGCTCGGTCTGAAGCTCGGCGACTGCCACACCATCCGCAACGCGGGCGGCGTCGTCACCGACGACGTGATCCGCTCGCTGGCCATCAGCCAGCGGGCGCTCGGCACCCGCCGGGTCGTGCTCATCCACCACACCAACTGCGGCATGGAGACCATCACCGAGGACTTCCGGCACGAGCTGGAGATGGAGGTCGGCCAGCGTCCGGCGTGGGCGGTCGAGGCGTTCCGGGACGTCGACCAGGACGTACGGCAGTCGATGCAGCGCGTGCGCACCTCGCCGTTCCTGCCGCACACCGACGATGTGCGCGGCTTCGTGTTCGACGTCAAGACCGGGCGGCTGCGCGAGATCGACCCCGCCGCCTGACCGGCCCGCCCGTTCCGAGAGCCGCCGCGCCCGTTCTGCACCGCGAAAGGGCGTAAGCCCCGACATATCGCGGGCAGTTGTCCACAGGCGAGTGACACGAATCGGTAACGGCGGCAAGAATGCGGGTGTGACGTCGCGCGGAACTTTTCCGGCGCGGTGTCCGTGTTCGGGGTGGGCCGGTCCGCTCAGCGGCGCGTCGGTCCGGAAAGTTGGGGAATCCCCTGCTCTTCCAAGGGCAGGGGACGGGCCGAGGAGGGCCGGGTGACGACCTATGACGATCGAGCGAGCCTCACTGATCTGACCGCCACTGTGGAGCGTGTCCGCAGTTCGGTGGAGGGAGTGATCGAGGGCAAGCCCGAGGTCGTACGGCTCTCGCTGACCGTACTGCTCGCCGAGGGGCATCTTCTGATCGAGGACGTTCCCGGGGTGGGCAAGACCATGCTGGCGAAGGCGCTGGCGCGGTCCATCGACTGCTCGGTGCGGCGCATCCAGTTCACGCCCGACCTGCTGCCGTCGGACATCACCGGCGTGTCCATCTGGGACCAGCAGCGCCGGGACTTCGAGTTCAAGCCCGGCGCCGTCTTCGCGCAGATCGTGATCGGCGACGAGATCAACCGCGCCTCGCCCAAGACCCAGTCGGCGCTGCTGGAGTCCATGGAGGAGCGCCAGGTCACCATCGACGGGCAGACCTACGAACTGCCCAGCCCGTTCATGGTGGTGGCCACCCAGAACCCGGTCGAGATGGAGGGCACCTACCCGCTGCCCGAGGCCCAGCGCGACCGCTTCATGGCGCGCGTCTCCATCGGCTATCCGAGCCCGGAGGCCGAGTTGCAGATGCTGGACGTGCACGGCGGGGTGAACCCGCTGGACGACCTCCAGCCGGTGGCGCACGCGCACGATGTCGTCAAGCTGATCGAGGCCGTGCGCGGGGTGCACGTCGCCGACTCCGTACGGCGCTACGCGGTGGACCTGGTCGCCGCCACCCGCGCCCACCCCGACCTCAGACTCGGCGCCTCGCCGCGCGCGACGCTGCACCTGCTGCGCGCGGCGAAGGCGTCCGCCGCCCTGAGCGGCCGGGAGTACGCGCTGCCGGACGACGTCCAGGCACTGGCCGTGGCGGTGCTGGCCCACCGGCTGCTGCCCACCGCCCAGGCCCAGCTCAACCGGCGTACGGCCGAGCAGGTCGTCGAGGAGATCCTGCAGCACACGCCGGTGCCCGCCACCTCGCAGCAGGCCGGTGGCCTCGGCCTGGGCGGCACCGCGCCGGAGTTCGGCCGCCGGCAGCCGCGGAGGCTGTGATGAGCACCGCGGGGACCCCGCGCGCGGAGGACGAACGGGGCGACCGCGGCGGCGTCCGCACCGCGCTGGCCGGTCTGACCACCCGCGGACGCTCCTTCCTGGCCGCCGGTGTCGCGGCCGCGATCTGCGCCTACGTCCTCGGCCAGCCCGACCTGCTGCGGGTCGGGCTGCTGCTCGCCGTGCTGCCGCTGGCCTGCGCGACCGTGCTCTACCGCACGCGCTACCGGGTCGCCGGCAGCCGCAGGCTCTCCCCCGCGCGCGTGCCCGCGGGCGGCGAGGCGCGGGTGCATCTGCGGATGGACAACGTCTCCCGGCTGCCCACGGGCCTGCTGATGCTCCAGGACCGGGTGCCCTACGTGCTCGGTCCGCGCCCCCGCTTCGTGCTCGACCGGGTGGAGCCCGGCGGCCGCCGCGAGGTGTCCTACCGGGTCCGCTCCGACCTGCGCGGCCGCTACCCGCTGGGCCCGCTCCAGCTGCGGCTGAGCGACCCGTTCGGGATGTGCGAGCTGACCCGGTCCTTCTCGACGTTCGACAACCTGACCGTGATCCCGCGCGTGGAGGCGCTGCCGCCGGTGCGGCTGAGCGGCGAGGCCAAGGGGTACGGCGACGGGCGGCAGCGCTCGCTGGCGCTGGCGGGCGAGGACGACGTGATCCCGCGCGGGTACCGCTACGGCGACGACCTGCGCCGCGTGCACTGGCGGTCCACCGCGCGCTACGGCGAGCTGATGGTGCGCCGCGAGGAACAGCCGCAGCGGGCCCGCTGCACGGTGCTGCTGGACACCCGGGCCATCGCCTTCCGGGGCGCGGGCCCCGACTCGGCCTTCGAGTGGGCGGTGTCCGGCGCCGCCTCCGTCCTGGTGCACATGCTGGAGCGGGGCTTCTCGGTACGGCTGCTGACGGACAGCGGAAGCTCGGTGCCGGGCGAGGGCTCCGACGGGTTCGCGGGCAGCGGCCCGGAGTCGGCGGACGCGGCCGGGCTGATGATGGACACCCTCGCGGTGATCGACCACTCGGACGGGGCGGGTCTGTCCCGCGCCTACGACGTGCTGCGCGGCGGCAACGAGGGTCTGCTGGTCGCCTTCCTCGGCGACCTGGACGAGGCACAGGCCGCGGTGGCCGCCAAGATGCGGCAGCGCAGCGGCGGCGCGGTGGCCTTCCTGCTGGACAGCGACACCTGGCTGCGGGAGCCGACCGACGTGCCCGGCCCGGCGGCCCCGGGCGGGGAGCGGCTCCGGCTGCTCCGCGACGCCGGCTGGACGGCCGTGAGCGTCCCCAGGGGCGCCTCGCTGACCGAGGTGTGGCGCCAGGCGGACCACGACCGCACCAGCGCCGGGCTGACCGGCACACCGGGGGTGGGCGCGGCAGGCGTGACCGCCTTCGGCGCGGCGGCGCGAGGCGGGGCGCTCGGGGAGGGACGGTCATGAACGGCACGACCGTACGAGCCGTACCGGAGAAGTGGCGCGAGTGGGGGGTGTGGGTGTGAGCGGGCGGACGCGGCTGGCGATGTGTGCCGCGGTGGCCACGTTGATGGCGGCGTGTGCGCTGCTGCCGCTGGTCTCCTCCGCCGCGTGGATGGTGCAGGCCGCGCTGCTGCTGGCGGTGCAGTCGGGGGTCGGCGCGGCGGCCCGGCGGGTGCCGTTGGCCCGGCCGCTGACCGTGGCGGCACAGGCCCTGGTCACGCTGCTGCTGCTGACCCTGGTCTTCGCCCGGGCCCAGGCCGTGGCCGGGCTGGTCCCCGGGCCGGACGCCTTCCGGCACCTGGCCGCCCTGCTCCAGCACGGCGCGGACGACGTCGGCCGGTACGCGATCCCGGCACCGCTGAGCGACGGCATCCGGTTGATGCTGGTCGGCGGTGTCCTGCTGATCGGGCTGATCGTGGACGCCGTCGCGGTGACCCTGCGCAGCGCGGCCCCCGCCGGCCTGCCGCTGCTCGCGCTGTACTCCGTGGCAGCGGGGCTGTCCACCGGCGGGACGGACTGGCTGTGGTTCCTGGTCGCGGCCGTCGGCTATCTGATGCTGCTGCTGGCCGAGGGCCGGGACCGGCTCTCGCAGTGGGGCCGGGTGTTCAGCGGGGCGTCCCGGGCGGCGGGCGGCGATCCGGGCGGTGCGACGGCACCGGTGCGCACGGGGCGCCGTATCGGCGCGGTCGCGCTGGGCGTGGCCCTGGTGGTGCCGCTCGCCCTGCCGGGCATGCGCGGCGGGCTGCTGGGCCCCGCGGGTACCGGCGTCGGCGGGGGTGTCGGGGGCGGCGGAACGATCTCGGCGGTGAACCCGCTGGTGTCGCTGCGGGACAGCCTCAACGTGGACGAGGACCGCACGGTCCTCAGCCTGCGCACGACCTCCGAGGACTCCTCCGGCCTGTATCTGCGGATCGTGTCCCTGGACGACTTCGACGGCACCACCTGGAAGCCGTCCCAGCGGCACATCATCGGCGTGCCCGACCCCTTCCCCACGCCGGCCGGCCTGAGCGGCGACGTCAGGCGGTCGGAGATCACCACGTCCATCTCGACGGCGGACTGGTACGCCCAGGACTGGCTGCCGATGCCGTATCCGCCCAGCGGTGTGCGGGTCAAGGGAAGCTGGCGTTACGAACCCGTGGGCATGACCCTGGTCGGTGACCACGGGCAGAACACGCGCGGGCTGTCGTACCAGGTCAGAAGCCTGGATGTGCAGCCGACGGCCGCGCAGCTGGCCGCGGCGCCGGAGCCGTCCGAGACCATGAGGCGCGAGTACACCAAGGTGCCCGACACCATGCCGGGACTCGTGGCCAACACCGCGCGGGCGGTGACCGACGGAGCGACGAACCACTATGAGCAGGCGGTCAAGCTCCAGAACTGGTTCGCCGTGGACGGCGGCTTCCAGTACGACACCCAGGTGGAGGTGGGCAGCGGCTCCGAGGCGATCTCCCGGTTCCTGAGGTCCAAGCGGGGCTTCTGCGTGCACTTCTCCTTCGCGATGGCGGCGATGGCCCGCACGCTCGGCATTCCCGCCCGGGTCGCGGTCGGCTTCGCGCCCGGCTCGGTGCAGGGCGACGGCACGGTCGCGGTGGGGCTGAAGGACGCGCACGCCTGGCCCGAGCTGTACTTCGAGGGCGTCGGCTGGACCCGTTTCGAGCCGACGCCGACCCGCGGCACGGTGCCCTCCTACACCCAGCCGGACACCCCGGGCACGACCCTGCCGAACCCGGCAGAGCCGTCCCAGCAGGCGAGCACGGCACCGTCGGCCGCCCCCTCGGCGAGCGCGGGCTGCCCGCCGCAGCTGAAGCGGCTGGGGGAGTGCCCGAGCCCGTCGGCGCAGGCCGCGCTGCCCGTCGACCGCGGCGGCCCCGGGTGGGGCGCGGTCGCGGCCTGGGCGCTGGCCGGGCTGATCGTCGTCGCGCTGCCGCTGTCGCCGATGCTGTGGCGCAGACGGACGCGGTCCGTCCGGCTCGGCGCGCACGGGCGCGGCGAGGCGGACACGGCTCCGCACACCCTGGCCGTCTGGCAGGAACTCACCGACACCGCCTGGGACTTCGGGATCCTTCCGGACGAGTCGCGGACGCCGCGCAGGGCGGCCGCGCGGATCGTCCGTCTCGGGCGCCTCGACCCGGTGACGGCCGAGTCCGTGCACCGGCTGGCCGATGCCGTGGAACAGGTCCTCTACGCGCCTCGTCCGCGTCCGGTCCCGGGTCTCGCCGAGGACGTCCGCCGCGTCACCGCGGGCCTGCGCGCCACGGCCTCCCGCGGCACCAGGCTCCGTGCCGCCCTCGCTCCCCGCTCGGCCGCCCGCCTGGCCTGGATGCTCTCGGCCCGCTGGGCCGCCGTGAAGTCCCGCATCACGGCCCTGCGCCCGGCCCCACGCAGGCGACCGTCGGGCCAGCAGGGCTGAGCGCGCCGAGGCCGAGCGCTCCCGGGGGACCGGCCGGTGCCCCGGGAGCGGGTGGTGGAAGAGCCGTGGGCAGAGGCCGGGGCGGGCCCTGACGGACCGCAGCGGGACACGAGTGAGGGGCCGGCCACCCTCGGTGGCCGGCCCCTCGGCACGGCTGGAGTTCTGCTGCGGGGTCAGTGCCCCTGCTGCTCGTCGCGGCGGCGTTGCCAGCGCTCCTCGATACGGTCCATCATGGAGCGCTTCGGACGGGCCTGACCGCGGCTCTGCGGGCCGACGGGCCGCTCGCCCGGCTTGGGTGCCTTGCGCCAGCCGGTCACCGCCAGCAGGGCGCAGCCCAGCATCACCAGGAAGCCCACCACGCTCACCCAGTAGTACGGGACGATCACGCCTGCCATGAGGAGCGCGATACCCACGAGGAAGCCCGCGACCGCCTGGTAGACCCGCCGCCGGGTGTACGTACGCAGCCCGCTTCCCTCGAGCGCCGACGCGAACTTGGGATCTTCGGCGTACAGCGCTCGCTCCATCTGCTCGAGCATGCGCTGCTCGTGCTCCGAGAGCGGCACGGAGTCCTCCTCATCGTGCAGTCGCCGGGGCGACCCGGGGGGTCCCTTCAGGATAGGCAGGGAATCGCCCCCGTGAAACCCGCCCCTCTGCGCCAATTGGCCAACCGCACCCGCCACGACGGACCCGGCTCGCTGAGGCTTCCATTCCCCGGCGGCCGACCCGTCATGCCGGGCGGTCTCCCTCGATCATACGGCGCACAGGCCTGGATCGGGGGGCCTGTGGCGGACTCCATGCCCGCCACGGGCCGCGCCCCGATCGCCACCCGGACCACGGCGGTGACCACCGCGAAAGCCGCTTCCGGACTTCGGGGGTCGCTCAGGACCCGGCGGCCCCCCGGGTCTCGCCGAGGACGTGGAGCTGTGTGGCCACGGAGTGGAAGGCGGGGAGCTCGGCCGCCGCCGCCTCCAGCTTCAGCAGCGCGTCCAGCGCCGCGGGCTCGGTGTCCACCAGCACACCGGGCACCAGGTCGGCGAAGACCCGCACGCCGTGCACCGCGCCGATCCGCAGCCCCGCGCCCTCGACGAGGGCGGTGAGCTGCTCGGCGGTGAAGCGGCGCGGCATCGGGTCGCCCTGCCCCCAGCGCCCGTCGGGGTCGGCGAGGGCCCGCCGCGCGTCCGTGAAGTGGCCGGCCAGGGCGCGGGCGAGCACGGCACCGCCGAGACCGGACGCGAGCAGGCTGAGCACCCCCTCCTCGCGCAGGGCGGCGACCGCGTTGCGCACGCCCTCGGCGGGGTCGTCGACGTATTCCAGGACCCCGTGGCAGAGCACGGCGTCGTACCCGCCGCGCTCGACCACGTCGAAGAGGCCGTGGGCGTCGCCCTGCACGCCCCGCACCCGGTCGGCCACGTCCGCCTCGGCGGCGCGGCGCTCCAGCGCGAACAGCGCGTTGGGGCTGGGGTCGACGACGGTGACCCGGTGGCCGAGGCGGGCGACGGGCACGGCGAAGTTGCCGCTGCCGCCGCCGGTGTCGAGGACGTCCAGCGACTCCCGGCCCGTGGCCTTGACCAGCCGGTCGAGGGCCTCCTGCAGGACCTCCCAGACCACGGCGGTACGCAGCGAGGCGCGGCTCCGGGAGGGGGCGGAGCGCAGCGACGCCGGTTGAGGGTGGTGGTGGGAGGCGGGTGGGCGCATCGGGTCCGACACGGCAGTTGACTCCTCGAGGCGGCACCGCCTCTTGCACGGCGGGGCGATCGGGCTGCCTCCCCCGCCCGGGGCACGGGAGGCGGGAGGCTTCAGGCGTCTTCCACCCTATTGCCTCCGGCGCCCTGACCGCCTGTTGCCTCCGGCGCCCTGTCCCTTGCCTCCCGCGCCCTGTCCGCCCACCGCGTCCGCCCTGCCGGCTCCGGTGACCCCGGGACGCCGCGGCCCCGGGGACGGCTCAGCCCGCGTCCGGCATGTCGTGCCGGACCTCGCGCCGCGCGTCGTACCCGGTGTCGTGCCGGGCGTCGTGTGCGGGGCGGGCCGTGCCGGGCTCGGCGGCGTCCTGGCGCGGCTGGGGCAGCACCGGCTGGAGGACCAGCATCCGCTCGACGATGCGGACGAACATCGCCACGTCCCGTATCAGGTCGTCGGCGTCCCGCCGGCCGGCCGCGCCCTGGACCCCGGCCTCGGCCAGGGCGCGGCGGCGCGCGCCCGCGGCGAACAGCGCGCTCCACTCGGTGAGTTCCGGTGCGATCTCGGGGAGCACCTCCCAGGCGCTGCGGATGCGCGCCCGGCGCCGGGGTGTGGGCTCGGGGCGCGCCCGGGCGGCGAGCACGGCGGCGGCGGTGCGCAGGGCGGCCAGGTGGGCGGTCGCGTAGCGCTCGTTGGGCGTTTCCAGGACGGCGGCCTCTTCCAGCCCCGCGCGGGCCTTGGCGAGCAGGTCGAGAGCGGCGGGCGGGGCCGTCGCCCGGCGGAGCACGGGGTGCACGTCGCTCGCCGGGCCGGTCAGTGAGGGGGCAGGGCCGGTGGCGCGGCGCCGGCGGGCGGCGGCTGCGGACGGGTTGGCCATGACGAACCTCCTGTCGTCTGGGTGACGGCACAGGTGCCGTATGTGCCCATCGTGAGGTATGCCACTGACAATCCGTTCTGACCTGGACTTTTGCTTCGCTCGCACATTCGGTATAGCTTTTGCACTGACCAGTCAGTTCAAAAAACTCGGGGAGGGGGAGCCGTGGACGACACGGCGCACGGCCTCGGGATCAGGGCCCGCGGCTTCGGACTGCGCGGGCCCCGCGGCTGGGCGTTCCGCGACGTCGACCTCGACGCGGAGCCCGGTTCGCTGATCGCGGTCGAGGGCCCGTCCGGCTCCGGCCGCACCTGCCTGCTGCTCGCGCTCACGGGGCGGATGAGGCCCACGGACGGGGTGGCCGAGGTGGGCGGCTTCGGGCCGCCCCGGCACATGTCCGCCCTGCGCCGGGTCAGCGCGCTCGCCAACGTCTCCGGTGTCACCGACCTGGAACCGGCCCTGACCGTCGGGGAGCACCTGCGTGAACGGGCGCTGCTGCGGCGCGCGTTCGGCTCCGCTCCGCGAGCGCTGCTGCGATCGCCCGGGCGGCGGCGGGCCGAGGGGAAGCGTCTGATCGACACCGCGCTGGACGCCGCCCGCCTCGACGTCGCCACGCTGCCCAAGGGCGCCCGCACCGCCGTACGAGACCTGGAGCGCGCGGAGGCGCTGCGCCTGTCCGTCGCTCTCGCGCTGATGTCCGGGCCGCGACTGCTCGCCGTCGACGACACCGACTACAAACTCCGGCCGTCCGAACAGGCCGAGACCTGGGCGCTGTTGAGGTCCGTCGCCGAGTCCGGGACGACCGTGCTCGCGGTCTGCGCAGAGGCACCGGAAGGGGCACGGACCGTCTGCACCAGGCCGTCCCGGAAGAAGAAGGAGGCGGCCGATGCGTCCGCCGAGACTGGCCGCTCTTGAGCTGAGGCGGTTCGGCCGCGGCAGGCTGCCGCGCGCCGCGCTGGTCGCGCTCCTGGTGCTGCCGCTGCTGTACGGCGCCCTGTACCTGTGGTCGTTCTGGGACCCGTACGGCCATCTGGACCGCATCCCCGTGGCCCTCGTCGACGACGATCAGGGGGCCACTGCCGGCGGCCGGAGGGTCACGGCCGGCGACGACCTGACCCAGGGGCTGCTGGAGAGCGAGGTCTTCGACTGGCACCGGGTGAGCGCCGAGGAGGCCCGCCGGGGCGTGGAGGACGGCACCTACTACCTGTCGCTGACCGTGCCCGCCGACTTCAGCAGGCGCATCGCCTCCAGCGCGGGCGACTCCCCGGAGACCGGCGCGCTCCAGGTCCGTACGAACGACGCCAACAACTACATCGTCGGGCAGATCTCCAAGACGGTGTTCAACGAGGTGCGCGCGGCCGCGTCCACCAAGGCCTCGCGGTCCTTCCTGGACCGGATCTTCGTCTCGTTCTCCGACATCCACGGCCGGACGGTGAAGGCCGCGAAGGGCGCCGACAGGCTCAGCGGCGGCATCGGCAAGGCGGAGAAGGGCTCCAAGGACCTGGCCGACGGGCTGGCCGACGCCAAGAAGGGCAGCGGCAAGCTGTCCAAGGGCCTGAAGAAGCTCAACACCGGGGCGGGTGACCTGGAGGACGGCTCCCGGCAGGTGGCCGACGGCACGCGGACCCTGGCCGACCGGGTCAACACCGTGCACGGCAAGGTGGGCCCCTTCCTGAAGGACAACGAGAAGACGATCGGCGACTCCTCCCGGCTGGTCGCCGACTCGGCCAGGGCGATCCGCCACAACCTCGACACGCTGGTGAAGAGCGCACCGGGCGCCGCCAAGGGGGCCCACGCGGCCTCCACCGTCCTGGACGACGTCTACGCGCGGCGCTGCGCGCGGCCCGCCGCCCTGCCCGACCCCGCCTGCCCCGACCTGAAGAAGGCCAAGGAGGCCGCCGCGGACGTGGCGGGCATCGCCGACGACGTCAACACGTTGATCGCGGACAACGACGGCGATCTGAAGAAGCTCGACACGAGCCTCGCCGGCCTCCAGAAGCAGGCCCAGGCCCTCGCCGACCGCGCACCCCACCTCTCCGAGGACGTCGACGACGCCGTGAAGAGGATCAACAAGCTGAACGAGGGCGCCGGCAAGGTCGCCGCGGGCGCGAAGAAGCTGCACACCGGGCTCGGCACGGCCAAGTCCGGTGCGGCGGGCCTCGACAAGGGCGTCGGCGCGCTGAAGACGGGCGCCGAGGACCTCGACGGGGGCATCTACAAGCTGGTCGACGGCTCCGCAAAGCTCGCCGGCGGACTGCACGACGGAGCGGAGCAGATCCCGGACTACGACAAGAAGGACCGCGACCGGCGCACCGGCGTCATGGCCGACCCGGTGCGGCTGGCCGCGCAGGACCTGCACCACGCGCCCAACTACGGCACCGGCTTCGCCCCCTACTTCATCCCGTTGTCCCTGTGGGTGGGCGCGATGGTGGCGTACATGCTGATCCCGCCGATGAACCGGCGCGCGCTCGCGGTGGGCGCCTCCTCGTGGCGGATCGCGCTGGCGGGCTGGCTGCCGGTGGCCGCGGTCGGGGTGCTGCAGACGGCGGCCCTGATGGCGGTGCTGCACTGGGCGATCGGCCTGGAGTCGGCCCGCGCGGCAGGGACGATCGCCTTCCTGTTCCTGGTGGCGGCGTGCTTCGCGGCGATCGTGCAGTGGCTGAACGCGCGCTTCGGTCCCGCGGGCCGGATCCTGGTCCTCGCCCTGCTGATGCTCCAGCTGACGTCCGCGGGCGGCACCTATCCCGTGCAGACCAGTCCGGGCTTCTTCAACGCGCTCCACCCGTTCCTGCCGATGAGTTACGTCGTCGACGCCCTCAGGCGGCTGATCACGGGCGGCGGCCTCGCCCCGGTCTGGACGGCCTGTGCGGTGCTGGCGGGCTTTACCGCCGCCGCGCTCGCGCTGACCGCCGTGGCGGCCCGGCGCCGGCAGGTGTGGACCCTGGACCGGCTGCACCCGGAGCTGAGCCTGTGAGCCCGCCACCGTCCGCGCCATCCCCTGCCCCGCCACCGTCCGCGCCGTCCCCCGCCCCGCCACCGCCACCACCCGTACCACCAGGGCCGCCGCCACCCGTCCCACCGGCCGTACCGGCCGAGGAACCGGCCGTACCGGCCGAGGAACCGGCCGTACCGGCCGAGGAACCGGCCGGCGTTCCTGTGAGAATCAGGGCCATGGAAAGCAGCAGCGCCACGCCGGGCGGCCGGACCCGCCGCGAGGTCACCCGGCAGAAGCTCTACGAGGCCGCCGTCACGCTCATCGCCGAGCAGGGTTTCTCCGCCACCACGGTGGACGAGATCGCCGAGCGGGCCGGGGTCGCCAAGGGCACGGTCTACTACAACTTCGCCAGCAAGTCGGACCTCTTCGAGGAGCTGCTGCGGCACGGTGTGGGCCTCCTGGCCGCCTCCCTCCGCGAGGCGGCCGAGGGGACGGAGCGGGAGGGCGGCAGCCGGGTCGACGCCCTGGACGCGATGATCCGGGCCGGACTGGTCTTCATCGACCGCTACCCCGCCTTCACCCAGCTGTACGTCGCCGAGCTGTGGCGCACCAACCGCACCTGGCAGTCCACGCTGATGGTGGTCAGGCAGCAGGCGGTGGCGGTCGTCGAGGGCGTACTGCGCGAGGGCGTGGCGCGCGGCGAGTTCAGCGAGGAGATCGATGTGCCGCTGACCGCGTCCGCGCTGGTGGGCATGGTGCTGGTGGCCGCCCTGGACTGGAAGTCGTTCCAGCCGGAGCGCTCCCTGGACGACGTCCACGCGGCGCTGTCGCGGCTCCTCCAGGGCCGGGTGAGCGGCACCCGCTGAGGCCGCTCGCGATGCCGTGCGCGGCCGACGACATTCCGAGGGCATGGCAGGGCGGCAGGGGATGGCAGCGCAGGACTGGGCTCGCATGAGGAAGCGCCGGTCCGCCGTGGCCACGTCTTCCACGGGCCACCACGCACCGGCGCTTCCCTCGCTCCCCCGTCCCCCGTTGGGCCCCCGTACGGTCGTTCCCCCGGATTCCCCCGTGGCTCGCTCCCGCCGACGCGGGCCGGCGGAAGGAGCGGTCCAGGGCTACGCCGTTCCGCCGCCCCGTGTCGGCGGTGCCGGCGCCGTGCCCCGTCCCGTGCCTCCACTCTCTCGTTCACGCAGGTCGGACCCCATCCGCGCACGTACTCATCTCCTCGCCTGAGTACGTGTACTCAGCCCTGCGCACCTGCACCCGGGGGCGGCGCTCCATGGACCGGAAAAGCCGCTGGTCAACGCCCCGGAGCAGGTGTTGTCAGCGGTGGTCGATAAAGTCGCGGGCATGGCACGGATTGCGGTGATCGGCGCCGGGACGGGCGCGATGGCGGCCGCCTCCCGGCTGGCCGTCGCGGGCCACCGGGTGACGGTGTACGAGCGTACGGAGACGTACGGCGGAGCGGTGCGCCGCCTCGAGCGGGACGGTTTCGCCTTCGACACCGGGCCCGGGCTGCTCCCGCTGCCCGCGGTCTACCGCGACCTGTTCGTCAAGACCGGCAAGGAGCCGCTGGAGGACCGTGTCGAACTGGTCCAGGTCGACCCGGCGGCGCGGCACGTGTTCGCGGACCGCACCGAGGTGTCGCTGCCGAACGCCTCCCGCGCGGGAGTCGTCACGGCCCTGGACACGGCGCTCGGGCAGGGCGCCGGGCAGCGCTGGGGCGACTTCCTGGTGCGGGCGCGCGAGGCCTGGGACCGCACCCGCCGGCCGCTTCTGGAGGAGCCGCTGTGGCCCAACTGGTCCGTGCTGGCCGAGCGCGAGCCCTATCCCGCGGTCCCGCTGGGGCGCCTGCTGCGCACCCGGCGGGCCGGCACGCTCGCCGAGGTCGGCGCCTGGGAGCTGCGCGATCCGCGCCTCGCCGCGCTCCTGGAGAGCCATGCGCTCGCCCACGGCCTCGATCCGCGCACCGCCCCGGCGAGCGCGTCCGTGCTGCCGTACATGGAGCACGCCTTCGGCATCTGGTACGTCCGCGGGGGGCTGCGTGAACTGGCGCGCGCGGTGTACGAGCGCTGTGTGGCCCGCAGGGTCGAGTTCGTCTTCGGCACCGAGGTGGTGCGGATCCTCGAGAAGGACGGCCGGGCGACGGGTGTGGAGTTCGCCGAAGGCGGCGTGGCGGAGGCGGAGTTCGTGGTCGCCGGTGTGGCACCGGAGACGCTGAGCGGCTTCGTGGCGGGCGCGGCTCTGCGGGGCGAGGGTCAGGTGCCCGCGCGGCACGGGCTGCCGAGCCGCCTGACCGTGCTGCTGGCGCTGCGCGGCGGCCGCCCCGAGGGGACGGCCCATCGCACCGTGGTGCACACCGAGGACCGCGAGTCGGAGCTGGACGCCCTGTTCGGTACGGCTCCGGGCATGCCCGCGCGGCCCACCGTCACGGTGCTCCGCCCCGACGACCCGGCCCTGGTCCCCGACGGGGAGCACGAGGCGATCACGCTCACGGCCACGGTTCCCGCACTGCCCGGGGCGGACGAACAGCCCGGCAGACAGGCACTGCAGGCGCAGGCCGACCGTATGATCACCGCCGCCGAGCGGGCCGTGCCGGGGCTGCGCGACCGCATCCTGTGGCGCGAGACCCGCACACCGGCCGACATCGCCCGGGAAACAGGCGCGGCGGGCGGGGCCGTTCCCGCGCCGTCACTGGCCGCGGCCGGGGGCCGGCTGCTGCATCCGGCGAACTCCACGGGAATCGACGGCCTGTTCACCGTGGGCGGCTGGTCGCACCCGGGCGGCGGGCTGCCGCACGCCGGGATGTCGGGCGCGCTGGTGGCCGGACTCGTCGTGGAGGGGCCGGAGTTCCGCGGGTCGCAGTGAGTCCCGGCGCGCGGAAGTGCCCGCGCCCCAGGGCCGGTTCAGACCGGTTCAGAAACGGTACTGCTCGTCGAATCCGGCGCCCTGCTGCGCCTGGCCGTAGCCCTGACCGCCCTGGCCGTTGTCCTGGTACGGGTAGGACTGCTCGGGCGGGAGTTCGCCGCCGTAGGAGTCGTCGGTGCGCTGCTGCGGGACCCACACCCCGCCGGCCGGGGCCTCGCCGCCGTAGCCGCCCGTGGCGTAGGGGTCCTGGACGCCGTAGCCCTGCTGCGCGTAACCCTGCTGGCCACCGTAGGTGGTGTCGTAGGAGGCGCCGCCGTAGCTCTGGGCGCCGGTGTACGGGTCCGAGTAGGCGGCGTAGCCCTGCTGGCCGGAGCCGTCGTAGCCGTAGGCCTGCTGCCCGTAGCCGGAGTAGTCGTACCCGTAGCCCTGGTCGGCGGCCTGGGCCGCGGTGGCGTACTGGTCCTGGGGCAGGCCGGCCGGCTGCGGGGAGTCGCCGTAGACGCCGTAGGAACCGGTGTCGTCGGGCAGGGGCTGCGGCTGGTACACGGCGGTGGTCTCGGCGGCCATGGGGTCGCCGGCGCGGGCCGGGGCGAAGACGTCGTCCTGGTCGTAGTCGTCGGGCCCGTACGACAGATCGTCACGGCCGGCCGGGCTGCCCACGCCGTCCGCGCCGTCCGCCTCTTCCTGACCGTGGTGGCCGTCGTGACCGCCGTCGGCGCCTTCGAGGCCGGAATCCTCCAGGGCCCGGTCCTGGCGCTCGGCCTTGCCGCGGCGGCGCTTGGTCGTTTCGCCACTGGGGTGCCTGACCGCCCAGCCGGCGGCGAAGCCGCGGCGGAAGGACAGCGTGACGTAGGTCTGCCCGACCGCGAACGCGGCCGCGCCCACGCCGATCACCACCACGGACGGCATCAGCACACCGAGCACGACACACAGGAAGCCGGCGAAGGCGAGCAACCGCCAGCGCAGGCGCGCCTTGTACTGCAGCAGCACCTCACCGAGCAGCCACAGCGCGACGATGCCGAACGCGATGTAGAGGACCGTCCAGCCCATGTACGCCCCTCTCCCAGTGGCCGCTTCGCAGTCTGTCGTACGCGGGTACGGCCGGTCTAGGCCTGCGGCGGGTGGTGCAGGCCCAGGTTCTCGTAGATTTCCAGCGTCGCCGTGGAGTTGTTCAGCGTGATGAAGTGCAGTCCGGGCACCCCTTCGGCCAGCAGCCGCGCGCAGAACTCCGTGGCGAACTCGATGCCAATGGAGCGTACAGCCGTCGGATCGTCTTGTGCTGTGAGGATCCGCTCTTTCAGGGCGTCCGGGAAGGCGGCGTTGGTGAGGGACGGGATGCGCGCCAGCGTCTTGGCACTGGCGATCGGCATGACCTCGGGGATGATCGGGGTGTCGCAGCCGGCGGCCGCGACCCGGTCGCGCAGGCGCAGATAGTCCTCGGGCTGGAAGAACATCTGCGTGATGGCGTAGTCGGCGCCCGCGCGGCACTTGTCGACGAAGTGGCGTACGTCGGTCTCCCAGTCGTCGGAGCGCGGGTGCATCGCGGGGAAGGCCGCCACACCGACGCAGAAGTCACCGGAGGTCTTGATCAGTTCGACGAGTTCGGCGGCGTAGGTCAGCCCCCGGGGGTGCGCCACCCAGTCGCCCATCGGGTCGCCAGGCGGGTCGCCGCGCAGCGCCAGCATGTTGCGGATCCCGGCGTCGGCGTACTGACCGATGATGTTGCGCAGGTCGGCCACCGAGTGGTCGACGGCGGTCAGGTGGGCGATCGGGGTGAGGGTGGTGTCGGAGGCGATGGCCTCGGTCGCCTTGACCGTGCCCGCGCGGGTCGAGCCGCCCGCGCCGTAGGTCACGGAGACGAAGTCGGGCGCCACGGCCTCCACGCGGCGCAGCGCGTTCCACAGGTTCCGCTCGCCCTTCGGGGTCTTGGGGGCGTAGAACTCGAAGGAATACGTCGTCTTGCCCGTCGCGAGCATGTCGCGCACGGTACGGGCGTGGTCCGACCTGGTGGATGCGGTGCCGAGGGCCATAGTCGCAGGTTAGCCAGGGGGCGGCGGTCCCCCAACCGAACGCCGGGAATTTGCCGGAATTGCCGGGTTCTTGTCCACCTGTCGGACAACCGGGCCCGATACGAGGCGGTAGGAGTGCCCCGGCCGTCCGGAAGGCGAGACGCCTGCCCCGCCGTCGCCCTGCTCGACCGCCCGGTCAGGGCGTGTCCGCCTGCCGCAGCCGCTTGGCGAACTCGGCCGCCGCCGCGCCGGGGTCCTCGGCCTCGGTGATCGCCCGGACCACGACGACACGGCGGGCGCCGGCGTCGAGGACCTCGTCCAGGTTGCCGAGGTCGATGCCGCCGATGGCGAACCAGGGGCGGTCGGTGCCGAGGGAGGCCGCGTACCGGACCAGGCCGAGGCCGGGTGCGTGGCGGCCGGGCTTGGTGGGGGTGGGCCAGCAGGGGCCCGTGCAGAAGTAGTCCACGCCGTCCTGGACGGCGGCCGCGGCGGCCTCGGACTCGGCGTGCGTGGAGCGGCCGATCAGGACGCCGTCGCCGAGTATCGCGCGGGCCGCGGGCACCGGCAGGTCGTCCTGGCCGAGGTGGAGCACGTCCGCGCGGGCGGCGTGGGCGACGTCGGCGCGGTCGTTGACGGCGAGCAGCTTGCCGTGGCGGGCGCAGGCGTCGGCGAACACCTGAAGGTGCTCCAGCTCATCCCCCGCCTCCATGCCCTTGTCGCGCAGCTGCACGATGTCGACCCCGCCCGCCAGCACCGCGTCGAGGAACCCGGGCAGGTCGCCCTGGCGGGTACGGGCGTCCGTGCACAGGTACAGGCGCGCGTCGGCGAGCCGGTCACGGGCGGCGGCTGCGGCGGTGTCGGGCACGGGCATGGGTGGATTCCCCCGGTTCGGTGCGGTGGTGCGTTGTCGGCGCGGTGTGTCGAGGGCGTACGGGCCGCGGCGGAGCGGCGGTGGCGAAGCGGCCGTGGCCGCCCCGCCGTGGCCCGTACGCCGGACGGGTTGTTCAGGCGGTACCGGTCAGACGGCAAGCGCCTGGGCGCGGCGCTTCACCTCCGTGCCGCGATTCTCGCTCAGGGCCTGCGCGGGGGTGCCGGGCAGGGTCGGGTCGGGGGTGAAGAGCCACTCGATCATCTCTTCGACCGTGAAGCCGTCGTCCCGCAGGAGCGTCAAGGTCCCGGACAGGCCCTTGACGACCTTGTCACCGTCGATGAAGGCGGCGGGCACGTGCAGCGCGCGGTTCTCACCACGGCGTACGGCGATGAGCTGGCCCTCCTTCACCAGCTGCCGCACCCTCGTCACCTCGACGCCGAGCATCTCGGCGATCTCGGGGAGGGTGAGCCAGGCGGGGACGAGAGCATCGATCTTCGCGTCAATCTCGGTCACGGATCCAAGCCTGCCATCCGCCACCGACAGTCGGAAGTCAGGCCCGTCCGCCTGGGAGAACCCGCAGGAGAACATCGCACGTACGGCGCCCTGCGGCGCCCCTCGAAACCCCGCGGCGCACCGCGTGGCGCCCTACGCCGTGGCCGCCTTCAGCGGCCTGGCCGGGTCCGCCAGCAGCTCCGGGTCCATCGGCGTGCCGGCCTCGATCAGCCGTCTGCCCTGCGCCAGGTCCCGCGGCCGGCCGACCGCCAGCAGGGCGACCAGCCGGTCTCCGCGCAGCCAGCAGACCGTCCACGCCGGGCCGGACGGCTCGCCGCGCCAGACGGTGGCGTCGGCGGACGTGTGGTGACCGGCGTACTGCACGAAGCGGCCGAACTGCTCGGACCAGAAGTACGGCACCGGGTCGTAGGCGGCGGGGGTCAGCCCGATCATGTCGGCGGCGACCGTGCGCGGGCCCTGGAGCGCGTTGTCCCAGTGGTGGACCAGCAGCCGCTCGCCGTACCGCTTGGAGGGGAAGGAGGCGCAGTCCCCGACGGCGTACACGTCCGGCACGGACGTGCGCAGATGGTCGTCGGCGAGCACCTCCCCCCGCTCCCCCAGCGCGATGCCCGAACCGGCGAGCCAGGCGGTCGCGGGGCGCGCGCCGATGCCCACGACGACGGCGCCCGCGGGCAGCCGCGAGCCGTCGTCGAGCACCACCGCGCCGGGCTCGACGCGTGCCACGCGCGCGTGCGTCCGCAGCTCGGCGCCGCTGTCGGCGTACCAGGTGGTCATCGGCGCGGCCACCTCGGCGGGCAGGGCCTCGGCGAGCGGCCGGTCCGCGGCCTCCACCACGGTCACCGCGCAGCCCGCCTCGCGGGCGGCGGTGGCGAACTCGGCGCCGATCCAGCCCGCGCCGACGACCACGATGTCGTGCTGCTCGGCGAGCACGGGCCGCAGCCGTTCGGCGTCGTCCAGGGTGCGCAGCAGATGGACGCCGGGGACGCCCTCGGCGCCGGGGAGCCGGATCGGCTCGGCGCCGGTGGCGACGACGAGGACGTCGTAGGGCACCGGTCCCTCGGAGGTGTCGAGCACATGGGCGTCGGGGCGGACGGCGAGCGCCTCGCAGCCGAGCCGCAGTTCGAGGCCGAGCGACTCGAAGTCGACGTCGAAGGCCGAGCCCTCGGCCTTGCCGAGCAGGACGGCCTTGGACAGCGGCGGCCGGTCGTAGGGCTGGTGGGGTTCGGCGCCGATCAGCGTGACGGTGCCGGCGAAGCCCTGCTCGCGCAGGGCGACCGCGGTCTGCACACCGGCCATGCCCGCGCCCACGACGACCACCCGCCGCGGCTGTGACATGCCCTGTTCCTGCGTCTGCTCGCTCACCTGATCACCATAGTCACCGACGGTTCGGTCGGTCAGGGGGCATGCGAGAGGCTCCCTTACGAGTGCTCTGCCGCAGGGGCTAGGGTGGCCCCCGACAAGCACTCGCGGGAGCCCGGACGCACCGGGCTGAGAGGGAGGCTGGCGGCCTCCGACCGTACGAACCTGATCCGGGTCATGCCGGCGAAGGGAGGGGCTGGACGCCCATGTCGTTGCCACGTACGTCAGACGTCCTGGTCATCGGGGGCGGGATCATCGGGCTCGTGACGGCCTGGCGGGCCGCGCAGCGCGGGTTCGCCACGGCCGTGGTGGACCCCGAGCCGGGCGGTGGGGCCGCGCAGGTGGCGGCCGGAATGCTGGCCGCCGTCACCGAACTGCACTACGGCGAGCAGACCCTGCTCGGGCTGAACCTCGCCTCGGCCCGCCGCTATCCGGACTTCGCGGCCGAGCTGACCGAGCTGACCGGCCACGACCTCGGCTACCGCCGCTGCGGCACGCTCGCCGTGGCGCTGGACGCCGACGACCGTGCCCACCTGCGGGAACTGCACGGCCTTCAGCGCGCCTCGGGCCTGGAGTCGGAGTGGCTGTCCGGGCGGGACTGCCGGCGCCTGGAGCCGATGCTCGCGCCGGGCGTGCGCGGCGGGCTCCGGGTGGACGGCGACCACCAGATCGACCCGCGGCGGCTCGCCGCCGCCCTGGTCGCCGCGTGCGAGCGGGCCGGGGTGGTCCTCCACCGCGCGTGGGCCGAGCGGCTCACCGTGCGGGGGGACCGGGCCACGGGCTGTGTGCTGCGCGACGGCACGGAGCTCGGCGCGGAACAGGTGGTGCTCGCCGCGGGCAGCCGCAGCGGGCAGCTGGCCGGGGTGCCGGACGAGGTGCTGCCACCGGTTCGGCCGGTCAAGGGGCAGGTGCTGCGGCTGACCGTGCCCAAGCGCTACGCGCCGTTCCTGAGCCGCACGGTGCGGGCCATGGTGCGCGGCAGCCACGTCTATCTGGTGCCGCGGGTCAGCGGCGAGCTGGTCATCGGCGCCACCAGCGAGGAGCTGGGCTGGGACACCACGGTGACGGCCGGCGGGGTGTACGAGCTGCTGCGCGACGCCCACGACCTGGCCCCCGGGATCACCGAGCTGCCGCTGACCGAGACCCGGGCCGGGCTGCGCCCCGGCTCACCCGACAACGCGCCGCTGCTCGGCCCGACCGAGCTGGACGGGCTGCTGCTGGCCACCGGCCACTACCGCAACGGCGTGCTGCTCACGCCGGTCACCGGTGACGCCATGGCCCACGTCCTGACCACCGGCGAACTCCCGGACGAGGTCCGTCCCTTCACCCCGCGGCGGTTCGCCGCCGTCCCGATGGAGCAGCCCGCGTGAACATCTCCGTCAACGGCGAGCCCCGCCGTATCTCGCCCGGCACCGTGCTGGACACCGTCGTGCGGAGCCTGACCGCGGCGCCCTCCGGGGTGGCCGCCGCCCTCAACGAGACCGTGGTCCCGCGCGCGCAGTGGCCGTCCACGACCCTGAGCGAGGGCGACCGCGTCGAAGTGCTGACCGCCGTGCAGGGAGGCTGACCCATGGCCGACGATCTGCTTGTCCTCGGTGACACGTCCTTCGCGTCCCGGCTGATCATGGGCACGGGCGGTGCGCCCAGCCTGGAGGTGCTGGAGCGGGCCCTGGTGGCGTCCGGCACGGAGCTGACCACCGTTGCCATGCGCCGGGTGGACCCCTCGGTGCACGGCTCCGTGCTGTCGGTGCTGGAGAAGCTGGGCATCCGGGTGCTGCCCAACACGGCGGGCTGCTTCACGGCGGGCGAGGCGGTGCTCACGGCCCGTCTCGCGCGCGAGGCGCTGGGCACCGACCTGATCAAGCTGGAGGTCATCGCCGACGAGCGGACGCTGCTGCCGGACCCGATCGAGCTGCTGGACGCGGCGGAGACGCTGGTCGACGACGGCTTCACGGTGCTGCCGTACACCAACGACGACCCGGTGCTGGCGCGCAGGCTCGAGGACGTGGGCTGTGCGGCGATCATGCCGCTGGGCTCGCCCATCGGGTCCGGGCTGGGCATCCGCAACCCGCACAACTTCCAGCTGATCGTCGAGCACGCGCGCGTGCCGGTGATCCTGGACGCGGGCGCCGGCACGGCCTCGGACGTGGCGCTGGCCATGGAGCTGGGGTGTGCGGGGGTGATGCTCGCCTCGGCGGTGACGCGGGCGCAGAAGCCGGCGGTGATGGCCGAGGCGATGCGGCATGCGGTGGCGGCGGGGCGGATGGCGCGGCTGGCGGGGCGGATCCCCAAGCGGCACTTCGCCGAGGCGTCTTCTCCTGCGGAGGGCTTGGCCGTGCTGGATCCGGAGCGTCCGGCCTTCTAGGTGCTCGCGGGTTGCGGAGCGGGGTTCGCTCGCCGCGCCGGCGGGGTCCGCCTGCGCCCACCCGTGCCGCCTGGGGGTACCTCCCAGGCGTTGAGCACTGAGGGAGGCACGACTGCCCGCAGGCTCCCGCACGACTGGCCGAGGCTCCCGCACGGCCGGCCGCGGGCTTGTGTGCAGCGCGTCACAGGTCGGCTGCAGTCGGGCCGTGGAGAGCGACTGGGAGCGGTCCGTGTCCGTCGTGGCTCGTACACTCGCCTGCGTGGATACGACCCTTCAGGACCCATTGGTCGGGCAGGTGCTCGACGGCCGTTATCGCGTCGACGCGCGGATCGCCGTCGGCGGGATGGCCACGGTCTACCGGGGCCTGGACACCCGCCTGGACCGCGTCCTCGCGCTGAAGGTGATGCACCCCTCACTCGCGGCCGACGGGTCCTTCGTCGAGCGGTTCATACGGGAGGCCAAGTCGGTGGCCCGCCTGGACCACCCCAACGTCGTGCAGGTCTTCGACCAGGGCACCGACGGGTCGTACGTCTATCTCGCCATGGAGTACGTCTCCGGCTGCACCCTGCGCGACGTGCTGCGCGAGCGCGGGGCGCTGCAGCCGCGCGCCGCCCTGGACATCCTGGAGCCGGTGCTCGCCGCGCTGGGCGCCGCGCACCGCGCCGGGTTCGTGCACCGCGACATGAAGCCGGAGAACGTCCTGATAGGGGACGACGGCCGGGTCAAGGTCGCCGACTTCGGTCTGGTGCGGGCCGTGGACACGGTGACGAACACCACCGGCGCGGTCCTCGGCACCGTCTCCTACCTCGCCCCCGAGCAGATCGAACAGGGCACCGCCGACCCCCGGGTCGATGTGTACGCGTGCGGGGTCGTGCTCTACGAGATGCTGACCGGTGGCAAGCCCCATCAGGGGGAGAGCCCCGCCCAGGTGCTCTACCAGCACCTCCACGAGGACGTGCCCGCTCCGTCGGCCGCCGTGCCGGGGCTGGCGTACGAGCTGGACGAGCTCGTGGCGACGGCCACCGCCCGCAACCCGGAGGTACGGCCGCACGACGCGGTGGCGCTGCTGGCGCGGGCCCGCGAGGCCCGCGCTGCGCTCGGCCCGGAGCAGCTGGACGCGGTGCCGCCGCAGGCACTCACCGAGGACCACGACAACGCCGAGGACCGTACGAGCGTCATACCCCGGGCGCTGACGGTGCCGCGCCCGCTGCCCGTGAACGAGGAGGACGAGGCCTCGGCGGCCGAGGCGGCGGTCCACCGCACCAGCCGCCTGGAGACTCCCCCCGCGCCGCGGCGTCCGGCCCGCCGGCCCCGGCGCGTCCTGCTGACCGTGGTCGCCGCCGTCCTGCTGGTCCTCGGGGTCGGCGGCGGCGTGTGGTACATCAACTCCGGCCAGTTCACCAAGGTCCCGCCGCTGCTGGCGAAGACGGAGACGCAGGCGCGGCAGCGGCTCGACGCGGCCGGTCTCGAGGTCAAGGACGTCAGGCACGCCTACAGCGACACGGTCGCGCGGGGCACGGTCATCAGCACGGACCCCGAGGCGGGCACCCGGATCCGCAGCCACGACTCGGTGACGCTCACCGTCTCCGACGGCCCGGAGACGGTGAAGGTGCCCGCCCTGAAGGGGCGCCCGCTGGGTGAGGCGCAGCGCCTGCTGAGGAAGGCCGGGCTGGAGCCGGGCATGGTGAGCCGGGCCTTCAGCGATGGCGTCCCCAAGGGCTCGGTGATCAGCACGGACCCCGAGGCGGGCACGGAGCGGCACGCCGGCTCGGCGATCGCGGTCGTCGTCAGCAAGGGCCGCCCGGTGGACGTGCCGGACGTCACCGGCGAGGACCCGGACGAGGCGAGGTCCGACCTTCAGGACGCGGGCCTGAAGGTGACGGTCGCACCGCAGCGGATCAACTCCGAGTACGACAAGGGGCAGGTCGCCGCGCAGACCCCGGCGGGCGGCGGCAAGGCCGCCGAGGGCGACACGGTCACGCTGACGCTGTCCAAGGGCCCGGAGATGGTCGAGGTGCCGGACGTGACCGGCGACAGCGTCGACGACGCCAAGAAGACGCTCCAGCAGGCCGGCTTCAAGGTCGAGGAGGACCGCGGGATCCTCGGGCTGTTCGGCGACACCGTCAAGAAGCAGTCGGTGGACGGCGGCGAGCGGGCGCCCAAGGGCTCGACGATAACGATCACCATCAGGTGACGGCGGTCGCCGCCGTCGGCGAGGAGACCGGGATCACGGCGGCCCGCCGCCGGCGCCCCCCTGCCACGTGACACCCTGAACGGGTGAGCAGTGAGCACTCCCCCACTCCCCGCGCCCTTCCGTCCCTCCCGGGCCGCTCCCGCAACCCCGTGGGCAGCCATGTGCCCGTCGCGGGCGGTCTGAGCTCCGTGGGCCTGTCCTACGCCCGTGAGCTGGGCGCCGAGACCGTGCAGGTCTTCGTCGCCAATCCGCGCGGCTGGGCCACGCCCGCGGGCAGTGCCAGGCAGGACGAGGAGTTCCGCGCGGCCTGCGCGGAGGAATCGATACCGGCGTACGTCCACGCGCCATACCTGATCAACTTCGGCTCGCACACCGAGGCGACCGTCGAGCGGTCGGTGGCGTCGCTGCGGCACTCGCTGCGGCGCGGCCGGGAGATCGGCGCGCTGGGCGTCGTCGTGCACACGGGGAGCGCGACCGGCGGCCGGGAACGGGCCGTGGCGCTGAAGCAGGTGCGCACGCACATGCTGCCGCTGCTGGACGAGCTCACCCACGACGACGATCCGTACCTGCTCCTGGAGTCGACCGCGGGCCAGGGCGCCTCACTCTGCTCCCGGACCTGGGACTTCGGGCCGTACTTCGAGGCGCTGGAGAACCATCCGAGGCTGGGCGTGTGCCTGGACACCTGCCACGTCTTCGCCGCCGGGCACGACCTGACCGGCCCGAGCGGCATGCACCAGACCCTGGACCTGCTGGTGGACACGGTCGGCGCCGGCCGGCTGAAGCTGATCCACGCCAACGACTCCAAGGACGTGGTGGGCGCACACAAGGACCGTCACGAGAACATCGGCGCCGGCCACATCGGCGAGGACCCCTTCCGCGCCCTGCTGACCCACCCCGCCACCGAGGGCGTCCCCCTGATCATCGAAACCCCCGGCGGCAAGGAGGGCCACGCGGCGGACGTGGAACGGCTGAAGAAGCTCAGGGACGGCTGAGCGGCCGGACGGGCGGCAGCCGGGGGGAAGACCTCACAGCTCCGGCCCGTCGCCCGGTTCCTCCTGGTAGGAGTAGCGCTGTTCCTTCCAGGGGTCGCCGATGTTGTGGTAGCCGCGTTCCTCCCAGAAGCCGCGGCGGTCGGCGGTCATGTACTCCACTCCGCGCACCCACTTGGGGCCCTTCCAGGCGTACAGGTGGGGGACGATCAGCCGGAGCGGGAAGCCGTGCTCGGCGGTGAGGAGCTCGCCGTCCTTGTGAGTGGCGAAGAGGGTGCGCCCGGAGCCGAAGTCGGCGATGCGGAGGTTGGAGCTGAAGCCGTACTCGGCCCACACCATCACATGGGTGACGTTCGGCGCGGGCGGCGCGAGGTCCAGGATCGTCCGGGCCGGGATGCCGCCCCATTCGGCGCCGAGCATGCTGTACTTCGTGACGCAGTGCAGGTCGGCCACCACGGTGGTGTAGGGCAGGGCCGTGAACTCCTCGTGGGTCCAGCAGTGCTTCTCCCCGTCGGCAGTGGCGCCGAAGACCCGGAACTCCCAGCGCTCCGGCCGGAACTTTGGCACGGGCCCGTAGTGCGTGACCGGCCAGCCGCGCTGCAGCCGCTGCCCCGGCGGGAGCTCCGGCTGTGCCGCTCCCCCGAACGCCGCTCCGGACGCTCCTCTCGCACTCGCTCCAGACGCGTCCCCAGATGCGCGTTCCACCGGCTGACCCATGACTCCATCCTGACAGACCGGACGGGGTGCACATGACCAGCCCGGGGATGATTCGGGCATCTCGCACTAAGTGTGCACTTACTGGACGGCTCTGTATGCCGGTGCAATCATGCGGCGCTATCGGCCCAGACCCGTCCGGAAGGAGCCCGCAGGATGCAAGGCGACCCCGAGGTCCTCGAACTGCTCAACGAGCAGCTGACCGCCGAGCTCACCGCCATCAACCAGTACTTCCTGCATTCGAAGCTGCAGGACCACAAGGGGTGGTCGACGCTCGCCAAGTACACGCGGGCCGAGTCCTTCGACGAGATGCGGCACGCCGAGATCCTCACCGACCGCATCCTGCTGCTGGACGGCCTGCCCAACTACCAGCGGCTCTTCCATGTGCAGGTCGGGCAGACGGTGACGGAGATGTTCCGGGCCGACCGGCAGATCGAGGTCGAGGCCATCGACCGGCTGCGCCGGGGCGTCGACGTGATGCGCGACAAGGGCGACATCACGTCCGCGAACATCTTCGAGGCGATCCTCGCCGACGAGGAGCACCACATCGACTACCTGGACACCCAGCTGGAGCTGGTGGACAAGCTGGGCGAGGCCCTCTACCTGTCGACGGTGATCGAGCAGAGCCAGCCCGACCCCTCGGGCCCGGGCACGCACGGCTTCTCGACGCACTAGGACGGCCGGACAGCAGGGGACGGGCCGACGGCAGAGAACGGCCGACGGCAGAGAACGGCGGCGACAGCCTCAAGGGCTCCGGGCGTCCGTCAGTCTTAGACCTAGGCCGCGTCGCCGAGTTCCGTCGCCGGGGCCGGCTGGGGCAGGCGGGGGAACGGCGAGGCTCCGCGGTCGGCCAGTTCCCGGCGCGGGCAGCTGCCCCGGCCGAGCAGCGCCTGGATGCGCCGGACGCAGCCACCGCAGTCCGTTCCCGCCTTGCAGGCGGAGGCGATCTGGCGGGGCGTGCACGCGCCGTTCTCCGCGTGCTGCTTGACCTGCTGCTCGGTGACGCCGAAGCAACTGCAGACGTACACGCGCCGCTCACCTCCCGCCGGGATCGATCAGTGGTGCCATCCCGACTTGCTCGGTGAGGCAAACCTAACCTTACCCGCCGCGCCGGACGGGCAAAAGAGGACGGGGCGCGGACCGTCTGTGATCCGCGCCCCACTCATCGGCCGTCAGCGGGCGACCGCCTCACTGGTCGCGGTACATCTCCGCGACGAGGAAGGCCAGGTCCAGCGACTGACTGCGGTTGAGCCGCGGGTCGCAGGCCGTCTCGTAGCGCTGGTGCAGGTCGTCGACGAAGATCTCGTCGCCGCCGCCCACGCACTCGGTGACATCGTCACCGGTCAGCTCCACGTGGATGCCGCCCGGGTGCGTGCCCAGCGCCTTGTGCACCTCGAAGAAGCCCTTGACCTCGTCGAGCACGTCGTCGAAGCGGCGGGTCTTGTGCCCGGAGGCCGCCTCGAAGGTGTTGCCGTGCATCGGGTCGGTCACCCAGGCCACGGTCGCGCCGGAGGCGGTGACCTTCTCCACCAGTTCGGGCAGCCGGTCGCGCACCTTGTCCGCGCCCATCCGCACGACGAAGGTCAGCCGGCCCGGCTCACGGTCCGGGTCGAGGCGCTCGATGTACCGCAGCGCCTCCTCGGCCGTCGTGGTCGGGCCGAGCTTGATGCCGATCGGGTTGCGGATCCTCGAGGCGAACTCGATGTGCGCGTGGTCCAGCTGCCGGGTGCGCTCACCGATCCACACCATGTGCGCCGAGACGTCGTACAGCTGTCCGGTGCGCGAGTCGGTCCTGGTCAGCGCCGACTCGTAGTCGAGCAGCAGCGCCTCGTGCGAGGAGTAGAACTCGACGGTCTTGAACTCCTCCGGGTCGGTGCCGCAGGCCCGCATGAAGTTCAGCGCGCTGTCGATCTCCCGGGCGAGCTGCTCGTAGCGCTGGCCGGACGGGGAGGACTTCACGAAGTCCTGGTTCCAGGCATGCACCTGGCGCAGGTCGGCGTAGCCGCCGGTGGTGAAGGCGCGCACCAGGTTCAGCGTGGAGGCGGAGGCGTGGTACATCCGCTTCAGCCGCTCGGGGTCCGGGACGCGGGCCTCCTCGGTGAACTCGAAGCCGTTGACGGAGTCGCCGCGGTAGGTCGGCAGCGTCACGCCGTCACGGGTCTCGGTCGGCTTGGAGCGCGGCTTGGAGTACTGGCCGGCGATCCGGCCGACCTTCACCACCGGCACCGAGGCGGCGTACGTGAGCACGGCGCCCATCTGGAGCAGCGTCTTGAGCTTGTTGCGGATGTGGTCGGCGGACACCGCGTCGAAGGCTTCCGCGCAGTCGCCGCCCTGGAGCAGGAACGCCTCGCCCCTGGCGACGGCTCCCATCCGGGCGCGCAGCTGGTCGCACTCGCCCGCGAAGACGAGCGGCGGATACGACTCGAGGTCCGCGATCACTGCGCGCAGAGCCTCGGGGTCGGAGTACTCGGGCTGCTGCGCCGCGGGCAGGTTTCGCCAGGTGTTGCCAGCGCTCGCGCTGGTCTTAGCGTTCACGGTCACCTTCTCAACACTACGGGGTCGCTCCGCCGGTCCATTCATCTGCTCATCAAGTGAGACAGAAGGTGCGCGGTCGCGGACGGTGTGCGGTAGGGTGCCGGGCATGTTCGCGCATTCGACCCAGAACCAGAACTGGTGGTGGACCGCTTCTCCGGCGGCCCGCTGACTGCGCGTATCCCACACTTCGCGAAGGCCGCCCGAGGGGCGGCCTTCGGTGTGTGCGGCACCCGGGTCGTTCCTCACCGACATCGACCGAGATCGACGGAAGAGGAACCCATGGACCTGGCACAGCTGCTGCACGATCCCCGCCCGTTCGCCCTGCTGCGGCGCCGTGCCCCCGGGCACGACCACGACCTGGTCGAGTTGCTGCTCGGCCCGGTGAGCACCCGGGAGACCCTGGCCGAGCTGCCCGACGAGGGCCTGGCGCTGGTCCCCTTCCGTCAGATCCGCGAGCGCGGCTTCGACGTCCGCGACGACGGCACCCCGCTGATGGTGCTGACGCCCGAGGAGTCGTACGCGATCCCGCTCGCCGAGGCGCTGGCGCAGCTGCCGGCGCGCGAGGTCCGGGTCGAGGGCGACGGCTTCGACGTGGGCGACGAGGAGTACGCGCAGATCGTCGGGCGGGTGCTGACCGACGAGATCGGCGCGGGCGAGGGCGCGAACTTCGTGATCCGGCGGACGTACGAGGGCCGGATCCCCGGCTTCGGCAGGTCCGACGCGCTGGCGCTGTTCCGGCGGCTGCTGGAGGGCGAGCGGGGGGCGTACTGGACGTTCGTCGTGCACACCGGTGACCGGACTCTGGTCGGAGCGAGCCCGGAGGTGCATGTCCGGATGTCCGGAGGCACCGTCGTCATGAACCCGATCAGCGGGACGTACCGCTACCCGGCCGAGGGCCCGACCCCCGAGCACCTGCTGGGCTTCCTGGCCGACGGCAAGGAGATCGAGGAGCTGTCGATGGTCGTCGACGAGGAGCTCAAGATGATGTGCACCGTCGGTGACATGGGCGGTGTCGTGGTGGGGCCGCGGCTGAAGGAGATGGCGCATCTCGCGCACACCGAGTACGAGCTGCGCGGGCGGTCCTCGCTGGATGTCCGGGAGGTGCTGCGGGAGACGATGTTCGCGGCGACCGTCACCGGCTCGCCGGTGCAGAACGCCTGCCGGGTCATCGAGCGCCATGAGCCCCTCGGGCGGGACGGTGTCGGACGCGGGTACTACGCGGGTGCCCTCGCGCTGCTCGGCCGGGACCCCGGCGGCACCCAGACCCTGGACTCCCCCATCCTGATCCGCACCGCCGACATCGACGCGGGCGGGCGGCTGCGCGTGCCGGTCGGCGCGACCCTGGTGCGCGGTTCGGACCCGGCGAGCGAGGTCGCCGAGACGCACGCGAAGGCGGCGGGCGTGCTGGCGGCGCTGGGCGTACGTCCCGGCCGGCCGCACACCGAGCGGGCGCTGCCCCGCCTCGACGACGACCCGCGGGTGCGGGCGGCGCTGGACGGGCGCCGGGCCTCGCTGGCGCCGTTCTGGCTGCGGATGCAGGAGCGGTCCGGCTCCCTCGAGGGGCACGCCCTGGTGGTCGACGGCGAGGACACCTTCACGGCGATGCTGGCGCACGTGCTGCGCTCGGCCGGCCTGGAGGTGACGGTACGGCGCCACGACGAGCCGGGGCTGCGCGAGACCGTCCTCGCGCACGGGGGACCGGTCGTGCTCGGCCCCGGCCCGGGCGACCCCTCGGACCTCGCCGACCCGAAGATGCGGTTCCTGCGGGAGCTGGCCGCCCAGGTGATCCGGGAACACCGGCACGGCGTGCTCGGGGTGTGCCTGGGGCACGAGCTGATCGCGGCGGAGCTGGGGCTCGAGATCGTACGGAAGGAAGTGCCGTACCAGGGTGCGCAGACGGGGATCGACCTGTTCGGGCGGGCGGAGACCGTCGGCTTCTACAACAGCTTCGTGGCCCGCTGCGACGAGGAGGCGGCACGGGAACTGGCCGCGCACGGGGTGGAGGTGAGCCGGGCGGAGAACGGGGAGGTGCACGCCGTACGGGGTCCGGGCTTCGCCGGTGTTCAGTTCCACCCGGAGTCGGTGCTGAGCCTGAACGGGGCCGCGGTCGTGCGGGAACTGATCGGGCAGCTGCGCCGCACGACCGTGTAGCCGTCCGGGGCCAGCGTCAGCCGAAGAAGACCCCGACCTCCTCGTACAGCTTCGGGTCGACCGTCTTCAGCTTCGCGGTGGCCTCGGCGATCGGTACGCGGACGATGTCGGTGCCGCGCAGGGCGACCATCTTGCCGAAGTCGCCGTCGTGGACGCAGTCGACGGCGTGCAGCCCGAAGCGGGTGGCGAGCCAGCGGTCGAAGGCGCTGGGGGTGCCGCCGCGCTGGATGTGCCCGAGGACGGTGGTCCGCGCCTCCTTGCCGGTGCGCTTCTCGATCTCCTTGGCCAGCCACTCGCCCACCCCGGAGAGCCGGACGTGCCCGAAGGAGTCCAGCGACTCGTCCTTGAGGACCATCTGGCCGTCCTTGGGCATGGCGCCTTCCGCGACGACCACGATCGGGGCGTACGACGCCTTGAAGCGGGAGGTGATCCAGGCGCACACCTGGTCGAGGTCGAAGCGCTGTTCGGGGATGAGGATGACGTTGGCGCCGCCGGCGAGTCCGGAGTGCAGGGCGATCCAGCCTGCGTGCCGGCCCATCACCTCGCAGACCAGCACCCGCATGTGGGACTCGGCGGTGGTGTGGAGCCGGTCGATGGCCTCGGTGGCGATCCCGACCGCGGTGTCGAAGCCGAAGGTGTAGTCGGTGGCCGACAGGTCGTTGTCGATGGTCTTGGGGACGCCGACGCAGGGCATGCCGTACTCGTCGCTCAGCCGGGCGGCGACACCCAGGGTGTCCTCGCCGCCGATCGCGATGAGCGCCTCCACCTCCTGCTTGGCGAGGTTGTCCTTGATGCGCCGGATCCCGTCCTCCTGCTTGAGGGGGTTGGTGCGCGAGGAGCCGAGGATGGTGCCGCCGCGGGGCAGGATGCCGCGCACCGCGGGGATGTCGAGGCGGACGGTGTCGTTCTCCAGGGGCCCTCGCCAGCCGTCCCGGAAGCCGACGAAGTCATAGCCGTACTCCTGCACGCCCTTGCGGACGACGCCCCGGATGACGGCGTTGAGCCCGGGGCAGTCGCCGCCTCCGGTCAGTACTCCGACCCGCATGGAAATGTCCCTTCGCCGCGGTTGCCTGGTGAGGGTCACGCTAATGGTGACGCAGGTCACTTCGGCATGGGCGGGAAAGTCAATTCCGGTGAAATGTCCCGTAGTTGATCACGGCAAATCCACCCGAAAGAGCGGATGAGCCGCGTACGCGGCTTGACGCGAGCGCGGGGCGAGGCATCTCGGCGGGATCGCTGGGCGAGATCCCTCGGGCGGCGCCGTCAGTCGCCGTCGAGCCCCCGTTCGATGGCGTAGCGGACCAGCTCGACTCGGTTGTGCAACTGGAGCTTGCCGAGGGTGTTCTGGACGTGGTTCTGGACCGTGCGGTGGGAGATGACCAGACGCTCGGCGATCTGCTTGTAGCTCAGGCCCTTGGCGACCAGGCGCAGCACCTCGGTCTCGCGCTCGGTGAGCCGGGGCGCCTTCGGCTCGTCGGCACCGGGCCCGGAGGCGGGGGCGGGCTCGGCGGCCAGTCGGCGGTACTCGCCGAGGACCAGCCCGGCCAGGCCGGGGGTGAACACCGGGTCGCCGACGGCGGTACGGCGCACCGCGTCCAGCAGTTCCCCCGTGGAGGCCGACTTCAGCAGATAGCCCGTGGCACCCGACTTCACGGCCTCCAGCACATCGGCGTGCTCGCCGCTCGCGGACAGCACCAGGACCCGCAGCGCCGGGTTGGCGGCGACGAGTTCCTTGCAGACCCGCACACCGGGCTTGGCGGGCAGGTTGAGGTCCAGGACGAGCACGTCGGGGGCGGCGGCCCGGGCGCGGCGCACCGCCTGTTCGCCGTCGCCCGCGGTGGCGACCACCTCGAAGCCGGACTCGGTCAGGTCGCGGGCGACGGCGTCCCGCCACATGGGGTGGTCGTCGACCACCATGACCCTGATCGGGTCCTGCCGTGCGCTCATCTGCTCTCCGCTTTCGTCTTCTTCGGGTTCCTGGGCACCTTCAGCTCGACCTCCGTGCCCTGGCCGGGCACCGAGACCAGCTCGGCGGTGCCGCCGATGTCGCGCAGCCGGCCCTTGATCGCCTGGGCGACGCCGAGCCGGCCCTCGCCCTCGGCCTGGGCGAGCCGGCCCTCGGGGATGCCGGGCCCGTCGTCCCGTACGGTCACGAGCACGCACTCCGGTTCGTCCTCGACGAGGATCCATGCCCAGGCGTCCTCACCCGCGTGCCTGCGGACGTTGTCCAGCGCGGCGCCGACGGCCGCGGCCATCTCCCGGGCGACCGCGGGCGGCAGCAGGACCGGTGCGCCGGGCTCGGCGAGGCTGACCCGGGAGCCGGCCCAGCGGGCCAGCAGGGAGCGCAGGTCGACGGGGCCGCTCCGGTCGCGCTCCTCGCCGTCCTCGTCGGTCTCGTCGTCCACCATCCGTACGACCGCGCCCTCGGCCGCGTCCTGCGAGACCCGGGAGACGGGGACCAGACCGCCGGAGACCAGAGTGCGCAGCGCCGCCTCCTGCTCCCCCGCCAGCCGGCCCAGCTCCGCCGCCTCACCGCCGATGACCGCGCCGCGCCGCTGCACCATGGCGAGCACCTGCAGCACGCCGTCGTGGATGTCCCGGGCCAGCCGCTCCCGCTCGCGGGTCGCGGCCTCGATCTCCAGGGCGCGGGCGAGGGTGCGCTCGGAGGCGCGGGCGACCTCGACGACATAGCCGATGGCGATCGAGGCGACCCAGACCAGGATCACGTTGTGCACGGTGTCGCGGGCCGGGCTGCCGCGCTCGATCAGATTGGCGACGGCGACCGCGGTGGAGGCGAGAGCGGCCCAGCGCCAGCCGCCCTTGAGGGCGAAGGCGAGGACGGAGCCGGCGGTCCAGATCGACGGCAGGGTCGGGCCGCCGTCCGCGATCCGCGCATGCGTGTCGGCCAGGGGCGTGAGGAGGATGCCGGTCACCGCCAGGGCGAGGTCGACGGCGAGGAACCGTTTGGTGCAGCTCGCGGCGCTCGCGACCCTGGGCAGGGTGGCGAGGGTCCACACGCACAGCACGCAGTAGTAGGCGACGGCGACCCAGGGGCGGGGGAAGCGGTCGTAGGCGGTGGCGAACAGGCCGACCGCGTAGAGCATGGTCAGCACCCGGTACCCGGCGAGCGCACGCCACAGCGGCAGCTCGACCGACATCCTCATGACACGCTCACGCCTGGGCATGCCCCCCCTTGGTCCTGGCCCGCCTGCTCCTGGTCCTGCCGGCTGTGCGGTCCGCCCGTCCCTTTCTGCGCGTTCCTCCCCTACCGCGTCACTGCGCCTTCTTCTCCTTCTCGGCCTGGTCCTTCGTGGCCTGGGCGAGGGCGGCCTTCGCCGCCTTCTCCGCCTCCTTCTCGGCCTTGGCCGCCTCGGCGATCTGCCGCTTGGCGGCGGTCGCGTAGATGTCGACGTACTCCTGCCCCGAGAGCTTCATGATCTCGTACATGACCTCGTCGGTCAGCGCCCGCAGCACGAAGCGGTCCTGCTCCATGCCCTGGTAGCGGGTGAAGTCCAGCGGCCTGCCGATCCGGATGCCCGGACGCATCAGCTTGGGGACGACCTTCCCGGGGGGCTGGATCTTCTCCGTGTCGATCATGGCGACCGGGATGACGGGCGCCCCGGTGGCCAGCGCCACGCGGGCCAGACCGCCCGGCTTGCCGCGGTACAGACGGCCGTCGGGCGAGCGGGTGCCCTCGGGGTAGATGCCGAACAGCTCGCCGCGCTCCAGCACCTCGATGCCGCTCCTGATCGCCGCCTCGCCCGCGCCGCGCGCGCCGGAGCGGTCCACGGGGAGCTGGCCGACGCCCTTGAAGAAGGCGGCGGTCAGCCGGCCCTTCACTCCGGGCGTGGTGAAGTACTCGGCCTTCGCGATGAAGGTGACCTTGCGGTCGAGGACCACGGGCAGGAAGAACGAGTCCGAGAACGACAGGTGATTGCTCGCCAGAATGGCGGGGCCCTCGGCCGGAATGTTCTCCAGGCCCTCCACCCAGGGCCTGAAGGCGAGCTTCAGCGGCCCCCCGATGGCGACCTTCATCGTGCCGTAGAACAACCGAGTGCCTCCTGTGTGTGTCGATCAGACCATAACCCCAAGTGGTGCCGAAGGAGCCGACGACCCTGGTCGGTGTCAGTGCCGTCGCGTACGGTGAAGTACCTGCCATCGACGTGCTGAGCCGATTTCACGAACAGGAGACCGACGTGCCGGTCCTCCCCGGAGCCGAGCCGTTCCGCCATGAGGGCGGGGAGGTCGGCGTCCTCCTCTGCCACGGCTTCACCGGTTCCCCCCAGTCGCTGCGCTCCTGGGCCGAGTATCTCGCCGAGCGCGGCCTGACGGTCTCGCTCCCGCTGCTGCCCGGGCACGGGTCGCGCTGGGAGGACATGGCGATCACCGGGTGGCAGGACTGGTACGCGGAGGTGGACCGCGAGCTGCGCGCCCTGCGCGAGCGGTGCGCGCACGTGTTCGTGGCCGGGCTGTCCATGGGCGGTGCGCTGGCGCTCCGGCTGGCGGCGCGGCACGGGGACGCGGTCGCCGGGGTCGTGGTGGTCAACCCGGCGAACAAGGTGCACGGCCTGTCCGCGTACGCCCTGCCCGTCGCCCGGCACCTGGTGCGTACCACGAAGGGCATCGCCAGCGACATCGCCAAGGCGGACGGCGCGGAGCTGGGCTACGACCGGGTGCCGCTGCACTGCGCGCACTCGCTCAGGGCCTTCTTCCGGCTGGTCGACGGCGAGCTTCCGCAGGTCACGCAGCCGCTGCTGCTTCTGCGCAGCCCCCAGGACCATGTGGTGCCGCCGGCCGACTCGGCGCGGATCCTCAGCCGGGTCTCCTCCGTGGACGTCACCGAGGTGCTGCTGGAACACAGCTACCACGTCGCGACGTTGGACAACGACGCGGACCGGATCTTCGGGGAGAGCTTCGGCTTCATCGGCCGGATCGCACCCAGTGTCGGCAAGGAAGGGACGGCGGCAGGTGGCTGAGCACGACTCCGACCGCGAGGGCCGCGAGAACCGCGAGCCGGTCGAGCCGGTGAAGCCGGCGGCCGATGAGGCCGGATCCGACGAGCCGGGCGGGCCGGAAGGCGGCACGCCCTTCGACGAGGAGGCCGCCTGGGCGGCGATCGTCGCCGGGTACGGCGATGAGCCGCCGGACCCGCCGGGTGCGCGGCCGTTCCGGCCGATCGAGGACCTGGTGCTGCCGGACATGCCGGGCGAGGACGACGATCCTCCCCGGTCGGAGCAGCCGAAGGAGAAGGGGAAGCCGGCCCCGGCCGGCCCGCCGCTCGGCAGCTCCGTCTCCTTCGCGCCGGGCGTCGCGGGCCCGCGCGACTACTCGCCGCGCGAGCCGTCCGAAGACGACTTCGGCGAGGACGACGAGGGCCACTTCGTGCCCCCGGAGCCGCCGCCGCTGCCCGAGGCGGACGCGACCGCCAAGTTCGCCTGGCTCGGCGTGATCGGCGGCCCGGTGCTGCTCCTGCTGGCCGTGCTGCTCGGCTGGGACATGACCTGGTGGCTGACCACCCTCTGCATCGGCGGCTTCCTCGGCGGCATCGTGACCCTGGTGACCCGCATGAAGCCGGGCGACGAGGACGAAGACGACCCGGGCCGCGGGGCCGTGGTGTAGCCGGCGGCGCAGAACACCACCGCCCCGGCCCCGAGGACCGCATCACGCCCTGAGGCCGGAGGCCGGCAGCCCGGCCGTCGAAACCCGCCGGCCCGGAGTCCGGGGGGCCTCCGCATCCCGGACCCGGAGACCCTCGCAGACCCGGACCGGGGAAGTCCGGCGCCACGGACCGGAGACCCCACACCCTGAACCGGCACGCTCGGCCGGGCGCAGCCCGGGGAGCCCTCGCAGAGCAGGGAGCCCTCGCGGCCCGGGCCAAGGAGGCCCGGAGGCCTGGATCGGGGGCCCATCCCTTGAACCGGAGAGGCCCCGCACCCCGAACCGGGGAGGCGTCCGTAGCCCGGCCCGGCCCGGAGCCCGCGCAGGCCGGCACGGGGAGACCGGCGAGGTCGGGTCGGGGAGGGCATGGTGGCCGGGGGCGGCGAGGTCGGGCGGGGTGCGGTGATGAAGGCCGGTGTACCGGGTTGCCGGGGCCAGGCCGGTGTCCCGGGTTGCCAAGGCCGTGCCTCCGGACGCTGTGGGGCGGGAGGGGCTACGGGGCGGTTGGCGGGAGTTTGAGGGCGGCCAGGACCGGGAGGTGGTCTGTGGCTGATCGGAGGTCCTGTTCGGTCACTCCGGGGTGGTCGTGGGGGACGCCGCAGGCGAGGATCTCGATGCCGGGGGTGGCGAAGATCGCGTCGATGCGGCGGTCGGGGTCGGTGGCGTTCCAGGTGAGTTCGCCGCCCCAGGGGGCCGTGGCCCGGGCGTCCTGGAGGGTGGCCGCCAGGCGGCGGAACGTCGGGCCGTCCGGTGCCTCGTTGATGTCGCCGCCCGCGATCGCGTGCTCGACGCCCATCCCGGCCAGCCGGTCCAGGAGCATGCCGCCCTGCTCGTAGCGCTCGTTCCGGTCGAGCGAGAGGTGGCAGCCGAGCACGCCGAGCCGGGCACCGCCGAACCGGACGACCGCCGTGGCCAGGCCCCTGCGGTGCATCCCCGGAGTCAGGGGCAGCAGCACGTCCTCGGTCCGCTCGACGGTGGCCCGCAACGAGCACAGCAGCGCCGGGCCCGCGGCCGTGGCGCCCCCGGTGAGGATCGCCAGATCCGACTTCCGCGCCAGCCGCGCCAGCTTCTTGCGCCAGCGGAAGAACCGGGGCGCCTCCTGAAGGAGGACGAGATCGGGCGCGCAGGCCCTGATCACCCGGGCGAGGGCGTCGGTGTCGTCCCGCATGGACCGGATGTTGTAGGTCAGGACGCGGATGACCGCGGAACCGTCGGGTTCCGTGCGGGAGTTGGGAAGCAGCGCCATGTGGATCAATCTACGCCCAGGACCGGGGCGCGAGGTCCATGCGCGACCGCCGGTCCGTCGTGGCCCGTCGCGCCGCTCCCCGCGCCCCTGTACCGCACGGGCGTCTCACATGATCGGGTCGGGCTCCCGGGCAAGGTCGGCCGCGCCCACCAGGCCGGCCTTGTTGCCGAGCTGGGCGGCCAGCACATCGGCGACCGGGCGCCAGTTGCCGCCGACCAGCCAGCGCTTGTAGGACTTGCGGATCGGGTCCAGGACCAGCTCGCCCTCGTCGGACAGGCCGCCGCCGACGATGAAGGCGGACGGGTCGAAGAGCGAGGCCAGGTCGGCGAGGCCGGCGCCGACCCAGCGGGCCAGCTCACGGTAGGAGTCGACGGCGACGGGACAGCCCTGGCGGGCGGCCATCGAGATGTGCTTGCCCTCGATGCCCTCGGGGGTGCCGTTGCCGAGGGCCAGCAGCACCTGGGCGCTCTCCGGGGTGGCGTTGGCGCGCTGCTTGGCGTACCGCACGAGCGCGCGGCCGGAGGCGTACTGCTCCCAGCAGCCCTGCGAGCCGCAGCCGCACAGCAGGCCATCCGGGACCATCCGGATGTGCCCGAACTCGGCGGCCACGCCGAAGTGACCGCGGCGCAGCTTGTTGCCGATGATGATGCCGCCGCCGAGGCCGGTGCCGAGCGTGATGCAGATGACGTTGCGGTGGCCCTTGCCGGCGCCGAACTTGTACTCGCCCCAGGCCGCGGCGTTCGCGTCGTTCTCCACGACGACCGGGAGGCCGACGCGCGCCTCGACCTTTTCCTTCAGCGGCTCGTTGCGCCAGTGGATGTTGGGCGCGAAGTAGACCGTCGAGCGCTGCCGGTTGACGTAGCCGGCGGCGCCGATGCCCACGCCGACGATCTCGTGCCCCGCGCGTGCGCCCTCCACCGCCGAGGCGATGGCGTCCACGATGGCCTCGGGTGTGGTGGGGGTCGGCACCTTGAAGGTCGAGAGGATGTTGCCTTCCTCGTCGACCACGCCGGCCGCGATCTTCGTGCCGCCGATGTCGACGCCGATGGTGAGTCCCATGAATCCCTCAGTTTCGGTCGAGCCCCGCTACGGCCAACCGTACCCGAGGCCCTGCCGTCGGATTCGCCTCGTCCACCCGCTGGGCAGGCGGTACGACACGGCGGGACGGCCGGTCCGGGACGGCAGGACGGCCGGTCCGGGACAGGAGGACGGCCGGTCCGGGACAGCCGGACAGCCGGTCCGGGGACAGCCGGACAGCCGGTCCGGGGACAGCCGGACAGCCGGTCCGGGACAGCAGGACCGTCAGTCCAGGTCGATGCGTTCCCCGCCGCCGGTGCCCTCGCCGCCGTCGCGGCGGTCGTCGCGGTCGCCCAGGCCGTCCCTCAGGTCGTCGTCCAGGCCGCTCGCACGCGACGTCCAGCGGCGCTCCTGGGCCTCGACGGCCGAGCGGTAGGCGGCGAGGAGCTCGCTGCCGGCCGCGGCCAGATGGTCGAAGACGTCCGGGTTGCGCTCGATGACGGGTTCCACGGCCGCCTTCGCCTGCTCCACGACCTGGCGCACCACCTGCTGGGCGGCGGGCCCGGCGACCGCGCCGAGCAGCGGCGCCTGCAACGAGGACAGCTTGTCGGCGACCGTGTCGACGAACTTCCGCAGCTCCTCGGCGGCCGAACCCGGCGGCGGGCCGTACTGCGCGCGATGCCGGGCCTGCTCCGCCGCGAGGTCCTCGGCGCAGGCCGTGGCCCACGCGTCGCTGTCACCGGGGTGCCGCGCCTCGTCGGCGGTCTGCTCCTGAGCGACGTCGTCCCGAGCGGCGTCGGACGGTGGGCGCTCTTCGCTGCTCATGGCGGACTCCTGACTACGGTTCGTCCTTCCGACGTTACCCGAACGGGCGGACGCCCTTCACCTCTCGCGGGGCCACAGCGCGGGGTCCGGGGCGAACCGGATCCGCAGCTCGCCGTCGCGCAGCGCGGCGCCGTCGACCGTGCACCGGCGCAGCGCCGAGGGCAGCGGGACGATCCGGCGGAAGGGGCCGGCGGTCAGCACGAGTTCGTCGCCGCGCCGCACGAGGTCCAGCTCCTCGCGCACGGCGCCGGGCAGGGGGATGCACCACACCAGCACGCCGTCCTCGGCGAGCCGGTCGGTGACCGGCCACTCGACCGGGGCGGACGCCGGGTCGACACCGGGCACGGCGAGGGCGGCGAGGTCGTCCCGGCCGCGCGGGTCCCGGCCCAGGTGGGCGGCCGGATGGACGGTGTACGTCTGCCGCCACTCCTCCAGGGCCTTGCGCTGCTGGGCCACCGGCCCCGCCAGCCAGGGATCGGCGGGCGCCTCGGGCAGGACCCGGCCGGCGACCAGGGACTCCACGGGCAGTGCGCGCACGGCCAGTCCGAGAGCGGCGCCGTGCACGGCGTCCAGGCCCGCCGGTCCGGGCTCGGCGACCAGGCGCACAGCGGTGCCCGGGTCGGCGACGACGGCCTCCACGGCGGCCAGCTCCACGTCCCAGCGGGAGGCGGTCTCGTACAGCCACTCGGCCGGCATGGGCACACCGGCCAGCCGGCCGAGGACGGGGCGCAGCGCGCGGGCGGCCTGACGCTCGGGCGGGAGCAGCCGGCGCAGGTAGCGGCGCAGCTCGGCGGGCAGGGCGAGCAGCGCGAGGGCCTGCGGGGCGGGCGGCAGGTCGACGACCAGCAGTTCGAACCGCTCGGACAGGGCCGCGTCGCGCAGTGCGCGCAGCAGGGCCAGCTCCTCGGCACCGGGCAGCGGGGTGGCCTCCTCGGCGTCCAGGCGGGCGGCTCCCAGCAGGTCGAGGACGCCTGCCGCGCGGTCCTGGAAGGCGACGAGGTCGGCGCGGAAGCCGGCCGCGGCGTCGGGGCGCCACGCGGTGAGGTCCGGCGCGACCCGCACCGGCTCCGCGCCCGTCGCCGTACCGAGCGCCGCACCCAGGGTGTCGGTGCGGTCGGCGCTGAGGACGAGGGTGGGGGTGCCCTCGCGGGCGGCGGTCAGCGCGGTGGCCGCGGCGACGGTGGTACGGCCGGAGCCGCCTGGGCCGGTGATCAGGAGGGTGCGCATGGGGGTGAACGCTAGCCGTATTCAACGGCTCGTTCGCCCAGGGGGCGCCCGAGCCGGTGCCGGCAGCTCCTTGCCCGGCAGACAGTGGGCCCCTCTCGAGGCGGGGGCGGCGGGCAGCACGGCCCCCGGTCGTCCTCCTCGCCCACTTCTACTTCTCGCCCGACTCCACGCGCTTCTTCAGGCCCGCCAGGGCGCGGTCGATGATGACCTTCTCGGCCTTGCGCTTGATCATGCCCAGCATGGGGATCTTGACGTCGACCGTGAGCTGGTAGGTGACCTCGGTCGAGCTCGTGCCCACCGGCTTCAGCAGATAGGAGCCGTCGAGCGAGCGCAGCATCTGGGACTTCACCAGGGTCCAGGAGACCTCGTTGTCGCCGGTCCAGGTGTAGGCGAGGGTCTGGTCGTCCTTGATGGCGCCCGCGTCCATGACGAGGCGGACCTGCTCGGCGCGGCCGTGCTCGTCCGCCGTGAGGACCTCGGCCTCCTTCACCTCGCCGGTCCAGTCGGGGTAGCGCGCGAAGTCGGCGATCACCCCCATGACGTCGGCCGGTGCCGCCTCGATCGTGATGCTCGAGCTGGTGTGTTCCGCCATCGCCGTGGCTCCTCCAGATGCGGGCCGGAAGTCGGGTCGTGTGCGCACGTGTGTGCAGCGTGAAGGCTACCGCGCAGGCGGGCGCCGGACTCCACCCCCACCTGCGGACATGGCGGGAAGGTGGCGCGAAGGGATCACCGGGCCGACGCGGTCGTCAACGATCACCGACGGTCACCACCGGAGGACAACGGTCACCACCGAAGGACCCAGGGCCTGCCCGTGCCCGCGAAGTGTCCTACGTTGACGCACTCGGTCGCCCCGATGCGCATGCGCCGCACCAGCGGCTGGTGGACGTGGCCGAAGAGCGCGTAGCGGGGGCGGGTCCGGCGGATGGCGTCCAGCAGGGCGCGGCTGCCGCGTTCGAAGCGGCGGGCGACGGTGTCGTAGACGAGTTCGGGCACGTCGGGCGGGATGTGGGTGCACAGCACGTCGACCTCGCCGACGGCCTCGATCTTCGCGGCGTACTCCTCGTCGCCGATCTCGTAGGGCGTGCGCATGGGGGTGCGCAGTCCGCCGCCGACGAAGCCGAAGACGCGGCCGCCGATCTCCACCCGCTCCCCGTCGAGCACGGTGGTGCCCTGGTGCGCGTACTCCTTCCACAGCGGCGGCATGTCGACATTGCCGTAGGTGGCGTACGTGGGGGTGGGGAAGGCGGCGAAGAGTTCCGCGTACTGCTTGCGCACGGCCTGTTCGATGACCTGGGCGCGGTCGCCGTCGATGCCCGCCCACAGCCGGGCGCCGAACTCGCGTGCCTCGGCGAAACGGCGGGCGGTGCGCAGTTCGACGATGCGGTCGGCGTTCTCCGTGCCGAAGAGGTCGGGGAAGATGCCGCGCGAGTGGTCGGCGTAGTCGAGGAAGAGGATCAGGTCGCCGAGGCAGATCAGCGCGTCGGCACCCTCGCCGGCCCGGGCCAGGTCGCGGGCGTTGCCGTGTACGTCGCTGACCACGTGGATCCGTGTCCCGCGGTCGGGCTCTGGTGTGGGTGCCATGGCGATCAAGGGTAGGTGGAGCGCCGCTCTTGTGAACAGTGACGACGGAACCCCTTGTTACTGGCCAGTTGTTCAACGGGTCCACTACTGTGCGCGAAGAAACACCTATCGTGTGACGCAGCGAACATCTCGCCGGGAACCCCTGTCGAAAAAGCCATACCGGCGGGTAACCTCCGGGCAGTCCAGTCGTGCTCTGGATTTCAACCATGAGCCCGAAACGGCTCCTGGCGAAGCCCTGGGCAGCAGATTCGAGCCTTGGACCGCACCGTCGCATCACACAACGTCGTGGCGCCGGCGCCCTATGAGGAGCAGCAGTCTTGCGCGAGTTCAGCCTTCCGGCTTTGTACGAGGTCCCTGCGGACGGCAATCTGACCGACATCGTCCGCAGAAACGCCGCGCAGTATCCCGACGTCGCCGTGATCGCACGGAAGGTCGGCGGTGTCTGGCAGGACGTCACCGCACGGGCGTTCCTCGCCGAGGTGCACGCCGCCGCCAAGGGACTGATCGCCTCCGGCATCCAGCCGGGCGACCGGGTGGGCCTGATGTCCCGGACGCGGTACGAGTGGACGCTGCTGGACTTCGCGATCTGGAGCGCGGGCGCCATCACCGTTCCGGTGTACGAGACCAGTTCGCCGGAGCAGGTTCAGTGGATCCTCTCCGACTCGGGCGCCACCGCCTGCGTGGTGGAGACGGACGCGCACGCCGCCGCCGTCGAGTCGGTGCGCGAGAGCCTGCCCGCCCTGAAGAACGTCTGGCAGATCGAGGCCGGCGCCGTCGAGGAGCTGGGCCGCGCCGGGCACGGGATCAGCGACGCCTCGGTCGAGGAGCGCAGCTCGCTGGCGAAGGCCGACGACCCGGCGACCATCGTGTACACCAGCGGGACCACCGGCCGCCCCAAGGGCTGCGTGCTCTCCCACCGCAGCTTCTTCGCCGAGTGCGGGAACGTGGTGGAGCGGCTGCGGCCGCTGTTCCGCACCGGTGAGTGCTCCGTACTGCTGTTCCTGCCGCTCGCCCATGTCTTCGGGCGGCTGGTCCAGGTCGCCCCGATGATGGCGCCGATCAAGCTGGGCTGCGTCCCGGACATCAAGAACCTGACCGACGAGCTGGCCGCGTTCCGCCCGACGCTGATACTGGGCGTCCCGCGCGTGTTCGAGAAGGTGTACAACTCGGCGCGCGCCAAGGCGCAGGCGGACGGCAAGGGCAAGATCTTCGACAAGGCCGCGGACACGGCGATCGCGTACAGCAAGGCGCTGGACACCCCGTCGGGCCCGTCGCTGGGCTTGAGGATCAAGCACAAGACGTTCGACAAGCTGGTCTACAGCAAGCTGCGCGCGGTGCTCGGCGGGCGCGGCGAGTACGCCATCTCCGGCGGCGCGCCGCTCGGTGAGCGGCTCGGCCACTTCTTCCGCGGCATCGGCTTCACCGTGCTGGAGGGCTACGGCCTGACCGAGTCCTGTGCGGCGACCGCGTTCAACCCCTGGGACCGGCAGAAGATCGGCACGGTCGGGCAGCCGCTGCCCGGCTCGGTGGTCCGTATCGCCGACGACGGCGAGGTGCTGCTGCACGGCGAGCACCTGTTCAAGGAGTACTGGAACAACCCGGGCGCCACGGCCGAGGCGCTGGCCGACGGCTGGTTCCACACCGGGGACATCGGCACCCTCGACGAGGACGGCTATCTGCGGATCACCGGCCGCAAGAAGGAGATCATCGTCACCGCGGGCGGCAAGAACGTCGCCCCGGCCGTGATCGAGGACCGCATCCGGGCGCACGCGCTGGTCGCCGAGTGCATGGTGGTGGGCGACGGGCGGCCGTTCGTGGGCGCGCTGATCACCCTCGACGAGGAGTTCCTGGGCCGCTGGGCCACCGAGCACGGCAAGCCGGCGGGCTCCACCCCGGTGTCGCTGCGCGAGGACCCGGATCTGCTCGCCGCCCTCCAGTCGGCCGTCGACGACGGCAACGCGGCGGTGTCGAAGGCGGAGTCGGTCCGCAAGTTCCGCGTCCTGTGCAACCAGTTCACGGAGGAGTCCGGCCACCTCACCCCGTCCCTGAAGCTCAAGCGGAACGTGGTGGCCAAGGACTTCGCGAACGACATCGAGGCGATCTACGCGAAGTAGCGCGCACCGCACTCGCTTCGGGCCCGCCGGTCACACTCCCCGGGCCCGCCGCGGTGCTCCTCGGGCCCGCCGCACTCGCGCCCCGGCGCCCTCCTCGGCCGCTACCCGGACTCTTGCCCACTGCTCCACCCTTCAGGGTGGAGGTGCAGGGCTTCTCCGCTCCGGCGGCCCGGACGGCCGCAGCACCACTGCTGAGGTCGCCCTGTCCGACAACGAGGTCGGAAGGACCTACCGCCGGACGGGCGGGAAGTGACGCCTCGTGGAGGCCCGTGCAAGACCGATCTCCCCGGAGACCGGCAGGGGCCTGTGAGACAGGAACCCGTGGTGGCACCGCGCAGCGGTGCGGACCGGAATCTCCTGCCCTCGGGCAGGAGGGGACGTCAAAGCAGCTCCTTGAGGCGATCCGCCAGCAGGTCCCAGCGCCACTTCTCCTCGACCCACTGGCGGCCCCGCTCCCCCATGCGGCGACGCAGTGCGGCGTCGCCGAGGAGGGTGACGATGCGGTCGGCGGCCTGCTCGGGGGAGCCGCCGCGCACGACCCAGCCGGTCTCGCCGTCGAGCACCGCGTCGGGCGCGCCGCCGGAGTCCCCGGCGACGACGGGCAGCCCCGTCGCGGACGCCTCCAGGTAGACGATGCCCAGGCCCTCGACGTCGAGCCCGCCGCGCCGGGTGCGGCAGGGCATGGCGAAAACGTCGCCGGCGCCGTAGTGCGCGGGCAGCTCGGACCAGGGCACGGCGCCGGTGAAGCGCACCGAACCGGCCACCCCGGTCTCGTCCGCGAGCCCGCGCAGGTCCTTCTCGTACGGGCCGCCGCCGACGATCAGCAGCACCGTCTCCGGCTCGGCGGCCAGGATCCGGGGCATGGCCCGGATCAGGGTGTCCTGCCCCTTGCGCCGGACCAGCCGGGAGACGCACACGACCACCGGCCGGTCGGTGAGCCCGAGCCGGGCCCGCACCTCGTCTCCGCCCGAGGCCGGGTGGAAGGTCTTCTCGTCCACGCCGGGCGGCAGCCGCACCATCCGCGCGGCCGCCTCGGGAGTGAGCGCGGTGGCGATCCGGGAGCGGGTGTACTCGCCGAGGTAGGTGATCGTGTCCGTCGACTCCCCGATGCGCCGCAGCAGCCCGCGTGCGGCGGGCAGCTGCGCCCACCCGGCCTCGTGGCCGTGCGTGGTGGCCACCAGCCGCCGGGCGCCCGCACGGCGCAGCGCGGGTGCCATCAGCCCGAGCGGCGCCGCCGCCCCGAACCACACCGACGTGCACCCGTGCTCGCGGAGCAGCCCGGTGGCGCGGCGGGTCGCCGCCGGTGTGGGCAGCAGCATCGTCGTACGGTCCCGTACGACGGTGAACGGCTGCTCGGCGTCGAAGGCTGCCGTGGCCTCGGCCCCCTCCCGGCTCCGCTTCCAGGTGGAGGCGTGGACGACCAGCCGGTCCGGGTCCAGCCGCAGCGCCATGTTGTGCAGGAACGCCTGGATGCCGCCCGGGCGGGGCGGGAAGTCGTTGGTCACGATGAGGGTCTTGTGCATCGCCGCCGACCCTACCCAATGCGCTCCCGGCGCCCCGGACGGCCGTACCTGCCGGCCCGGGTCACCCCAGCCGGGTGCGCAGATACTCCCGCCACTGCCCGGTGAACGTCTCCAGGGTCGTGCCCAGCACCGTTCTCAGGGCGTCCTCGACCGCGCCCGCGCGCCGCTCGTGTGCGCCGACGGCCCGGTAGAAGTCGTCCAGCTTCTCCTCGCCCCAGCGGTCGGCGATCATCCGGCAGGCCATCCAGCCGCCCTCGTAGGCCCGCGCGAGCCGGGTGGCGTCCCCGGCGAAGCCGAAGTCCCGGTCGGCGGGGAGGGCGGCCGGCACCTTCCCGTCGGTCACGGCGTGCTCGAGTTCCGGCGCGGCCTGGTCCGGGGTGCGTCCGGAGTTCCGGTAGCCGACCCAGTCGGCGTAGCCCTCGGAGAGCCACAGCGGGGTGGCCGGGTTGGTGTGGGCGCGGGTGGCGACGTGGGTGGTCTCGTGGGTGAGGACGACCTGCCGGCCGAGCGGGCCGAGCATGCGGTACGCGTCGGGGTTGACAATGATCCGGTCGGCCGGGGCCTGCCCGGTGCCTCCCGCCTCGCCGGTGGTGACGGCGGCGATCCCCCGGTAGTTGGAAGCGGGCGAGCCGAGCAGCGCGGCCATGCCGTCGAGGGACTTGGGGACGAGGACGACGACATGGCGGCTCCAGTCCGTGCCCCAGGCCTCCGAGACCGCGGGCACGGCACGGTCGGCCAGGCCGGCGTAGCCACGCAGGGTCCCGTCGCTCTGGCCGACCCCGAGGACGATGCCGCTGTGTCCCCGGACCACCGACACCGGGCCCTGGTCCCACAGTTGCTGGGCGGACTTGCGCGCCGGCCGGTCGGAGACGACGTACCACTTGCCGTCGGCCGTGGTGGACAGGGTCAGGATGCGGTTGGCGGTGACGGGCGCCCGGTCGTAGCCGGTCACCCGGTAGCGCAGTTCGGCGTCGGCCACGGCCCCCGCGCCGGTGCGGCGCAGCGCGGTGACGCGGTAGGACCAGGCCGCGAAGGGCACGGTCTTCAGGTTCGGGTACGGCGCCCGGGTGCCGGTGGCGGCGAAGGCGGCCGGATCGCGGTGCAGGACGGCCGCCGCGCGCCGGTCGAGGAGCCGCTGCACCTGGTCCCTGGCCGTGCCGGCGGCGGTCTGGCCGCCGCACGCCGTCAGCGAGGCGAGCAGCAGGCACACCGCTGCCATCGAGGATCTCGACACCCGCCTTCGACCAGCCATTTCCCGATGGTACGGCGCAGGGGCGCCGCCGTCAGACCCTGGTGACCGAGGAGATCGGCATCATCCCGACCGGGTCGTAGCGCACGGGTGCGCCCGGGTAGGGCGCGTGGATGACCCGGCCGTGGCCGACGTACATCGCGACATGGCCGGCGTCCGACCGGTAGACGACGAGGTCGCCGGGGCGCGCCTGGGACAGCGGGATCCGCCGGCCGGCGTGGCGCTGCTCCTGCGAGGTGCGCGGCAGATGTACCCCGGCCTGCGCGTACGCCCACTGCATCAGGCCCGAACAGTCGAAGCCGGAGGGGCCGTTGGCGCCCCAGACGTAGGGGCGGCCGAGCGCCGAGCGGGCCGCGGCGACGGCGGTCGCCGCGCGGGCGGAGGCGGCCGGGCCGCCGTCGAGCGCGGAGAGCCCGGAGAGTCCGGAGAGCCCGGAGAGACCGGACACGCCGGGCAGGAGGTCGTCGCGGCCGGAGCGGGAGGCCCGGTCGTAGGCCTCGCGCTCGCTCGGGGACAGGGAGTTGAGCAGTGCCCGGGCCCGGGCCAGCTTCTGCTCGACGGTCCGCTTGTGGGTGACGGCGGCCCTGCGCGCCTTCTCCAGTTCGGTGAGGGCGCGGGTGGCCTCGGCGCGCTCCTGGGCGAGTTCGCGCAGCGCCTGCCGCAGGTTCCGCAGCTCGCCGGCCTGGTGGGCGCCGATCCGGTCGAGCGTGGTCGCCTTGTCGAGATAGTCGGCCGGATCGTCGGAGAACAGCAGGGCGAGGGACGGGTCGAGGCCGCCGGAGCGGTACTGGGCGCCGGCCAGGGAACCGAGCGACTCCCGCAGGGTGTTGACGCGCTGCTGCCGCCGGGCGATGCGGTCCTGGGCGTCGCGGACCTGCCGGTGCAGCAGGCCGGCGCGCTCATCGGCCTTGTCATAGGCCTCGGTCGCCTTCTCGGCCTCCTGGTAGAGACGGTCGACCTCGGCGCGGGTGGCGTCGTGCGGGTCGGCGAGGGCCGGGCCGGCCGGCAGGGCGCCGAGGACGGCGGCCGCGGCGGACACCACGGTGAAGGCGGCGCGGGCGGTGCCGGCGCCCCGGACGGAACCGGACGGTGCAAGGCGGCGATGGGACCCCACGGGAAGCCGAACTCCCTCCACTGGCCAATACGGACAGCCTCCCCCGGTGCCGGGACGTGAGGCGCGTCCCGGCGGTGGGGGAAACGGCGCCGACAGTAGCCCGGCGTACACGCCCCGGCCGCGCGCCTCGACGGGCGCACAGCCCGACGCCCCGCCTCCGACGCAGGTCAGGGGCGGGGCGCGGGGTCAGTGCGGGTTGCTGCGATTCGCTCGTTCGGGCGGCACCGAGTGGAGCGCCGGGAGGCGGAAGAGGATGCGGCTCAGACGCGGACGCCGAACTGGAAGGGCATGTTGCTCATCGCCTCGTAGCGCACGCTGGCGCCGGTGTGCGGGGCGTGCAGCACCTGGCCGTTGCCCGCGTAGAGGCCGACGTGGTGCAGATCGCCGTAGAAGAAGACCAGGTCGCCCACCTGGAGCTGGCTCTGCGAGTAGATGCGGGTGCCGGCGTTGGCCTGCGCCTGGGAGGTGCGCGGTATGGAGACGCCGGCCTGGGCGTAGGCCCAGGAGGTCAGGCCCGAGCAGTCGAAGGAGGACGGACCGGTGGCGCCGTAGACGTACGGGGACCCTATCTTGCTCTGCGCGGCGGAGAAGGCGGCACCGGCCCGGCCGGAGGCGGGGACGCTGTGGCCCATCGTGGCGCGCTCGCTGGCGCGGGTGGCGCGGGCCTGGTCGGCGGCGGCGAGTTCGGCCTTCTCCTTCGCCGTGAGGGTGTTGAGCAGCTTCTGCGCCTCGGCGAGCTTGGCCTTGACCTCGTCCTTCTTCTTGCCCAGCTCGGTGCGGGTGGCGGAGAGGTCCTTGAGCTTCTCGGTGGCCTCGGCGCGCTCCTGGGCGAGTTCGCGCTGTTTGTCCTGGATCTTCTTCAGCGCGTCGACCTGCTGGCCGCTCAACTGGTCGAGCGTGGAGGCCTTGTCCAGGTAGTCGTCCGGGTCGGAGGAGAGGAAGAGCTGCACGGACGGGTCGATGCCGCCGGAGCGGTACTGGCCGGCCGCGAGCGAACCCAGGCTGTCACGCAGCTTGTTGAGGTCCTGCTGGCCGCGGGCCACGTTGTCCTGGATGGTGGAGATCTCCTTCTGGAGCTTCTCCTGCTTCTCCTTGGCCCCGTTGTACTTCTCGGTGGCCTGCTCCGCCTCCTCGTAGAGCTTGTCGACCTTGGACTTGACCTCGTCCTTGCTCGGCTTCGCGCTCGGCGCCGCGTTGGCCGCCTGCGCGCTGATGGCGACAGCGGCGGCTGCTGCGGTGGTGAGCACGGTCACACGCGCACGGCTCGGCTGTTTGGGTCGACGGTGGGAGGCCACGAAAGCGAGCTCCTTCTTGTGAGCGATCACCCGCTTGGAGGTTCGAGCCCAGACCCTAGTGACCTCATCGTGATGAATTCAAATCCTCACAGCAAAAAATCCCGTCACACCATGCATTCTTTGCACACAACTCACGGCGCGTAAGACACGGTTGACACTACGTTGCGTGAGGGGTCCGTTAATTCGGCCGTTAAACCTGTACGTTGCGATTGATGCGCGGATTGCTTTATGCCCGGTTTGCGCCACACGGGAAGGGTGCCGTCACGCGTGGGACGGTTCAGCCGCGCGAGAGGCGCTTCAGGAGCACCAGCGAGGCCACCGGGCGCGCCCCCGCCCGGGCGACCCCGTCGGCCACCTCGCGGTCGGTGGAGGCGACGATGACCGGCCGGCCGGGCGGCTCGGCGCGCACCAGCTGGCGGATCAACTCGTCCGCCGTGACACCCGCTTTGGAGAAGAGCACCCGTACCCCGCGCGGCGGCGCGAGCAGCACCGGCGCGGCCAGCTCGGCCCCGTCGAAGACACAGGTGACCTCGGCACCGGTCTGCGCGGCGAGCTGCGAGAGCTGGCCGAGCAGCCTGAGCCGCTGCTTCTCCAGCGGCATCTGGGGATAGCCGGTCTTGGTGACGTTGTAGCCGTCCACGACGAGATGGGCCTGCGGCAGCCCCAGCAACTGGTCGAGGATCGCGGGATCGTGCTCGGACAGGGCGCGGGCGGCGATGTCCTTCGGGGTCATCCGTCCCGGTTCGACGGCGTCCACGGTCTCGGCGGGCCGTACGGACACCGGCGGCAGGGCCAGTTCCCGGCGCAGCCCCTGCGCCGCGTCCAGCACGGTGTCCAGCAGCAGCCGGACCCGCATGTCCTCGACGCTGCGTCCCTCGCGGGCCGCCCGGCGGGTGGCCTCCAGGGCGGCCTCCGCCTCGCCCAGGCGGGCCTTGAGCCGCCGGGTCTCGCTCTCGGCGGCCGACACCTGCGCCTGCCCCTCGGCGCGCAGGGCCTCCATCTCGGCGCGCACCTTGCGCAGGGCCGCCTCGCCGCGCTTGACGTCGCTGAGCGCCGCGCGCAGCTTGCGGTGCAGCGACTCGGTCTCCTTCTTGGCCGAGTCCAGTTCGGCGCGCAGCCGTTCGGTCTCGGTGCGGGTCTGCTCGCGGGCCGCGGCGAGCTGCGCGCTCAGCCGCTCCAGCTCCGCCCGGCTCTCCTCGTCGGCGCGCTCGGCGTGCGCCCGCTGGGCCTCCTCGCCGGCGGCGGTCACCAGCTTCACCCAGCCCGCCGGGCGCAGTACGTAGGCCGCGGCCGCCACGTCGAGCGGATCCGCGGCCGGGGGCGGCGAGCCGGAGTCGAGGGCGCCGGACAGTTCCGGCTGGGCCTCTCTGAACTTCTCCCCGACGCGCTGCCGGAACAGTGTGTCGGTCTCCAGCGCCGCCGCCATGGCGTTGCCCGCGAACTTGGCTCTGCGGTTCGGGGCGAACCGGGCGTACTGCCGCAGCTGCGCGGGCAGCTCGGCGACCGTCAGGCGGCCGAAGGCGTCGGCCACGATCTGCACGACCCGGCGGCGCACCCCGTCGGGCAGCGGACGGTCGAGCACCTCAGCGGCGCCGTCGCCCGGCTCCCCGCCTTGTGTCTCCACCATCCGTCACCCCAATGCCTTGCGGGACCCCCCGTCGGAGGATCACCTGTACGGGGCCCGCTCCGCTCAGGAGCCGGCGCCCGGCCTGTCCACGAGTTCCACCTTGTCCACGGCGTTGCACCAGCGGCAGCGCACCGACTCGATGGTCTCACTGACCACCTCGCGCTCCTCGACCGTGGGCTCTCCGGCCAGGTCCAGGTGGACGTACTCGACGACCTTCGACGAGCGCGTCACGTCGAAGCGGGTGAGGTTGCCGCAGAGGGTGCAGCGCCACCGTGTGGTGGCGGTCGGCAGGGGAACCGTCATCGCGACCTGTTCGCCTTCCTTCTAGTGTCCGTGACGCGCCAGCTTCCCTGGAGCGCCGGCTCGTAACCCTACGGCCTGGCGACCACTCGCCGCCCGGGTGTCCACGGCGGCGAGGCGGTCTGCGCTGATGCGCCCCGTTACGTCATGCTCTGTGCACATGATCGGGTACAGGAACGCGGTGGCCGCCCGGACGGTCAGGGCCCTCAGGGCGGTACGGACCATGCCGGCGCCGGCGACGCGCGCCCTGATCGTCCTGTGCTGCCTCGTCTTCGTGATCGGCCCGGCCTCGGGCCTCACTCCTTTCTACGGCACCGGGGACGCGCTGCTGCTCGCCCAGCGGTCCTACTTCCAGCGCTGGGGGGTGATCCCCGCCGAGCTGTTCTCCGGGGCCCCGCGGGCCGCCCTGACCCCCGCGACGGCGCTGTTCGTGCACGGCAGCTGGGTGCATCTGCTCGGCAACATGCTCTTCCTCCACGTCTTCGGGGCGATGACCGAGGAGCGGATGGGCCGCGCGCACTTCACGCTGTTCTACCTCGGCTGCGGCTACCTGGCCCTGCTGGGCTACGCCGCCGCGCACGCAGGCTCCGGGCAGACGCTGGTGGGGGCCTCGGGCGCGATCTCGGCGGTCCTGGGGGCGTTTCTGTACCTGTTCCCGCGGGCCCGGGTGACCAGTCTCTTCCCGTTCCTGTTCTTCCTGCCGCTGCGGCTGCCCGCCTGGGTGGTGCTGCCGTTCTGGGCGGCCCTGCAGTGGCTGGCCGCGCGGCAGGCCGGCCAGGGCCCGGGGGTCGCCTACCTGGCCCACGTCATCGGCTTCGGCCTGGGCTTCGCCTACGCGTGGGCGAGGTACGGGCGGCCCACTAGAGTGAAGGTCACCCCTGCTCCGGCCCCTGAGGGAGAGAACCAGCCGTGATCACCGCGATCGTCCTCATCAAGACCAGCGTGGACCGGATCCCCGAGATCGCCCAGCGGATCGCCTCGCTGGAGAGCGTGAGCGAGGTCTTCTCCGTCACGGGGACGTACGACCTCATCGCCATGGTCCGGGTGCGGCAGCACGAGGACCTCGCGGAGATCATCCCGGGCCGGATCAGCAAGATCCCCGGGGTGGAGGCCACGGACACGCACGTCGCCTTCCGCACGTATTCGCAGCATGACCTGGAGGCGGCGTTCGCCATCGGGCTGGACTCCTGACCCGACCGCCCGAACGCCGCCTCACCACCAGGGCCCGGGTTCACACCGCGGGGACGCAGCGACCGTCCTCCGTGCGGTACCGCCACTTCGCGCCGTCGCGCACCAGTTCCCGCACCGCCGTCACGAACCGCTCCACGTGCTCGTCGGGCGTGCCCGCGCCGAAGCTGACACGGATGGCGTTGAGGGACTTCTCGCCGGGCGCGGCCTCCGGGGCGCCGCACTCGCCCTGGGTCTGCGGGTCGCTGCCCAGCAGGGTGCGCACCAGCGGGTGGGCGCAGAACAGTCCGTCGCGCACACCGATGCCGTACTCGGCGGAGAGCGCGGCGGCGAAGTGGGAGCTGTTCCAGCCCTCCACGACGAAGGAGATCACGCCGACGCGCGGGGCGTCGTCCCCGAACAGGGAGAGGATCCTCACCTCGGGGACTTTTGCGAGACCCTCGCGCACCGTGCGGATCAGGTACTGCTCGCGGGCCACCAGGGCGTCGAAGCCGGCCTCGGTCAGCGCCTTGCAGGCCGAGGCGATGGAGTAGGCGCCGATGACGTTCGGGGAGCCGGCCTCGTGGCGGGCGGCACTGTCGTGCCACTCCACGTCCACTCCCCCGTCGGTGCGCCGCCTGACCCGGCGGCTCGCGCCCCCGCCCGCCAGGTACGGCTCGGCCCGGCGCAGCCAGTCGGCGCGGCCCGCGAGGACCCCGGAGCCGAACGGGGCGTAGAGCTTGTGGCCGGAGAAGGCGACCCAGTCGACGTCCAGGTCCGTGACCGACACCGGGTGGTGCGGGGCGAGCTGGGCGGCGTCCAGGACGATCCGGGCGCCGTGCGCGTGGGCGGCGGCGGCCAGCTCCCGTACGGGCCACAGCTCGCCGGTGACGTTGGAGGCGCCGGTGACGCAGACCAGGGCCGGGCCGTGCGGCTCGCGGCCGGCCAGGGCCCGCTCCAGGGTGGTCACGGCCTGCTCCGGGGTGCGCGGGGCGTCGAGGTACGTCACCTGCGCGTCCCTCCCCCTGCGCCCTGCGGCGTGGGGGGATCCCCAGGGCAGCAGCGAGGCGTGGTGCTCGGTCTCGAAGACGAACACCCGGCAGTCGGCCGGGAGCGCACGGGCCAGCAGGTTGAGCGAGTCCGTCGTCGAACGGGTGAAGACCACCTGGTCCCCCTCGCGGCAGCCGAGGAACCCGGCGACCGTCCTGCGGGCGTTCTCGAACAGGTCGGTGGACAGCTGCGAGAGGTAGCCGGCGCCGCGGTGGACGCTGCCGTAGTACGGCGCGTACGCCGCCACGTCGTCCCAGACGCGCTGGAGCGCGGGGGCGCTGGCCGCGTAGTCGAGGGCTGCGTAGGTGACCTCACCACCCGTCACGAGCGGCACGGTGACATCCCTGCCCAGAACGGGCAACGGGGCACAAACCGACTGGTCGGCGGCAAGGGTGGAGACGGACATGGGTGAACTCCCGTGAAAGCAGGTGGAATTCACCGCACGAGCACACGTACGACGGGTACGGCTCAGCGCGGGGAAGGTGAAAGGGGGATGCGGAGGCGGGGCTCTGCGGCCTGGGGTCTGTGTCCCCGAGGCCCTACGGCCCTAGCGCATTCGCTTGCTCACGGAAGGCTCCCTCGTACGACCAGGACCCCTGGTTTCGCGAGGGGTCCGCGCTTGCCGTAGACCTCGCTGCCTACGACCTGGTCCTCACCCGGGGCACCCCGCCACGGACGGAGGGTTGCCGGACAGCCGGCCGGGGCCACATGGCTGTCACTCATGACCTGGACAGGAACGTACGCGAAGTGATCGTGGTCCCGCAACCCGTGTCCGGATCGCGGGACCGCGGCTTCTTCCATTCCGTTACGCGTTGCTGACCGCCACCCAGCGCTCCAGCGTGCGCCGGGCCGCGCCGGAGTCGATCGACTCCGCCGCCTTCTCCATGCCGGCGGCGATCTGCTCCACCAGCGTTCCGGAGCCCGGCTCCAGGGCCACCAGGGCCGCCGCCGAGTTCAGCAGCACGGCGTCCCGTACGGGGCCCTGCTCGCCGTCCAGCAGGCGCCGGGCGACCTCCGCGTTGTAGGAGGCGTCGGCGCCGCGCAGGGCCTCCACGGGCACCAGGCCGATGCCCACGTCCCGCGGGTCGAAGGCCTCCTCGGTGACCTTGCCGTCCCTGACCACCCACACCCGCGAGGTCGCGGTGGTGGTCAGCTCGTCGAGGCCGTCGTCGCCCCGGAAGACCAGGGAGGAGTTGCCGCGCTCGGCGAAGACGCCCGCCACGATCGGCGCCATGCGCAGGTCGGCGACGCCGACCGCCTGCGCCTTGACCCTGGCCGGATTGGTGAGCGGGCCAAGGAAGTTGAACGTGGTGCGGATGCCCAGCTGCCCGCGCGCGGCGGCGACATGGCGCAGCGCCGGGTGGAACTTCACCGCGAAGCAGAAGGTGATGCCGGCCTCCTCCGCCACCTTGGCCACCCGCCGCGGGGTCAGCTCCAGATTGACGCCCAGCTTCTCCAGCACGTCGGAGGCGCCGGACGCCGAGGACGCGGCACGGTTGCCGTGCTTGACGACCTTCGTGCCCGTGCCCGCGACGACGATCGAGGACATCGTGGAGATGTTCACCGTCCTCGCGCCGTCACCGCCGGTGCCGACGATGTCGACGGTCTGCCCGGGGACCTCGATCACGTTCGCGTGCTCGTACATCGCCCGGACCAGGCCGGTGATCTCCTGCACCGTCTCGCCCTTGGCCCGCAGCGCCACGGCGAACCCGGCGATCTGGGCATCCGTCGCCTCGCCCCGCATGATCCGGTCCATCGCCCAGGCGGTGTCCTCCGCGCTCTGGTCGTGGCCCTCCAGCAGTCCGTTCAGCACCCGGGGCCAGGAACGGCCCGCCGCGGTGTCGCCTCCAGCGGGGGTCACAGCGCTCATATGCCGCTCCTGGGTGGGTTCGGTGTCCCGGACTACGGGACGCGGGTCTCGACGGCTCCAGCCTATCCAGCCCGGGGCACGGCGAAGGGCCCCGTCCGGGGTTCGGACGGGGCCCTTCGACCGTGGCGTGGCGACGCTCGGATTCAGCGATCAGTGGTGGCCGTGGCCGCTCGTGATCTCCTTGTACTCCTCGACGGTCGGCTTCGGGATCTGGCTGTCCTCGCCGTAGAACGCGCCGCTGAGCTTGGCGCGCAGCTTCTTCGTGCCGGAGATCTTCCGCTCGACGCCGTTCTCGTCGACCGTCGGACCCAGCTCGACCGGCTCGTACTGGTGGTGAGCGGTGAGGGTGTACAGCTGCTCCTGGCTGAGCGGCTCGTGGACCTCGATGAACTCACCGTGCGGCAGGCGCTTGATGATGCCCGACTCGCGGCCGTGCAGCACCTTGTCCTTGTCCCGGCGCTGCAGGCCGAGGCAGATCCGCTTGGTGATGACGAACACGATGACCGGCATGACGAAGAACGAGACCCGGACGAACCAGGTGATCGCGTTGATCGACAGATGGAAGTGGGTGGCCCACAGGTCGTTTCCACCGCCGACCAGCAGCACGAAGTACCAGGCGATCCACGCGGCGCCGAAGGCCGTGCGGGTCGGAGCGTTGCGCGGACGGTCCAGGATGTGGTGCTCGCGCCTGTCGCCGGTGACCCAGGACTCCAGGAACGGATAGATCGCGATCGCCACCAGGACCAGGGGGAAGATCATCAGGGGTACGAACACGCCCAGCACGAGCGTGTGGCCCCAGAAGTTGATCTCCCAGCCCGGCATCGTACGGATCAGGCCCTCGGAGAAGCCCATGTACCAGTCGGGCTGGGCTCCGGTGGACACCTGGTCCGGACGGTAGGGGCCGATGGCCCAGATCGGGTTGATCTGCGCGACGGCCGCGACGGCCGTGATGACACCGAAGACCAGGAAGAAGAAGCCTCCGGCCTTGGCCATGTAGACCGGTAGCAGCGGCATGCCGACGACGTTGTTGTTGGTCTTGCCGGGGCCCGCGAACTGCGTGTGCTTGTGGTAGAAGACCAGGATCAGGTGGCCGACCACCAGGCCGAGCATGATGCCCGGCAGCAGCAGGATGTGGATCGAGTAGAACCGCGCCACGAAGTCGTGACCGGGGAACTGGCCGCCGAAGAGGAAGAACGAGATGTACGTGCCGATGATCGGCACAGACAGGATCGCACCCTCCATGAAGCGGACACCCGTGCCGGAGAGCAGGTCGTCCGGGAGCGAGTAGCCGGTGAAGCCGGTGAACATGCCGAGGACGAACAGCAGGAAGCCGAACACCCAGTTGATCTCACGCGGCTTGCGGAACGCGCCGGTGAAGAACACGCGCATCATGTGCACGAACATGCCGGCGAGGAAGACCAGCGCCGCCCAGTGGTGGATCTGCCGGATGAGCAGACCACCGCGCACCTCGAAGGAGATGTGCAGGGTCGAGTTGAACGCCTCGCTCATCAGCTGTCCCTGGAGCGGGACGTAGCTGCCGTGGTACACCACCTCGTTCATCGAGGGGTGGAAGAACAGCGTCAGATACACACCCGTGAGGATGATGATCAGGAAGCTGTAGAGGCAGACCTCGCCCAACATGAACGACCAGTGGTCGGGGAAGATCTTGCGCATGTTCGCCTTGGCCAGGCTGTAGATGCCCAGCCGGCCGTCGACCCAGTCGGCGAGCTTCTCGCCGGCCGGCTCCTTCCCGCGCGAGCGGGTCGTGTTGCTCGCTGTAGTACTCATCCGCGCTCCCAGAATGCAGGACCGACGGGCTCCTCGAAGTCGCCGAGCGCCTGGAGGTAACCCTCGCTGTCCACGCCGATGCGCAGCTGCGGCAGGGCGTGACCGGCGGGGCCGAAGATCACTCGGGCACCGTCGGAGAGGTCGAAGGTGGACTGGTGGCACGGGCACAGCACGTGGTGCGTCTGCTGCTCGTACAGGGAGATCGGGCAGCCGACGTGGGTGCAGATCTTCGAGTACGCCACGATGCCCTGGTGCGACCACTCCAGCTCGCGCTTGTCCTTGATGTTGTCCGGCTGGAGCCGGACGATCATCAGGGCCGCCTTGGCGATCTCGGTCTGGAAGTCCTCGTTCGTCTCCTCCAGGCCGTCGGGCTTGGCGAAGGTGAGCGAGCCGACGGCGACGTCCTCGGGACGCAGCGGCTGGTTGGTGTTCATGTTGACCAGGCGCTTGCCCTTGGCCCACAGGGTGTGGCGGAGCGTCTCCTTGGGCAGCGGGCCCAGGTCACGCAGCAGGAACAGGCCGGACAGCGGCACCAGCGTGAGCGCACCCAGCATGGTGTTGCGGATCAGCGGACGGCGGCCGATCGCGGACTCCTTGGCGCCCTGCTTGAAGTCGGCGTGGACCTTCGTGCGGAGCTCGGGCGACGCCTCGATCGGGTGACGCTCGTCGGCGATCTCCGCGTCGGACATCAGGGTGCGGGCCCAGTGGACCGCGCCCGCGCCGATGCAGAACAGCGCGACGCCCAGGGTCAGGCCCAGCGCGAAGTTCATCGCGTTGACGTGCCCGATCGGGAAGACGTAGATCGACCTGTCGTTCGGGATCGTCACGTAGGAGGCGATGAAGCCGAGGGTGGCCAGCATCGACACCGTGAACAGCAGGGCGACGGTGCGCTCGGACCGCTTGGCGGCCTGCTCGTCGATGTCCTGGATCCGGTGCTCGTGGGGCGGCAGGCCCGGGTCGGCGAACGGGTTCTTCTCGTCCGCGACCCTCACGGCGCCGTGCGGCGTGCCCTGCTCGGCAGGCAGGTTCTCTTCTGGAATGTCTTGGCTACTCATGACTTCTTGGCCTTTGCGGTCCGGGCGGCGACCCACACGGCGACGGCGATCAGCGCGCCGAGGCCGAAGATCCACGCGAACAGCCCCTCACTGACCGGCCCGAGGCCGCCCAGCTCCAGACCGCCCGGGTTCACCGTCTCGTCGCTGTTGACCGCGTTCAGGTACGCGATGATGTCCTTCTTGTTCTTCGACGACAGCGTGGTGTCGGGGAAGGAGGGCATGTTCTGCGGGCCGGTCAGCATGGCCTCGTAGATGTGCTTCGGCGCGACGCCCTCGAGGTCCGGGGCGTACTTGCCGTGCGTGAGGGCACCGCCCTTGCCGGTGAAGTTGTGGCACTGCGCGCAGTTGGTGCGGAACAGCTCGCCGCCCTTGGCGATGTCCGCGCCCTCCGGGCTGTACTCGTTCTTCGTCGGTACGTTGGGGCCGGCGCCCAGGGAGGCGATGTAGGCCGCGAGCTGGTCGATCTCGCCCTGGCTGTAGATGACCTTCTTCTTCGGGATCTGCGCGCCGGGCTGCTGGGCCGGCATACGGCCCGTACCGACCTGGAAGTCGACTGCCGCGGCGCCCACGCCCACCAGGGACGGACCGTCAGTGGTGCCCTGACCACCGGTGCCGTGGCAGCTGGCGCAGCCGACCTCGTAGAGCTTCTTGCCCTCCTCGATGGTGAGGGACTGGGCGGACTCGTCGGCCTTAGCCTTGCTCGCGGGCGCGAACGCGGTGTACAGCCCCCCCGTGGCCGCCAGCGCGAGAAGTAGGACGACGACCGCCGCCAGCGGATGGCGTCGTCGTGCGGAGAGCTTTTTCACGGATTACCCCGGTGTCAGGATCTTCTGCGTCGATGCTTGCGGACTTGGATCGGTTCGTCGGCTACTTGATCAGGTAGATCGTGGCGAAGAGGCCGATCCAGACGACATCGACGAAGTGCCAGTAGTAGGACACGACGATGGCCGCGGTCGCCTGCTCGTGGGTGAACCTCCGGGCCGCGTAGGTGCGGCCGAGGACCAGCAGGAAGGCGATGAGACCGCCCGTCACGTGCAGGCCGTGGAAGCCGGTGGTCAGGTAGAACACCGAGCCGTACGGGTCGGAGGAGAGCGAGAGGCCGTCCTCCTTCACCAGGCTCGTGTACTCGTAGATCTGACCGCCGATGAAGATCGCACCCATGATGAAGGTGACGATGAACCAGCCCCGGAGCTTCTTCACGTCACCGCGCTCGGCTGCGAACACGCCGAGCTGGCAGGTGAGGGAGGAGAGCACCAGGATCGTGGTGTTCACCGAAGAGAAGGGGACGTTGAGATGGTCCGCCATCGACTTCCAGTGATCGGGTCCCGTCACCGATCGCAGGGTGAAGTACATCGCGAAGAGGGCCGCGAAGAACATCAGCTCGGAACTCAGCCAGATGATGGTTCCGACGCTGGTGAGGTTCGGCCGGTTGACCGACGGGTGCGCGTGCCCGGTTTCTACTGTCGTTGCTGTCGCCACGACCGACATTATGTCGGTCGCTTATCCCGCCCTCACTCCGGGGGGTGCCGTTCGGAGTGTCTGCGGGGTGTGCCCAGCTCGTATGGCCCATCGAAGGAGCGTTCCAAGCGGTGTTGACCAGGACTTGAAGGGAGTAGCATCCGCGCCATCGGTACCCGGAAGTTCCCGACCCTAGCTGTGTCTTCTCGAGATGCGTGGAGGAACAATGCAGGCGACCGCCACGGTGCTGGTCTACAGCGACGACGCGGGCACCAGGGAGCAGGTGCGACTGGCCACCGGCCGCAGGCCTGCCCAGGACGCGCCGGTCGTCGAGTTCGTGGAGTGCGCCACTCCCGCGGCCGTGCTCAGGGAGCTGGACCGGGGCGGGATCGACGTCTGCGTCCTGGACGGCGAGGCCGTGCCCATGGGCGGCATGGGGATGTGCCGGCAGATCAAGGACGAGGTCTTCGACTGCCCGCCGGTGCTGCTGCTCATCGGGCGTCCGCAGGACGCCTGGCTGGCCACGTGGAGCCGGGCCGACGCGGCGGTCACCCTGCCGGTGGAGCCGGTGGAGTTCGCCGCCGCGCTGGCGTCTCTGCTGCGGAGGAAGGCGCTGGCCGCCTAGACGGCCCTTGCCGCCCCCGAGTCCGGGGAGCGCGGTACGGCCCGTCGTCGTGCGGCCGCGGGCCGTCCCGGGTGTCGTCACAGGCTCTGCGGGCGCAGTCGCGCCGTGTCCGACTGGGACGTCGAGCCGGCGGAGTTCAGCGCGCTGCCGAGGACCCACTTCTCCCAGGGCATGTTCCAGTCGCCGAAGCCGTTGTTGAACACTTCCATCGGGTCGCCCTTGGAGTTGACGACCTGCACGATGTCGCCCTCGTGGATGTTGTTGTAGAACCACTGGGCGTTGGCGTTGCTCATACCGGTGCAGCCGTGGCTGACGTTGGCGACGCCCTGGGAGCCGACGGACCAGGGGGCGGCGTGGACGTACTCGCCGCTCCAGGTCACCCGGGTGGCCCAGTAGACCGTCAGGTCGTAGGAGTCGCTGGAGCCCGCCGAGATGCCGATGGTGGAGCTCTTCATCCGTACGCTCGCCTGCTTGGCCAGCACGACCTTGATGCCGTTTCGGGTGTCGAAGCCCGGTTTGCCGGTGGTGATCGGCACCTGCTTGACCTTCTCGTCGTTCTTGTACAGCGTGAGTTGGTGCGTGGCGGCGTCGGTGATGGCGACGACGCGGTCGCCGGTGGTGAGGGTCAGGGGTTTGGCGGCGCCGCCCCACAGCCGGTCGCCGATGCGGATGTTCTCCAGGTTGCTGTGCACCTGGATGGTGGCGTGGACCGGCCAGTACTCCCTGGGGCGGTAGTGCAGGTGCTTGTCGTCCACCCAGTACCAGGAGCCCTGCACGGCGGGGGTGGAGTCGACTTGGAGGCCGCGCTCGACGATGGCGCGCTGCGCCTTGTCGTGGACGGGCTGGTCGAGGTCGGCGGTTATGGGCTGGCCGACGCCGTAGGTGCCCGCCTGCGGCCCGAACGTGACGTTCAGGTGCTTCTGGGTGGTGGGCTTGCTGGTGTCGAAGGCGAGGACCTTGCGGCCGGGTGCGCCGTCGTCGTCCTCCGTGCTGACCGAGACCGTGTAGTGGGTGCCCGCGGCCAGCGGTGAGGTGCTGTGCCAGCGGCTGCCGTCGGCGGCCAGTTCGCCGGAGACGCGGCGGCCCTTGTCGTCCACGACCGTGACGTCCGTGATGCGCCCGTCGGAGTCCTCGGCGGTGACCACCAGGGGCTTGTCCGGGTCGGCCTTCTTGCCGGGGTCCGTGGGGGCGTTGAACGAGATCTGGTCCGACGCGTCGTAGGGGTCGGCCGCCAGTGGGTTGCCCTCCGAGGAACAGGCGGTGACGCCCGCGCCGAGGGCGGCCACCAGGAGGGTGAAGCTGACGGCGGTGCGGGTGCGTGGAGTGGTGGTGCTCATGACCTCACGCTAAGTAGCTCCGTCAACTCCGGCGCGGTGAGTCGTCCATACGGGGGAACGTATGAGGGGCGTCGTACGGGCAGACGAAGGAACCCGGACCCTCCGTCGGGAGAGTCCGGGTTCCCCGGTTCGTTCAGCGTGTGTTACTGGGTGCGGTTCTCACCGCGGTAGTACTCGAAGACCCAGCCCCACAGACCGATCATGATGAGCGGTGCGCCAAAGTACAGCAGCCACCAGCCGAGGGCGACGCCCAGGAAGGCCAGCGCGCCTCCGACGCCGAGGGCGAGCGGCTGCCAGCTGTGCGGGCTGAAGAAGCCCAGCTCACCGGCGTCGTCCGCGACATCGGCCTCCTTGTTGTCCTGCGCGCCCGCGTCGACCCGCCGGGCCGTGAAGCCCAGGTAGAAGCCGACCATGATGCTCAGGCCGAAGGCCAGGAAGAGGGCTGTGGTGCCGGCCGGCTCCTTCGACCACACGCCGTAGACGATGGCCATGATGAGCAGGAAGACGCTCAGCCACATGAACATCTTGCCCTGGATCTTCACTTGCCGGCCTCCTTGCCGCCAGCGAGGGCCTTCTCACCGTGTCCGGCGTTCTCGAGCTGGTCGAGCGCCGCGATCTCCGGGTGGTGCAGGTCGAACGCCGGGGATTCGCTGCGGATCCGCGGCAGGGTGACGAAGTTGTGCCGCGGCGGCGGGCAGGAGGTCGCCCACTCCAGCGAACGGCCGTAGCCCCAGGGGTCGTCGACGTTCACCGGCTTGCCGTACTTGGCCGTCTTCCACACGTTGTAGAGGAACGGCAGGATCGACAGGCCGAGCAGGAAGGAGAAGATCGTCGAGATGGTGTTCAGCGCGGTGAAGCCGTCGGCCGCCAGGTAGTCGGCGTACCGGCGCGGCATGCCCTCCGCGCCCAGCCAGTGCTGGATCAGGAAGGTGCCGTGGAAGCCGATGAACAGCATCCAGAAGGTCATCTTGCCCAGACGCTCGTCGAGCATCTTGCCGGTGAACTTCGGCCACCAGAAGTGGAAGCCGGAGAACATCGCGAAGACGACGGTGCCGAAGACGACGTAGTGGAAGTGGGCCACCACGAAGTACGAGTCCGAGATGTGGAAGTCCATCGGCGGCGAGGCCAGGATGACGCCGGTCAGACCACCGAAGGTGAAGGTGATCAGGAAGCCGGTCGCCCAGAGCATCGGCGTCTCGAAGGACAGTGAGCCCTTCCACATGGTGCCGATCCAGTTGAAGAACTTCACACCGGTCGGGACCGCGATCAGGAAGGTCATGAAGGAGAAGAACGGCAGCAGCACACCACCGGTGACGTACATGTGGTGGGCCCACACGGTCACGGACAGACCCGCGATGGCGATGGTCGCGCCGATCAGACCCATGTAGCCGAACATCGGCTTGCGGGAGAAGACCGGGATGACCTCACTGATGATGCCGAAGAACGGCAGCGCGATGATGTACACCTCTGGGTGGCCGAAGAACCAGAAGAGGTGCTGCCACAACAGGGCTCCGCCGTTGGTGGCGTCGAAGACGTGGGCGCCGAACTTGCGGTCGGCCTCCAGCGCGAAGAGGGCCGCGGCCAGCACCGGGAAGGCGAGCAGGACCAGCACCGAGGTCAGCAGCACGTTCCACACGAAGATCGGCATGCGGAACATGGTCATGCCCGGCGCGCGCATGCAGATGATCGTGGTGATGAAGTTGACCGAGCCGAGGATCGTGCCGAAGCCGGAGAAGGCCAGACCCATGATCCACATGTCGCCGCCGACACCGGGCGAGTGCACCGCGTCGGACAGCGGGGCGTAGGCGAACCAGCCGAAGTCGGCCGCGCCCTGCGGGGTGAGGAAGCCGCCCACCGCGATGGTCGAGCCGAGCAGGTACAGCCAGTAGGCGAACATGTTCAGCCGCGGGAAGGCCACGTCCGGGGCGCCGATCTGAAGCGGCATGATCCAGTTCGTGAAGCCCGCGAACAGCGGCGTCGCGAACATCAGCAGCATGATCGTGCCGTGCATCGTGAACGCCTGGTTGAACTGCTCGTTCGACATGATCTGCAGGCCCGGCCGGGCCAGCTCGGCACGCATGAAGAGCGCCAGCACGCCGCCGATGCAGAAGAACGCGAACGACGTCGCCAGATACAGCGTGCCGATCGTCTTGTGGTCGGTGGTCGTCAGCCACTTCACCACGGTGTTACCGGGTTGCTTGCGCCGGACCGGCAGCTCGCTCTCGTAAGAGCCCTCAGCCGCCGCGGCACCCTGAGGTTCGTTGAGGATGCTCACAGGTTGTTCGTCTCCCGGTTCTTCTCGTGGCTCGTCTGCGCGATGCCGGCGGGAACGTAACCGGTCTGCCCCTTCTTAGCGAGGTCCTTGAGGTGCTGCTCGTAGCGGTCGGGAGAGACGACCTTCACGTTGAACAGCATCCGGGAGTGGTCCTGGCCGCAGAGCTCGGCGCACTTGCCCCGGAAGGTTCCCTCCCTGGTGGGGGTCACCTGGAAGGAGTTGGTGTGGCCCGGGATGACGTCCTGCTTCATCAGGAACGGCAGCACCCAGAAGGAGTGGATGACGTCCCGCGAGGTGAGGATGAAGCGGACGGTCTTGCCCTTGGGCAGCCACAGGGTCGGACCCGGGTTGCCGTTCTGCGGGTTCCGCGTGCCCGGCGTACCGACGTCGTAGACACCGCCGGCGTTCACCGGGAAGTCCTTCTTGAACCGGTCCGGGATGGCCGACAGGTTCTTGTCGGTCTTCGCGTCCCCCGTGGAACCGGCGACGGGCTCCACGTAGTTGAAGGCCCAGCTCCACTGGAAGCCGACCACGTTGACCGTGACGTCCGGCTTCTTGGATTCGTCGAGGAGCTTGGACTCGTCGCGGGCCGTGAAGTAGAAGAGCACCGAGACGATGAGGAGCGGGACCACCGTGTACAGGGCCTCGATGGGCATGTTGTACCGGGTCTGCGGAGGGACCTCGACCTTGGTACGGCTGCGCCGGTGGAACATGGCGCTCCACAGGATCAGGCCCCACACCAGGACGCCGACAACGAGTGCGGCGGCCCAGGAGCCCTGCCACAGGGAGAGGATCCGCGGAGCCTCTTCCGAGGCCGGGGTGGGCATACCCAGTCGGGGGAAGTCCTTGTATGTGCAACCGGTAGCGGTCGCCAGGACCAGGCCCGCAGTCAGTGCCTGCAGCAGCTTCCGCCGCATCGGGCGCCGCGGCGAGCGGTCGGAGCCGTTGGGACTCACGTAGCGCCTTCCCGAGAGTCTCGCCCGCGCTGTACGGCTGCGGCCTTCTCGCTGGTCGGTCGCCGCCCTGCGTCGGGCAGGGGTTTGGATGTTTATGCGGACCAAACCCTACTGGACGCCTTCCGGCGGGTCGCGGGGAGGGTGGCATACGCGCCGCGGGTCACCCCGAAGGGGTGGGATGCCCCTGGCTCCGCCGATATGTGACAGGGAGTTGAGGCGCCTCGGGGCTCGGGATCGCGGCTTTCACTGCGGCTGCGGGTGCGGTGCGGTGACTCGCGCCCACGCGGCGGAGCCGCACATGAAAATTGTCCCGCGCCCCTTCGGGGCGCTTAGGGGTCCTTGCACTATGCCCGCCCGGGTCCCGCGGCCTGGCACCGCACCTCGCCGCGTTGCCGGAGCGCCCAGGTAGCTCCGCTACCTGGGCGCTCCGGCGCCTTGCGATGCTCCCCCACTGCCTGAACGGCGTGGGAGGTACCCCCGGCACCAGACCACGCGACCTGATCGGACGCTCATAGTGCAAGGACCCCTTAGCGTTGCGGTGTGTCCTACTTCGATGCTGCTTCCGCCGCTCCCCTTCATCCCGTGGCCCGGCAGGCCCTCCAGGCCTCCTTCGACGAGGGGTGGGCCGATCCGGCGCGGCTCTACAAGGAGGGACGGCGGGCGCGGCTGCTGCTGGACGCGGCGCGGGAGGCGGCCGCGGAGGCGGTGGGGTGCCGGCCGGACGAGCTGAGCTTCACCTCCTCCGGCACCCGAGCCGTGCACACCGGTGTCGCGGGGGCGCTGGCCGGACGCAGGCGCGCCGGACGCCACCTGATCGTGGCAGCGGTCGAACACTCCTCGGTACTCCATTCGGCCGAGGCGCACGAAGCGGAGGGCGGGACGGTCACCCAGGTCCCGGTCGGCCGTGCGGGCAGGGTGACCGCCGCGTCGTACGCGGAAGCGCTGCGCCCGGACACCGCGCTGGCCTGTCTGCAGTCGGCCAACCACGAGGTGGGCACCGAGCAGCCGGTCGCCGAGGTGGCCGAGGTGTGCCGGGCGGCGGGCGTGCCGCTGCTGGTGGACGCGGCGCAGTCGCTGGGCTGGGGCCCGGTGGACGCGGACTGGTCGCTGCTGGCGGCGAGCGCCCACAAGTGGGGCGGGCCGTCGGGGGTGGGGCTGCTCGCCGTGCGCAAGGGGGTGCGGTTCTCGGTCCGGGGGCCGGTGGACGAGCGGGAGTCGGGCCGGGCGGCCGGGTTCGAGAACATCCCGGCGATCGTGGCCGCGGCGGCCTCGCTGCGGGCGGTACGGGCCGACGCGGCGGAGGCCGCACGGCTGCGGGAGCTGACGGAGCGGATCCGGGTCCGGGTGCCGCGGCTGGTGCCGGACGTGGAGGTGGTCGGTGATCCGGTCCACCGGCTGCCGGGGATCGTCACCTTCTCCTGTCTCTATGTCGACGGAGAGGCGCTGCTGCACGAGCTGGACCGCGAGGGTTTCTCCGTCTCGTCGGGCTCCTCCTGCACGAGCAGCACGCTGACCCCCAGTCATGTACTGAAGGCGATGGGCGTGCTGAGCGAGGGCAACGTACGGGTGTCGCTGCCGCCGGGGACGCCGGAGGAGGACGTGGAGCGGTTCCTTCAGGTGCTGCCGGGGGCGGTGGCGGGGGTGCGGGAGAAGCTGGGCGCGCCGGCTCCTGCCGCCCAGGTGCGACAGGAGGAACTGGTCGTCGACTCCCTCGGCAAGCGCTGCCCGATCCCGGTCATCGAGCTGGCCAAGGTGTTCGGCGATGTGCCGGTCGGCGGCACGGTGCGGGTGCTGTCCGACGACGAGGCCGCCCGGCTGGACATCCCGGCGTGGTGCGAGATGCGGGGGCAGGAGTACGTGGGCGAGGAACCGGCGGATCGGGGAACGGCGTACTTGATCCGCCGGGTCTCCTAGGGTCTTCCGTTCGGATCAGGCCTGATTCGCACGGAAGACCTTGGTCCTGGGGGTGGGGGCAGGGCCTCAGCCGAGGTGCGCCCGCACCTCCTGCGCGGCCTCGTCCCCGTACGCCTTGGTGAACCGCTCCATGAAGTGGGCCCGCCGCAGCTGGTACTCCTGCGTGCCCACCGTCTCGATGACGAGGGTCGCCAGCATGCAGCCGACCTGGGCGGCACGCTCCAGCGAGACACCCCAGGCCAGCCCCGACAGGAAGCCGGCGCGGAAGGCGTCGCCCACGCCGGTCGGGTCGGCCTTGCGCTCCTCGTCCGGGCAGCCGACCTCGATCGGGTCCTCGCCGGCGCGCTCGATGCGCACCCCGCGCGAGCCGAGGGTGGTCACCCGGTAGCCGACACGGCCGAGGATCTCGGCGTCGCTCCAGCCGGTCTTGGTCTCGATCAGGCCCTTCTCGTACGCGTTCGAGAACAGGTACGTCGCCCCGTCCAGCAGTATCCGGATCTCGTCACCGTCCATCCGGGCGATCTGCTGGGAGAAGTCGGCGGCGAAGGCGATGGACCGCGTACGGCACTCCTCGGTGTGCCGGAGCATCGCCTCGGGGTCGTCGGCGCCGATGACAACCAGGTCCAGGCCGCCGACGCGGTCGGCGACGGTCTTGAGCTCGATGAGCCGGGCCTCGCTCATCGCACCGGTGTAGAAGGAGCCGATCTGGTTGTGGTCGGCGTCGGTGGTGCACACGAAGCGGGCGGTGTGCAGCGTCTCGGAGATGCGGACGGAGTCGGTGTCCACACCGTGCCGCTCCAGCCAGGCACGGTACTCGCCGAAGTCCGCTCCGGCGGCGCCCACCAGGATCGGCCGGGTGCCCAGCTGGCCCATGCCGAAGGCGATGTTGGCGGCCACCCCGCCGCGCCGGACGTCCAGCTGGTCGACCAGGAAGGAGAGGGAGACCGTGTGCAGCTGGTCCGCGACGAGCTGGTCGGCGAAGCGGCCGGGGAAGGTCATGAGGTGGTCGGTGGCGATGGAGCCGGTGACTGCGATGCGCACGGCGTGGACTCTCCTGGGAGGGAGGAGGCGATTGACAGTTCACGCTACCCGGTGGGCGGGTGACGCTGAAGCGGACAAAACTACCCGATGGTAGATCTTTCTCGGCGGGCTCGTCCGTGCTTACGGTGCGGCCATGACGAACCACACGGTCCATGCTGCCCCTGGTCCGGCCGACCCGGAAGGCGATCTCGCGGCACTTCGCGGGGACTGCGCCCGGATGGCCCCTCACTGGGCGGCTCCCGACCGGGGGTCCCGGCGGCCGGTGCCGCCGTCCCGCATCCACGGGGTGGATGTGCCGGCCTCCTCCGCCCGCCTGCTGGACGCGATGTCGGACTACGGGGACTGAGACCGGGGAACCGCGCGCTCCCCCGCTGCGTCCCATCGCTGTCCTCCGTATGGGGGATGCGGCATACGACCCGCCGGACCGGCTGCTTTGTCAGGGCCGGGTCAGGGTCACAGGGACAGCTGTGCAGCCGAAGGAGCGATGCGGTGAACACCGAGCGACCCGACCACGACGACACGGCCACGCCCGAGGCCGAGGCCGCGGGTGCCGCCGAGGACGCCGCGGCACGGCCGGAGGCGCCGGAGCCCGAGGTCCCGCCGGTGAGCGCCACCGGCGACGGCGGGGGCGACGACCACGGCGAGGGTGGTGACGACGGCCGGGGCGGTGGCGAAGGCGACCGCGGTGACGACGGCCAAGGCGGTGACGAAGGCGACGGCGGCGACAGTGACAGTGACGGTGGCGGCCGGTTCGGCCGGGGCAGGTCTCCGCTGGTCGCCGCCTCGGTCGCCGCGGCCGTACTGCTGGTGGGCGGCGGCGGGGCGTACCTCGCCACGAGCGCGCACGACGGCTCCGGCGACCGTACGGGCTCGGCTGCCTCCCGCGGCCACGGCACTCCCCCGCCGCTCGTCCTCGACGACTACGCCTCCGGTCGTCCGGGAGATACGGGCGCCACGGCCGGCACGAGCGGGATCGCGCCCGGCGAGCCCAACCCCTACGGCGCCACCTACCGCGCCGCCGGAACGCTGCCGGCCGGGCCCGCCTCCGCACCGGTGTACGAGCCGCGGGGCGAGGTCACCCGCGACGAGGTGGCCCGCCTGGCCAAGGCGCTCGGCGTGGAGGGCACCGTCGTGGCGGACGCGCAGGCGTGGCGGGTCGGGACCGGGAAGGACGGGGCCGGTCCCATGCTGCGGGTGAACCGGCAGGCGCCGGGGACCTGGACGTTCAGCCGGTACGCGCCGGGCACGGACGACTGCAAGGGCGCGGTGTGCACGCACGACCCGGCCGCTCCCGCCGCCCACCCGGTGAGCGTGGCGACGGCCGAGAAGGCGGCCGCTCCGGTGCTCAAGGCACTGGGGCAGGACGACGCGAAGGTGGACGCGAGCCAGGTGATGGGCGCCCAGCGGGTCGTCAACGCCGATCCGCGGTTCGGCGGGCTGCCGGCGTACGGCTGGACGACGGGCCTGACCGTCAGCCCGCAGGGCGAGGTGGTCGGCGGCAGCGGGCAGGTGAAGGCGCCGGTCAAGGGCGAGACGTATCCCGTGCTGAGCGCGCGCAGGACGCTGGACCTGATGAACGCGGCTCCGCGCACCGACCACCGCATGGGCATCGGCGGCTGCGCCAGTCCGGTACCGCTGAAGGACCGCCTGGAGGCGCCGTGCGGCTCCTCCGGGAACTCGGGCTCCTCCGGGAGCTCCACGGCCTCCGGGCTCTCGGGTCGAAGTGCCGGGCAGGACGCCTTCGCCGTCGACCGGGCCGTGTTCGGTCTGGCGTCGCACTCCTCGAACGGGCGGCAGACGCTGGTGCCGTCCTGGCTGTTCCAGGTGCGGGGGGCGTCCGGCCAGGACGGCGACGGCTTCACGGTGACGTACCCGGCCGTCGACCCGGAGTACCTGAGCTCACCGGGCGCGCCGTCCGGGCGGCCGGAGCCGCGGCCCAGCGGTTCGGGCGCCGCGCCGGCGACCCGTGACGTGCGGGTGTCGGGCTACAGCACCGAGGGCGACGAGCTGACGGTGAGCTTCGAGGGCGGGGTGTGCGCCGACTACAGGACGTCGGCGAAGGAGAGCTCCGACCGGGTGACCGTCACGGTGACCGAGACTCCGTGGCCGGACAAGGTCTGCATCCTGATCGCCAAGGAGTACCGGCAGTCGGTGCACCTGGACCGGCCGCTCGGGGACCGGAAGGTGGTCGGGTCGGACGGCAGCCGGATCCCGCGGGTGAAGCCGGGAGCCCGGCTGCCCGCACCGCCGCGGGCAGCCGGTCAGCCGGTCAGGTGACCAGGACGCGACACTCGGACGCGTACGAAGGCATACGGAAGGCGGCGGCCCCCATGGAGGGGGACCGCCGCCTTTCCGTCACGCGGCCTCGCCGTATCCGTATGACCTGCCGGGTCCGTACGATGCCGGCGGGACCGGGCCGGGTCAGCTGAAGGAGTCGCCGCAGGCGCAGGAGCCCGTCGCGTTCGGGTTGTCGATCGTGAAGCCCTGCTTCTCGATCGTGTCCACGAAGTCGATGGTGGCGCCGCCCAGGTACGGAGCGCTCATGCGGTCGGTGACGACCTTGACACCGCCGAAGTCCTTCTCCACGTCGCCGTCGAGGGAGCGCTCGTCGAAGAAGAGCTGGTAGCGCAGGCCGGAGCAGCCACCGGGCTGAACGGCGACGCGCAGGGCGAGATCGTCACGGCCTTCCTGGTCGAGCAGGGCCTTGACCTTGGACGCGGCGGCGTCGGTCAGGATGATGCCGTCGGTGACGGTGGTGGTCTCGTCCGATACGGACATCTACATCTCTCCCGGGTTGTACGGAGACTGCTTGCCGACGAGTGCAACCGGCAAGGCCGCGGATTCATTCCGGGCCGAGCACATGCTTTTTCTCTTGTCCATGCTCGTCCTCTTCATGCTCGCACATGCGCCGAGCGGCTGACAGCGGCCCGTGGACGAAGCGACGTACGCGACAACGCCGGCGGACGGGTCGGTGGCGGGTGGATGGCGGGCCTGTGTCGGGTCCGTGAGCCGGGTCCGTGTCGGGATTCACGTCACCTGGACACAATGGCCCATCGTCAAAGTGACGTGAAGCGGTTATGATAAATAGCGTCAGTTCGACGAAAAGTAGAAAGGGTGCGTGTCGTGACCACCGCCCAAACCCAGGAGCTCGACGTACAGCCGACGCCCCTCGCCCTGCTGCTGCTCGGCCGCGAGGCCGACCCGAAGAGCGAGCGCGGTGTGGAGTGTCCCGGCGAGCTCCCCTCCCCCTCGGACCCGGACCTCGTGGCGCGCGCCCGCGCGGCCAAGGAGAAGCTCGGGGACAAGGTCTTCGTACTGGGCCACCACTACCAGCGCGACGAGGTCATCCAGTTCGCCGACGTCACGGGCGACTCCTTCAAGCTGGCCCGGGACGCTGCGGCCCGGCCGCAGGCCGAGTACATCGTGTTCTGCGGTGTGCACTTCATGGCGGAGTCCGCGGACATCCTGTCGTCCGACGACCAGAAGGTGGTCCTGCCGGACCTGGCGGCCGGCTGCTCCATGGCCGACATGGCGACGGCCGAGCAGGTGGCGGAGTGCTGGGACGTCCTGACGGAAGCCGGGATCGCCGAGCAGGTGGTCCCCGTCTCCTACATGAACTCCTCGGCCGACATCAAGGCGTTCACGGGCAAGCACGGCGGCACCATCTGCACGTCGTCGAACGCGAAGCGGGCCCTGGAGTGGGCCTTCGAGCAGGGCGAGAAGGTCCTGTTCCTGCCCGACCAGCACCTGGGCCGCAACACGGCGGTGAGGGACATGGGCATGTCCCTCGAGGACTGCGTCGTCTACAACCCGCACCGGCCGAACGGCGGGCTGACCGCCGACGAGCTGCGCGCGGCCAAGATGATCCTGTGGCGCGGCCACTGCTCGGTGCACGGCCGCTTCAGCCTGGACTCGGTGAACGACGTCCGCGAGCGGATCCCCGGCGTCAACGTCCTGGTGCACCCCGAGTGCAAGCACGAGGTGGTCGCCGCGGCCGACTACGTCGGCTCCACGGAGTACATCATCAAGGCCCTGGAGGCGGCCCCGGCCGGCTCCAAGTGGGCCATCGGCACGGAGCTGAACCTGGTACGCCGTCTGGCGAACCGTTTCGCACCGGAGGGCAAGGAGATCGTCTTCCTCGACAAGACCGTCTGCTTCTGCTCCACCATGAACCGCATCGACCTCCCCCACCTGGTCTGGGCCCTGGAGTCCCTGGCCGAGGGCAACCTGGTCAACCGCATCCAGGTCGACAAGGAGACGGAGGCCTTCGCGAAGCTGGCCCTGGAGCGCATGCTCGCGCTGCCGTAGTACGTACGTCACCGTACGGCGGTGCCCCGGCCGGACCCACCCCGGCCGGGGCACCGCCGTACCGGGGCTCCGTGTCTCCGTGGCTGCGCGCGTTCTTAGAGATGTACTTCTTAGAGGGCGGTACGTGAAAAGAGAAGACGTGCGCGCTACGTATTTCCGCAAATCCACTGCGACGTTCATCGCGGCAGCAGGAGCTACTGTCCTGTCAACCGTACCCATACCCGCGAACGCATCCACCGAGATGCCCGCAGCAGCCACAGCGAGCGCGTCAAGCCCCTGCAAGTCGCAGCACTACTCAAAGGTCGCCTACACCTTCTGGATCGGCCCGAGCAAGATGCCTCTGCGCTGCGGAACGAAAACTTGGGGCTACAACCACATAGTTGAGCGTGGACGCTGGAGCACCAGCTTCAAGAACAAGATTGGCGACACACTCTTCAACGGTTATAAACGGCTCCACGGTGGCGTACGAAGAGGGCATTGAGGTCGGCCATCTTTACGAAGACCGCAACTCGGTGAAGAAGTGGCGGCGGCACTACGAAGTGCTCCGCGCCAACGCCCTTCCGCCGTCCGCCTCGGTGGAGCTGACCCGACACGTGATGGAGGACTACAGCCCATGCGACACACCCCCGAGCTGACCTGGTCACGTTGGCGCCGGAGCAGCTACAGCAACGCGAACGGGGGCGAATGCGTCGAGATCTCCGAGGACTTCCCCGGCGTCGTCCCCGTCCGCGACAGCAAGAACCCTCACGGCGCCGTGGTCGTCGTCCCGGCCGCGTCCTGGGCCGCCTTCATCACGGCGCTCAAGGACTGTTCCAGGTAACGGCCCAGCCCGTCCCAGGTCTTGCACCGGGACGGGCATTTCTCGCGAGTCGGGATCAGGCGCTGAGACGGTCTGTGTAGTCGACGAAGGTGGTGCTGACTTCACCGATGTCCGCCACGAGGCGCAGATGCCCGCCCAGGGCCGCGATGTAGGCGGCGATGGATTCGACCTGCATCCGGTCGATGTCCCCGTTCTCCATGTGCGAGACACGGACCTGCGAGACACCCATCCTGTCGGCCACCTCGGTCTGCGTCAGGCCGCGTTGGCGGCGGAGTTCGGCCAGATGATGTCCCAGGGTGGCCGCTTCCCTGGCGGCACGGGCCGCGGCGACACGTTCGGGGGCATCGATGTCCGGGTCTGTGGACCGCCTGGCATCCAGCGAGGTCTCCCACCGGTAGTGCCTGCTCATTCGATCTCCTCACTCGGGGCCTCGAGGCAGCGGACATACCGCTCCTCGGCAAGCTTGATCGCGTCGCGGTACCAGCCGTCCCAGTTTCCTGCCTTGTCTCCAGCCACGAGCAGTACAACCTGCCGTACCGCATCGAACAGGAACAAAATGCGGATCTCGCTTCTGCCGGACGAGCCTGGCCTGAGTTCCTTCAGGTTATGGAGTTGTGAGCCGTGGATTCGGTCCACGGCAGGCCTACCCAGTGTCGGCCCTTGATCCGCGAGCAGTTCGACTGCATCGCGGACCAGGGACGCGCTCGTGCCGTCCAGCGCGAGGAACCATTCATGGACCTCGGGTGCAAGGATGATCTCCCACCTCATGCCCGAAACGTATAATCCGCAGGTTATCAAACAGCTCGTGTCACGGTCTCGCCACCCGAACGGGTGATCCGAAAGGTGCTGACGCCAAGGAGGGGCACCTCCGACAGTGCGGAGATGCCCCTCGTGGCCAGTACAGCGGTCAGACCTGCGCGGGTTCCGGCGTTGCCTTGATCTTCGACTGGAGCTCGGTGCTCACCGCGCCGGTGTTGTCGCCGGTCGGCTTGGCGGTGATGGTCGCCGCGCGCTGACCGTCGATCCGGGTCATCGAGACCGGACCGTCGACCAGCTTGACGGTCGCGATGTCGCCCAGCTTCACCGGGCCGAGGACGCAGCTCCTTCAGCTGGGCCAGCGTCTCGGCGGGCTCGGCCGACCTGACGACGACGTTCCGCTCGGTGTCGTCCAGGGTCGCCTTGGCGGCCGTGGTGCCCTTGACCGACTGGGCGACGGCCGTGCCGAGGGTCTGGTCGGTGAAGCCGGCCGCCGCCTTGTCGGTGGCGCGGACCGAGATGCGGGGCACGCTCCGGGAGAGGTCGCTGGTGACGTCGGTGACGCCGTCCAGGCCGGCGACGGTCCTGCGGACCTGCTCCGCCGCCTGGCGCTGCGCGTTCGCGTCGGACGCCTTGACGACCACCTTCAGGTCCTGGTCGCCGAAGCCGTCACCGGCGGCGGTGAGCTGCCGAACGCGGCACGGGCGCGCAGTCGCGCCCACCCCTACACCCTCCGGCACCGGCACCGGCCGTTCCGTAGCCCCCTGGTCCATTTCCTTACGGCGCGCCTACCCCGGGCGCGGGCGGGTGGAGCGCACTCCACCCTTGGACGTAGCGGGTCCGGCGGGGCTCAGTCGGCCCTGGGCCGCACCAGCCCGGACTCGTAGGCGATGACGACCAGCTGCGCCCGGTCGCGGGCGCCGAGCTTGGCCATGGCCCGGTTGACGTGGGTCTTCACGGTGAGCGGGCTGACCTGGAGACGTTCGGCGATCTCGTCGTTGGAGTGCCCGCCGGCGACCTGGACGAGCACCTCGCGCTCGCGCACGGTCAGCGCGTCCAGCCGCTCCGAGCGGGCCGGGTCGCGGCCGTCGTCCGCGGCGTCGCCCTGCGCGAGGAAGCGCGCGATCAGGCCCTTGGTGGCGGCCGGGGACAGCAGTGCCTCCCCCTGGGCGGCGATCCGGATGGCGCTGAGCAGTTCCTCGGGCTCGCTGCCCTTGCCGAGGAAGCCGGAGGCGCCCGCGCGCAGCGCCTGCACCACGTAGTCGTCGACCTCGAAGGTGGTCAGGATGACCACGCGGACGTCGGCGAGGGCGGGGTCGGCGCCGATCAGGCGGGTGGCGGCGAAGCCGTCCGTGCCCGGCATGCGGATGTCCATCAGGACGACGTCGGCGCGCTGCTCCTTCGCCAGGCGCACGGCCTCGGCACCCTCGGACGCCTCGCCGACCACCTCCATGTCGGGCTCGGAGTCGACGAGCACGCGGAAGGCGCTGCGCAGCAGGGCCTGGTCGTCGGCGAGCAGGACACGGATCGTCATGCGGCGTCCCCCGGGGCGCGGGTGCTGGTGCTGGTCTTGGTGCTGGTGCTGGTGCAGGTGTTGGTCCCAGTGCTGGTGCGGGTCTGGACCGGCAGGACCGCATGGACGCGGAAGCCGCCGCCGTAGCGGGGGCCGGTGGTGAGGGTGCCGCCGAGGGCGGTCACCCGCTCCCGCATGCCGAGCAGTCCGTGGCCGCCGCCGGTGGCGGGGCCCTCTCCGGCGCCGGCGCCGTCGTCGAGGACGGTGATCTCGACGTTCGGCCCGACCCGTACGACGCTGACCTCGGCCCGGGCCTGGCCGCCGGCGTGTTTCTGCACGTTGGTGAGGGCTTCCTGGACGATGCGGAAGGCGGCCAGGTCGACGGCGGCGGGCAGGGTGGTGCCCTGGTCGGCACGGGCGACCTCGACGTGCAGGCCGGCGCTGCGGAAGGTGCCGACGAGTTCGTCCAGGCGGTGCAGGCCCGGGGCGGGTTCGGTCGGGGCCTCCGGGTCGTCGGACTGCCGGAGCAGTCCGACGGTGGCGCGCAGCTCGTTCAGCGCGGAGCGGCCGGCCTCCCGGACGTGGGCGAGCGCCTCCTTGGCCTGGTCGGGCCGCTTGTCCATGACGTGCGCGGCGACTCCGGCCTGCACATTGACCAGGGCGATGTGGTGGGCGACCACGTCGTGCAGGTCGCGGGCGATGCGCAGCCGCTCCTCGGCGACGCGCCGGCGGGCCTCCTCCTCGCGGGTGCGTTCGGCGCGTTCGGCGCGCTCCCGCATGGCGCGCACGAAGGCGCGGCGGCTGCGCACGGCGTCGCCGCCGGCGGCGGCCATGCCGGTCCAGGCGAAGATGGCGAGGTTCTCCTGGGCGTACCAGGGCAGCGTCCCACCGAGCATGGCGGCGCCGGTCAGCACGGTCATGGTGGTCAGGCCCAGGCGCCAGGTGGTGGGACGGTCGGTGGTGGCGGCGACGGTGTAGAGGGCGATGACGGCGGACATGGCGACGGGGGCGCGCGGGTCGCCGGTGACGCACTCGATCACGGAGACGGTGCCGGTGACGGCGAGGACCGTGCGCGGGGCCCGGCGGCGCAGGACGAGCGCGGCGGCGCCGAGGGTCATCAGGACGAGGCCGAGCGGCTCCGGCCGGCGGACGGCCCAGCTGACGCCGTTCTCCCCGCGGGGGTCCGCGAAGGACCCGACCACCATGCACACGAGGACCGCGGCCGCGAGGGCCGCGTCCAGGGCGAGGGGGTGCGCCTTGATCCGGCAGCGGGCGCGGTCGAGCGGGGTGGTCACGCCTGCGTAGGGTACGGGGTGCTCACGGAGCACGGCCCGCGCACGGTCCCCGGACGGGACGGTCACCCAGGGATCAGGCCGTCGTCGCTGAGCAGGTCCCGTACCTCCTGGAGGGTGGCGTCCGGGGACGGCAGGATCAGCTCGGACGGTTCCAGGGAGTCGTCCGGCAGGGGTTCGCCCAGCTCACGGACCTTGGAGAGCAGGCTGTGCAGGGTGCGGCGGAAGCCGGGGCCGTCGCCGTTCTCCATCTCGGCCAGGAGTTCCTCGTCCAGTTTGTTGAGCTCGGCGAGGTGGCCGTCGGCCAGCCTCACCTGTCCCTCCCCCATGATCCGTACGATCATGTCGCCCTCCTCGGCGGCGTGGGCCCCGGCTGTCGGTGAGTGGGTCTACTGCTTGTCGAAGCGGGGGGTGTCCTGCGGCTGCTGCTGGGGCTGCGCCTGGCCCTGGCCGCCCTCGATGGCCTGCCGGTCCGCGGACGAGCCTCCGGCCAGCTCCGCCTTCATGCGCTGGAGCTCCAGCTCCACATCCGTACCACCGGAGATCCGGTCCAGCTCGGCGGCGATGTCGTCCTTGGCCATGCCGGTGGGGTCGTCCAGGGCGCCGGAGGCGAGCAGCTCGTCGATGGCGCCGGCGCGGGCCTGGAGCTGGGCGGTCTTGTCCTCGGCGCGCTGGATGGCGAGGCCGACGTCGCCCATCTCCTCGGAGATGCCGGAGAACGCCTCGCCGATCCGGGTCTGCGCCTGGGCGGCGGTGTAGGTCGCCTTGATCGTCTCCTTGCGGGTGCGGAAGGCGTCGACCTTGGCCTGGAGGCGCTGGGCGGCCAGGGTGAGCTTCTCCTCCTCGCCCTGGAGGGTCGAGTGCTGCGTCTCGAGGTCCGTGACCTGCTGCTGGAGGGCGGCCTTGCGGGAGAGCGCCTCGCGGGCCAGGTCCTCGCGGCCCAGCGCGAGCGCCTTGCGGCCCTGGTCCTCCAGCTTGGTGGACTGCTGCTGCAGCTGATTGAGCTGGAGCTCCAGGCGCTTGCGGCTGGTCGCCACGTCGGCGACGCCGCGCCGCACCTTCTGGAGCAGCTCCAGCTGCTTCTGGTACGAGTAATCGAGGGTCTCGCGCGGGTCCTCGGCCCGGTCAAGGGCCTTGTTCGCCTTCGCGCGGAAGATCATCCCCATACGCTTCATGACACCGCTCATGGGCTTCGCGCGCCCCCTTCTGACGGACTCCAGCTCACAGCTCTGCGACAGAACCCACAGTACGGGCCCTGCATCCATTACCGCACTGTTCGGGAACGGATGCGGTCATCCCCAAGGACGACTGCGCCCGATTCCGCTCCGGCGTAGGGAGTAGGTGACCCCCGGGCACCGCCGGCCGGCCGCGCGCGCAACGCCCCCTCTGTCCCCTTGGAGACGACCGGTGTTGCCGGATCGTTCCCATCGGGGCTGGGGTCCATGCGGGTCAAGCCCTTACCCTTGGGTTTTGTGTTCCGTAGCCGTGCCAAGGAAGAGAAGGCCCCGGCCGCCGACAAGGCGCCGGTGAACTTCTCCAAGCAGACCCGTGACCCGCAGGCTCCCAAGGGCCGCCCCACGCCCAAGCGCAGTGAGGCCCAGGCCCAGCGCCGCAGCGTGGCCAACACGCCGACCACGCGCAAGGAGGCCGCCAAGCGGCAGCGCGATGAGCGCCGTATCCAGATGGAGCGGCAGCGCCAGGCGCTGGCCGGCGGCGACGAGCGCTACCTGCCGGCCCGCGACAAGGGCCCGGTGCGCCGGTTCGCCCGCGACTTCATCGACTCCCGGTTCAACATCGCGGAGTTCTTCCTGCCGATGGCCGTGGTCATCCTGGTGCTGAGCATGGTGCGGGTGGGCTATCTGCAGAACCTGGCCCTGCTGCTGTGGCTCGTGGTGATCGTGCTGATCGTGCTGGACTCGATCGTCACCGGTTTCCGGCTGAAGAAGCGGCTCGCCGAGCGCTTCCCGGCCGAGAACAAGCGGGGCGCGGTCGCCTACGCCCTGATGCGCTCCCTGCAGATGCGCCGGCTCCGGCTGCCGAAGCCGCAGGTCAAGCGCGGAGAGCGGCCCTGAGCGCGGAGCCTTTCACCGGGGGCGCGGCCGCGGCCTGGCTGGACAAGCTGGGCGGGCTGCGTGACGTCGTACGGCAGGAGCTGGTGGCCCGGCAGCTCGACGAGCAGATAGCCGGGCGGTTCCCGGTCGGGCAGCGGCTGCGGGTGCTCGACGTGGGGATGGGCCAGGGCACGCAGGCGCTGCGGCTGGCACGGGCCGGACACCAGGTGACCGGCCTGGAACGCGACCAGAAGATGATCTCCGTGGCGCGCGAGACGCTGGCCGCCGAGCCGGAGGGCATACGGGCGCGGATGCGGATCGTCGAGGGCGACGGCCAGGACACCGGGGTGCACTTCCTGCCGGGCAGCTTCGACGTCGTGCTGTGCCACGGCGTGCTGATGTACGTCGAGGAGCCCGATCCGCTGCTGGCCGGGCTGGCCCGGATGCTGGCGCCGGGCGGACTGCTGTCGCTGCTGGTGCGCAACGGCGACGCGCTGGCACTGCGGCCGGGGCTGTCCGGCGACTGGCCGGCGGCGCTGGACGCGTTCGACACGACGGCGTACCGGAACCGGCTGGGGCTGGATGTCCGGGCGGACCGGCTCGCCGATCTGACGGCGACGCTCGCCGGGATCGGGGCGCCGCTGCACGCCTGGTACGGGGTGCGGGTCTTCACGGACACGGCGGCGGACGGGGCCCGGCCCCCGGCCGATGCGGAGACGCTGCTGGCGGCGGAGGAGCGGGCCGGACGCACCGACCCGTACCGCGCGGTCGCGGCGCTGCTGCATCTGTGCGGGGTGCGCGGCTGAGGCCGCGTTCTCTCTCCGGGTCCGCTCGTTCGGGTGAGCCCGGCAAGCCGGGTGTTCACCCCGCCGTGAGACTCGGTGCATGGACGTTTCCGGTTCCCGCCGTGCCCGTTCCCGCCGTACCCGTTCCCGCCGTGCCCGTGTCCGTGCCCTCCGGCCGGCTCTCCGGACGGCCGTTCCGTTCGCCGCCGCCGTGATCTTCTGTGCCGCGCTGCTGTCCGGCTGCAACGGCTCGTCGACTCCGGACGAGGCCGCGGCCTCGGGGACGAAGGACGCCTCCGGGGACCGGCAGGTGGCCGCACAGGCCACCGCCGGCGACCTCCAGGCCGCGTACCAGCGGGTCATCAAGGACGTACTGCCGTCGGTGGTGCAGATCCAGACAGGTGACGAGCTGGGGTCGGGCGTGGTGTACGACGACAAGGGGCACATCGTCACCAACGCGCACGTCGTCGGTAACGCGAAGCGGTTCCGCGTCACCACGGCGGGCGGCGGGCAGCCGTTCACCGCGACGCTCGTCTCCTCCTACCCGGACCAGGATCTCGCCGTGGTCAAGCTGGACAAGGTGCCGCCCGGACTGAAGGCGGCCACCCTCGGTGACTCGGAGAAGGTGCAGGTCGGGCAGATCGTCCTGGCCATGGGCTCGCCGCTCGGGCTGTCGTCGAGCGTGACCCAGGGGATCGTGTCGGCGACCGGGCGGACCGTGAGCGAGGGGCAGGGCGGCGGCACCGGGGCCACGATCGCCAACATGGTGCAGACGTCGGCCGCGATCAACCCGGGCAACAGCGGCGGCGCGCTGGTGAACCTGAACGGTGAGGTCATCGGCATCCCGACGCTCGCCGCCGCCGATCCCCAGCTCGGCGGCAGCACGGCGCCCGGCATCGGCTTCGCGATCCCGGCGTCGATGGTGAAGACCATCGCCGGCCAGATCGTGAAGTACGGCAAGGTCGTCGACTCCGGGCGGGCGGCGCTGGGCATCACCGGACGCACCGTGGTCGACGCCTCGTACCAGCCCGCAGGGGTCGCCGTGGTCGAGGTGAGGGCGGGCGGCGCGGCGGACAGGGCGGGCATCCGGCCCGGGGACGTCATCACCCGGGTCGGCGACACCGACATCACGACGATGACCTCCCTGGCCGAGGCGCTGGCGTCCGACAAGCCGGGTCAGAAGACGAAGGTGACGTACCGACGCGACGGCGCCGAGAAGACGGTGGAGGTCACGCTGGGCGAGCAGTGAGCCGTACGGAAAGGGGCGAGGGGCGGCCGCCGGTGGCCGCCCCTCCTCCGCACGGGGGCTACTCCTGGGCCCCTTCGGCGTGCAGGCTCATCGGGCCGTAGATCTCCGCGGAGTCCTCGAACAGCCGCACCTGGTCCGCGCCGCCGTCGAGCAGGGCCTTCCAGTTCTCCCCGATCCAGGACTCGGCGTCGCCCTGCGTGGTGAACTCCTCGGGCTGCACCGCGGGCTGGACCTCCGTCCCGTCGGCCGTCTCGAACCGCCACGTCCATGCCACCATGTACGCCTCCCTGGTGTGAGCACACTCCACAGCGGGAGCCGGATCTTGGTCCGGCTCCTGCCCGCAGCCTAGTCGGATGCGCAAGACCTGCGGCGACCCAGGAAAATCGGGTCCGTGGACGTGACTCTGCTCGGCACCGGTGCCCCCGCGGGACTTCCCCGCCCCCACTGCCCCTGCGCGGCCTGCGCGACGGCCCTCGGCGCGCACGCGCGCGCGGCGACGGCGCTGCTCGTGGACGGGGCGGTGCTGCTGGACCTGACGCCGGGCGCGGCGTTCGCGGCCGCGCGTGCGGGCGCGTCGCTGAGCGGCGTACGGCAGGTGCTGCTGTCGCATCCGCACGAGGGTCCGGCCGTCGAGGTGCCGGCCGGGCTGCCGCAGCCGGGCCGGGTGCCGGACGGGCGGGAGCTGACCCTGCCGACGGGGCACCGGGTGCGCGCGGTGGCGCTGGACGCGCCGGGCACGGGGTACGCGGTGACCGGGCCGGGCGGGCAGCGGCTGCTGTACCTGCCGCCGGGCGGCGCGCCGGCCGGTCTGGAGGAGGACACGGACACGGCGCGGACGTACGACATGGTCGTCGCGGACGTCGTGGGGCGGCCGGACGCCCTGGCCAAGCTGCGGGCGGTGGGCGCGGCGGGCCCGGCCACGGACGTCGTCGCCGTCCACCTGGACCATGACGTGCCACCGGGGCCGGAGCTGCGGCGGCGGCTCGCGGCGGCCGGGGCGCGGGCGGTGCCGGACGGCACCACGCTGACGGTCGGGGCCTACGAGGACGTACCGGACGTGCCGCGGCGCACGCTGGTGCTGGGCGGGGCGCGGTCGGGCAAGTCGGTGGAGGCCGAACGGCGGCTGGAGGCCTTCCCCGGGGTGCTGTACGTGGCCACGGGCGGCAGCCGGGGCGGCGACACCGAGTGGGCGGCCCGGGTCGCCGCGCACCGGGAGCGGCGGCCGGGCTCCTGGCGCACGGCCGAGACCTGCGACCTGGTGCCGATCCTGGCGGAGAACGGTCCGCCGCTGCTGATCGACTGCCTGTCGCTGTGGCTGACGGACGCGATGGACTCCGTCGGCGCCTGGGACGACGCCGAGTGGACGGGCGGCGGCGAACGGGCCCTGCGGGAGCGGGTGGCCGAGCTGACGGCCGCGGTCCGGGCGAGCCTCCGGACGGTGGTCGCGGTCTCCAACGAGGTGGGCTCCGGCATCGTCCCGGCCACCGCGTCGGGCCGTCGCTACCGCGACGAACTCGGCCGCCTGAACGCGGCCTTCGCCGCGGAGTGCGAGCAGGTGCTGCTGGTGGTGGCGGGGCAGGCGGTGGTGCTGCGCGGCTGAGCGGCGGCCGGGGCGCGGCCCCGGTGCGGCTATGTGTCCGTGCGGGCGACGAGGCGGTAGGCGTTGGAGAGGCCGGGGGTACGGCGCAGGAGTGGGGACAGGAGGAGGTCCGCGGCCGCCGCCGCGGCGACCAAGGGGGTGGTGGCGGTGGAGAGGATCGCTCGCAGGGCGCGGCCGAGGGGGCCCGGCGGGGTGTCGCGCCAGGGGGTGTCGGGGGCGGGCAGGGCGTGGCCGAGGGCCAGGGCGAGGGCCGCCGACAGGTCGTTGGGGATGTGCGGGGTGCGGCGGTCGGTGACGAGGATCGTGCAGCCGGCGGACTCCAGTTCCGCGCGGAGGTTGCGCAGGGGCAGCAGATGCAGATGGCGCGGCTGGCCGTGGGGCAGCCACCACTTGCCCAGCAGCAGGGCGAACAGGCTGCGCGGGTCGGGGAGTTCGATGAGGAGGTGGCCTCCGGGCCGTAGCGCGCCGAGGGCGCCGCGCAGTTCCGCGCGAGGGTCGGGGGCGTGGGCCAGATGGTGGAACACGCTGACCACGTCGTAGCGGCCGCGCAGGCGGTCCGCGATGTGCGGGTCGGCCAGATGGCCGATGTGGGCCTCCTCGATCCGCCCGGCGGCGCGGGCCGCCTCCACGCGCGGCGTCGGGTCGAGCCCGTCGAAGGAGGTGTACGGGAACACCTCGCGGGCCGCCGCCGGGAAGTCGGCGTGGCCCGTTCCGACGTCCAGCCAGCTCTCCGGTTCCCCCACGTTCCGCATCAGGTGCGCGTCGGCGCGGTGGCGGCGCCGGTCGCGGCGGGCGGCGAGCGCCTGGTGCGGGAGGCCGCCGGGGCCGGTCTCGTCGTGGTCGCGGCGGTAGAAGGCCAGCCCCTCCGGAGTGAGCCGGGGGTTCTGGAAGGCGTGCCCGCAGTCCCCGCACTGGTCGAGCGCGAACCTGCCGGGCTTGTGCTGGAGCAGGTCCGGCGCGCGCAGCCGGGTGCGCAGCCGGGCCGAGCCGCACCACGGGCAGTTCTCGCGGCGCGGCTCGTGGAACCGGTCGGTGCCCTGGGCGAGTTCGGCGGCGTACGCGATCCGGCGCGGGTCGCGGGCCCGCGAGGCGTACGGCAGGGGCGGCATGGGCGGCTCCCGGTGGGGCGAGAGGGCGTACGGCGGTGAACCGCCGGCCTGCGCGACCGATACCGGCAGCCCATCGCGACAATTCACTGCAAAGGGAACGTATGAGATCGGGATCTTGGTCGGGAAGACGCCGTACGGGTGTGGTGGCGACGTGGCTCGGTCGCGTTCGAGCGGGGCCGGTACTGTTCGGCGAATGAGCTCGCTGAATCTCGACGACTTCACCGATCTGATCGAGCGTCCGGACGGCGGCATGCGCCGTGACGCCGAGGCGCGCCGGGAGCGTCAGATCGTGCCGCCCGGTTCGCTGGGCCGCCTCGACGACCTGGGTGAGTGGCTGGCGGCGGCGCAGGGCGCCGTGCCGGTGCGGCCGGTCGAACGGCCGCGGGTGGTTCTCTTCGCCGGTGACCACGGCGTCGCGGAACTCGGTGTCTCGGCGCGGCCCGCGGGTGGCGCCGAGCGGCTGGTGCGGGCGGTCCTGGAGGGCGGCCGGCCGGTGTCCGTGCTGGCCCGGCGGCTCGGGGTGGCGGTGCGGGTGGTGGACATGGCTCTCGACTGCGCTCCCGACGCGCTGCCCGAGGACGTCGTACGGCACCGGGTGCGGCGCGGCAGCGGACGCATCGACGTGGAGGACGCGCTGACCCTTGAGGAGGCGGAGGCCGCGTTCCGGGCCGGCATCGCGGTGGCCGACGAGGAGGCCGACTCCGGTACGGACCTGGTGGTGCTCGGCGATGTCAGCGTGGGCGGCACCACCGCGGCGGCGGTGCTGATCGCCGCGCTGTGCGGAACGGACGCGTCCGTGGTGACCGGGCGCGGCGGTGAGCCGATCGACGACCTGGCGTGGATGCGCAAGTGCGCCGCGATCCGGGACGCGCTGCGGCGGGCCCGGCCCGTGCTCGGGGACCAGTTGCAGCTGCTGGCGACGGTGGGCGGGGCCGATCTGGCCGCGATGACCGGTTTCCTGCTGCAGTGCGCGGTGCGCAAGCTGCCGGTGATCCTGGACGGCGTGGTCTCGGCCGCGTGCGCCCTGGTGGGGCAGCGGGTGGCGTTCCGTGCGCCGGACTGGTGGCTGGCGGGGCACAGCAGCGGGGAGCCTGGGCAGGCCAAGGCCCTGGACCGGATGGCGCTGGAGCCGCTGCTCGACCACAAGGTGACCGTCGGCGAGGGCGCGGGCGCGCTGCTGGCGCTCCCGCTGGTCCAGGCCGCGGCGGCACTGGCGGCGGAGCTTCCCGAGGCCGTCGCCGAGGAAGCCGAGAAGGAAGCCGGGGACGCCGGGGCAGCCGAGAAGGCCGAGGAAGCCGAGAAGGAAGAGGCCTCTCGCGAGGAGGCCGATGAGGAGAAGGCCGGCGAGGGCGCGGCCGGGCACGGCTCGGAGTGACGTGGGGCGCGGGGCCCCTGCGGCGACACCCCGGGTGACGCCCTGGGTGACACACCGGGTGACACACCTCTCCTGCCCGCTCTTGCGATGACGGCCCGTCGACAAAACGGACGTTCGCCGCAAGAGCCCACATATGATCAATCTTCATGGGAGATGCCCGAGTCGTACCCGTCCGTCCCGGTGGCGCGAGCGCGCGGCGGGCCGCCGCGTTCGCCGTCTGGTACCTGCGGGCTGCCGCGTTCGTCAACTTCCTCAGCGCGGTGTGGGTCTCCCTGGGCCAGGACGTGCGGCGCCACAACCAGCAGGACCTCTTCACGCCGTATCTGCTCACCGCCGGCTTCGCCTCCGGCGTCTTCACCGCGTTCCTGGCCGTCACCATGCGCCGCCGCAAGCGGGCCGCCTGGATCCTGAACCTCGGGCTGAGCGGGCCGTTCCTGGCGCTGTTCGCGTTCGCCCAGGTGATGTTCCCGGAGGTCCGCGGCTCCGTGCAGAACTGGGTCTCCCTGGCGCTGACCGCCGCCTTCGTCGCCGCGCTGCTGCTCGGGCGGCGCGAGTTCTACGCCAAGGGCGACCGCGCCAACCCCCGCCTGGCCGCCGCCGTCGCCGTGGGCGGGGCGCTGTCGGCCTCGCTGCTGGCCGCGCTGCTGGTGACGGTCACCAACCATGCCGCGGACGCGGCCCGTTCGACGTTCCTCCAGCGCTGGCACTACGGCACGCTGCGGCTGGTCTCGGTCGCCGCACCGGAGGCCCGCTTCCCCGGCATCGCCACCCCCAACTGGGCGAACGTCGCCATCAACGCGCTGTCCACCGCCCTCGTCCTCGCCGTCCTCTACGCCGCCTTCCGCTCCCGGCGCGCCGTCGACCCGCTCACCACGGACGACGAGAAGCGGCTGCGGGAGCTGCTCCAGCGGCACGGCGAGCGTGACTCGCTCGGCTACTTCGCGCTGCGCCGGGAGAAGAGCGTCATCTGGTCGCCCACCGGCAAGGCCGCCGTCGCCTACCGCGTGGTGGGCGGCGTCAGCCTCGCCTCCGGTGACCCCATCGGCGACCCCGAGGCCTGGCCCGGCGCCATCGGGCCCTGGCTGGACCAGGCGCGGGCGCACGGCTGGATCCCGGCGGTGATGGGCGCGAGCGAGGAGGCGGGCACGGTCTACGCCCGGCACGGGCTGGACGCCCTGGAGCTCGGCGACGAGGCCGTGGTGGACGTCGCCGAGTTCACCCTGGAGGGACGGGCCATGCGCACCGTGCGGCAGGCCCGCAACCGGGTGCGGCGGGCCGGGTACACGGTGCGCGTCCGGCGGCACGAGGACATCCCCGCGGACGAGATGGCGTATCTGATCGAACGGGCGGACGACTGGCGGGACGGGGCCACCGAGCGCGGGTTCAGCATGGCGCTGGGCCGGCTCGGGGACCCCGAGGACGAGCAGTGCGTGATGCTGGAGTGCCACGACGCCCACGGCGACCTGAAGGCGCTGCTCTCCTTCGTGCCGTGGGGGCCGCACGGGCTCTCCCTCGACCTCATGCGCCGCGACCGGCACGCCGAGAACGGGCTCATGGAGTTCATGGTGCTCGAACTGCTGCGCCGCGCCCGGGAGATCGGGGTCACCCAGGTCTCCCTCAACTTCGCCGTGTTCCGCTCGGTCTTCGAGCGTGGCGCGCGCCTCGGCGCCGGACCGGTGCTGCGGCTGTGGCGGTCGCTGCTCAGCTTCTTCTCCCGCTGGTGGCAGATCGAGTCCCTGTACCGCGCCAACGCCAAGTACCGGCCCATCTGGGAGCCGCGGTTCCTGCTCTTCGAGAAGAGCGCGGACCTGCCGCGCATCGGCCTCGCGGCGGCACGCGCGGAGGGCTTCCTGACGGCAGGGCCCGGCGCGCCGGGCCTTCCCAGGTGGCTGGACCGCAGGCACCTGGAGACACCGCGATGAGGATGCCGGGGAAGGCCTGATGAGGACGCCCGCCCGCTGGGCCCGCGCCGAATGGGGGCTCGTGTACGACACCGTGCGCGAGCCACTCCTGCGGCGCCGCCTGCGGGCGGTGTCGATGACGCTCGCCGCGGTGTGCCTGACGGCGCTGCTCCAGTACGCGCAGAACCAGCCCTGGGGCCACGGCTTCGTCCACCGCGTCGGGTCCGTACGGGCCGAGGACCCGCTCTGGCTGTCCCTGCTGCGCACCCCGCTGTCGCTGTTCGTACCGGCCCCGGACCTGCCGGTGTACGGGGCGCTGGCGCAGATCCTGGGCGTGTTCGGCGTCGCCGAGATCTGCCTGGGCCGGCGGCGCACCCTCGCCGTCGCCTACGTCGCCACGCTCGCCGGCACCCTGTACGCGCGCCTGGGCATCGCGCTCGGCCCCGGCAGTCCGCTGGGCCTGCCCCGCACCGACGCGCACGTGGTGGACACCGGCCCGTCCGCGGCGGTGGTGGGGCTCGCGGTGTACCTCGGCTGGCGTTACGGCGCCTACGTCACGGCGGGCGCGGTGACCGCGGCGATGGCGGTCGAGGTGACGCTGAAGGAGAACCTGGCGGGCCGGGAGCATCTGGCGGCGCTCACGGCGGTGGCGCTGGTCTGCGCGCTGTCCTCCGTACGGCACCGGTGGCCCTGGCGTGGGGGCCGGGTCCCTCACTCACCGCCCGGACCTGGACCCGGCCCCGGCAGCCGGGCCGGCCGCGCGTCCGGTCTGCCGCCGATCCAGTCCTGAACCGCGCGGCGGGGACGGGCCCAGCGGCGGTCGTGGCGGTGGGCGCGCAGAGCGGCCCGGGCGCGGGCGCGCGGGCGGCGGCGGTAGAAGTGCCTGGCCCAGTACGAGCCGGGGCGGGCCAGCCGGACGGCGCCGACCAGGGCGAGGAAGGGGACGATCACCCCGAGGACGGCCAGCCGGAACTTGCCCTTGCCGAGGGCCACCAGGGAGAACGCGAAGTTCACGACCACGCCGGAGATGACCGTCCCCCGGTCCTGCAGCTCGCCCGCGGTCACGTCGTTGACACCGAACGGGGAGAAACCCGCCAGCACCAGCCCGACCAGAGCCGCGGTGAGGACGACCACCTCGACGCTCTTGCGGCCCGCCTCGCTCCAGTAGACGTCGTCCAGGTGCAGGAGGAGCGCGAACTCGTCCAGGACCAGGCCCGCGCCCATCCCGAAGACCACCGCGAAGGCCGCCGCTCCGAAGCCGTGCCGGCCGCTGGCGACCGCGCCGAAACCGCCGAGGACGCTGAGGACGACACCGGGGACGACGTGGTGGATGTGCAGCCCGCCGGCCCTGACGTTGCCGAAGGGCCCCTTCCCGGCCCGGATCAGGCGGGTGATGACCCGGGTGACCAGGAAGGTCATGACGAAGGCGCCCAGGGCGAGGAGCAGGGGCAGTTTCCCGGGCTCGACGATGTTGCGGTACAGCCAGTGCCCCATGTGTGTAGTGTGCCGCGCCCGCCGGGGCCCCGCCCGCCCGCGGCCGGGGACGCGCCGGTCCCGTAACCTGCCCGCGTGTCCGCGCCCTCCTCCCCCTCGTCGCCCTCGTCCTCCTCGTCCGCGTCGTCGCCCTCGTCCTCCACGTCCTCCTCGCGGATGCCCGCGCTGCACGGTCTCCGGTTCGCCTTCGGGACGCTGACCGTCCTTCCGGTCCGGGTGAGCCGCTGGGACCGCGGCGCGGCGCGCGGCGGGATGCTCTGCGCGCCGGTCGCCGGGTTCGTCGTCGGGGTGGCCGCCGCTGCGGCGGGTCTGGCGCCGCTGTTCCTCGGCGCCGGTCCGCTCCTCGCCGCCGTCGCCACCGCCGCCGTGCCCGCCGTACTGACCCGCGGCCTGCACCTGGACGGTCTCGCCGACACCGCGGACGGACTCGGCAGCGGCAAGCCGGCCGAGGACGCGCTGCGGATCATGAAGCAGTCGGACATCGGCCCCTTCGGGGTGATCACCCTCGTCCTCGTACTGCTCGCACAGACGGCCGCCCTGGCGCGGGCCTACGGCGACTCGTGGGCCCACGGCGCGCTGGCCGCCGTCGTCGCGGCGACCGCCGCCCGGCTGGCGCTGACCCTGGCCGCGCGCCGCGGAGTGCCGGCCGCCCGGCCGGAGGGGCTGGGGGCGGCCGTCGCGGGGGTGGTCCCGGTGGCACGCGCGCTGGGGGCCGCCCTCGTCGTCACGGGTGCGGCCGGCGCGGCGGGAGCCGGCCTCGGGACGCGCACCGCCCTGCTCGCCGCCGGCGCGGTGATCGCCGCCCTGCTCGCCGCCGAGCTCCTCCTGCGCCACTGCACGCGCCGCTTCGGCGGCGTGACCGGCGATGTCTTCGGCGCCCTCGCGGAGACGGCGGCCACCACCGCCGTGGTCCTTCTGTCACTGGGCTGAAACGATCTGCGCCGATCCCTTCGGCCGGCCCCGTCCCCTCGCTAGCCTGGGCCGCCGAACAGACAGTGATGTGATCCGGGGGGGATGTCTGTGCCGAAGCTGCGTCGTGCCGTGGCCTGGTTCATCGACTTCGCGCTGGTGGTCGCGGCGGCCTCCGCGCTCGCCGTGCTCACCTTCCACCGGATGTCCGCGCTCGTCACCGACGTGCCCGAACTCGCCACCCGCGGCGGCCTGGACCTGCTGACCTCGCGCGGAGATGTCGTCGGCGTCTCGGAACACCTCGGACTGTCGCTGTGGGACAAGGTGGTGCTGTACGTGGAGGAGGCGTTCGGGCTGCTGGTTCTGGCCACCTTCCTCTACCAGTGGGCGTGCCTGGCCCTTGCCGGGCGCACCGTCGGCAAGGGGCTGCTGGGGCTGAAGGTCGCCCCGCGCAGGGCCCGCCACGCCGCCGTGCGCGCCGCCGTCACCACCGCGGCCGACGTCGCCGTCTACGCCGTGGCCTGTGTGCTGCTGATCGAGGGGCACTTCCTGCTGTCGGTGCTGGTGTGGGCGGTGGCCGTGCTGGTCTTCCTGTGCAACGCCCTGCCGGTGCTCTTCCCCGGCCGGCGGTCGCTGGCCGACCGGGTGGCGGGTACGGCGGTCACCGGACTCGGGCTCGGGAACCGCACCCCCACCGGGCCGGCCGCCGGGTTCAGCACGCCCGGCGCCACGCCCCCAGTTCGTACTCCTTGAGCAGCGAGCTCAGCCCCAGACGGCGGGACTGCGGGCAGAAGCGGTCGGCCGGCAGCTCGTACTCGACGTGGAACACGGCCTTGCCGGCGGCGACGAAGGGCTCGAGCTTCGCGCACTCGCCGTACTGGGCGCACTGCTCGTCGACCGCGAAGTCGAAGTCCCCGACGAGCTGCGGGATCTGGTCGAGGTCGTTCTTCAGGCCGACCGCCATGCCCCGCTCGTGGGCCAGCTCGGCGACGAGACGGTTGTAGCGGAGCTGGTCGGCGGCCGTGAGCGGGAATCCGGTGCGGTTGCGGTAGCCGTCCATGTTGTCCGGCTCCACCGCGTCGAAGCCCTTCTGCCGGCACATGTCGAGGCGGGCTGCCATCAGCGGCCCGAGCACGTCGGTACGGCGGATATCGAGCCAGCGCTCGCCCTTCCAGCCGTTGCCCCGGCCGAGCACCGGCCTCGGGAACCTGTCCGCGTCCGGCCGGAAGTCCTCCCAGGCGCCGGTGGAGACGTAGCAGATGACCCTGCGGCCCTTGCGGTGCAGCTGCGCGACGGTCGCCCTGGAGTGGTCGAAGCCGTCGATGTCGTAGACCTCCGCGCGTACCGAGGTGTCGAGCCGGCCGCTGAGCTGCCACTGCCAGCTGGTTCCGGGGCGCGGCTGCCAGCGCCGCACGGCGGAGGGCGTGGCGTCCTTCCCGGAACCGCCGTGCCCGCCGGGTCCGCCGGATCCGCCGTCCTCGCCGTGGTGGCCGGTGCAGCCGGCGAGCAGCAGGAGCAGGGCGACGAGGAGGGCCGGGCGTCTCGTCGTACGGGCGGTGGCGGGGCGATGCGCGGGAACGTACACGCGACGATCATCGCCGATTCTCCCCGCACGAGCGGGAGTTGTCCCGAGCCGCGCCCCGGGGCGTGCGGTGCGAGGATCGGAGGGTGACGGCGACGCCGCCGCCGGGTGAACCCCGCGGGACACGGTCGGCGAAACAACGCGCGTAGGCTCGTGCCGGGTGTTTGCCTGCCCGGGTGAAGACCGCACCGCAGGAGGGATCTAGGGTCGGTCGTCGGGTCGGTCGACCCCACCCGCATTCGGCCACATCACCTTTTACAGGGAAGCGAGATTTCACCACCGTGACTGCTCTCACTCTCAGCACCGCCGGGGCGCCCGGCCTGCGGGCCGACGCGATCGTCGTCGGCGTCGCCAAGGGCCCCAAGGGCCCGGTCGTCGCACCGGGCGCCGAGGCCGTCGACAAGGCGTTCGACGGCAAGCTCGCCGACGTCCTGGAGACCCTCGGCGCCTCCGGTGCCGAGGGCGAGGTGACCAAGCTGCCCGCACCGTCCGGTTTCAAGGCCCCGCTCGTGCTGGCGGTGGGCCTCGGCGCGGAGCCCGAGAAGGACGCCGGCTACGACGGCGAGGCGCTGCGCCGGGCCGCCGGTGTGGCCGCCCGTGCGCTGGCCGGGTCGAAGAAGGCCGCCTTCCTGCTGCCGCTGACGGACGCCGCCGACGCCGGCGCGGTCGGCGAGGGCGCGCTGCTCGGCGCTTACTCGTTCGACACGTACAAGGAGAACGGCAAGGACGCGAAGGCGCCGGGCGGCAAGGCGCCGCTCGCCGACGTCGTGCTGCTCGGCGGCAAGCCCCGCGACCGGGCCTACAAGGCGGCGATCGAGCGCGCCACGGCCGTGGCCGAGGAGCTCAACCGCGCCCGCGACCTGGTCAACACCCCGCCGAACGACCTGAACCCGGCCGCGTTCGCCGCCGCCGCCCAGGACGCGGCCAAGGCGCACGGCCTGAAGGTGCAGGTGCTCGACGAGAAGGCGCTCGCCAAGGGCGGCTACGGCGGCATCCTGGGCGTCGGCGCCGGCTCGGCGTCGGCGCCGCGGCTGGTGAAGCTGTCGTACACCAGCTCGAAGGCGAAGAAGCACCTGGCGCTGGTCGGCAAGGGCATCACCTACGACTCCGGCGGCATCTCGCTCAAGCCGGCCGGCCACAACGAGACGATGAAGTGCGACATGAGCGGCGCCGCCGCGGTGTTCGCCGCCGTCGTCGCGGCCGCCCGCCTCGGCCTGGAGGTCAACGTCACCGGCTGGCTGGCGCTCGCCGAGAACATGCCCTCCGGTTCCGCCACCCGCCCCGGTGACGTGCTGCGCATGTTCAGCGGCAAGACGGTGGAGGTGCTCAACACCGACGCCGAGGGCCGGCTGGTGCTCGCGGACGCGCTGTGGGCCGCCTCGCAGGAGAAGCCGGACGCGATCGTGGACGTCGCGACCCTGACCGGCGCGATGGTCCTGGCGCTGGGCAACCGCACCTTCGGCGTCATGGCGAACGACGAGGCGTTCCGCACCGCGGTCCACGAGGCCGCCGAGGAGGTCGGCGAGGAGGCCTGGCCGATGCCGCTGCCCGAGCACCTGCGCAAGGGCATGGACTCGCCGGTCGCCGACATCGCCAACATGGGGGAGCGCATGGGTGGCGGGCTGGTCGCCGGTCTGTTCCTGCGCGAGTTCATCGGCGACGGCATCACCTGGGCGCACCTGGACATCGCCGGCCCGGCCTTCAACGAGCAGGGTCCCTTCGGCTACACGCCCAAGGGCGGCACGGGCTCGGCGGTGCGCACGCTCGTCCGGCTCGCGGAACTCACGGCTTCGGGTGACCTCGGCTGACCTGCCCCCTTTTTTAGGGCTCGGTTCGCCTCCTGGGCGCTCCAGCCGGTGTCGAGAGCCCGATCGTGCTCAGCCCTTCGGGCCTCCGCGCGTTCGGGCTCTCGACACCGGCGCGCCCCTTTGGCTCACTCGCCTCGCTGGAGGGTGGGACGTCTCACACCCCGGCCCCGCGTCTCTTCCGCTCCCGACAAGTGCGAAGATGGGCGTCGGCAGGACAGGGCCCCCACCTAAGGGCCGAAGAACGAGCGGCCGGACACCAGCCGCCGACCGGTCACCGACGACCGGCGCACGGCGCACATGCATGGAGGACGTGACGTGGCGAACGACGCCAGCACCGTTTTCGACCTAGTGATCCTCGGCGGTGGTAGCGGTGGTTACGCCGCGGCCCTGCGCGGGGCACAGCTGGGCCTGGACGTCGCCCTGATCGAGAAGGACAAGGTCGGCGGTACCTGCCTGCACCGGGGCTGCATCCCCACCAAGGCCCTGCTGCACGCGGGCGAGATCGCCGACCAGGCTCGCGAGAGCGAGCAGTTCGGTGTCAAGACCACTTTCGAGGGCATCGACGTCCCGGCGGTCCACAAGTACAAGGACGAGGTGATCTCCGGCCTGTACAAGGGCCTGCAGGGTCTCATCGCCTCCCGCAAGGTCACCTACATCGAGGGTGAGGGCCGGCTGTCCTCCCCGACCTCCGTGGACGTCAACGGTCAGCGGATCCAGGGCCGCCACGTCCTCCTGGCGACCGGTTCCGTGCCGAAGTCCCTGCCGGGCCTCCAGATCGACGGCGACCGCATCATCTCCTCCGACCACGCCCTGGTCCTGGACCGCGTGCCGAAGTCCGCGATCATCCTGGGCGGCGGCGTCATCGGTGTCGAGTTCGCCTCCGCCTGGAAGTCCTTCGGCTCCGACGTCACGGTCATCGAGGGCCTGAAGCACCTGGTCCCGGTCGAGGACGAGAACTCCTCGAAGCTGCTGGAGCGCGCCTTCCGCAAGCGCGGCATCAAGTTCAACCTGGGCACCTTCTTCGAGAAGGCCGAGTACACCCAGGACGGTGTCAAGGTCACCCTCGCGGACGGCAAGGTGTTCGAGGCCGAGGTGCTGCTCGTCGCCGTCGGCCGCGGCCCGGTCTCCCAGGGCCTGGGCTACGAGGAGGCCGGGGTCGCCATGGACCGCGGCTACGTCCTCGTCGACGAGTACATGCGCACCAACGTCCCGACCATCTCCGCCGTCGGTGACCTGGTCCCCACGCTCCAGCTCGCGCACGTCGGCTTCGCCGAGGGCATCCTGGTGGCGGAGCGCCTGGCCGGTCTGCGGACCGTCCCGATCGACTACGACGGTGTGCCGCGGGTGACGTACTGCCACCCGGAGGTCGCCTCCGTCGGCCTCACCGAGGCCAAGGCGAAGGAGATCTACGGCGCGGACAAGGTCGTCGCTCTCAAGTACAACCTGGCGGGCAACGGCAAGAGCAAGATCCTGAAGACCGCGGGTGAGATCAAGCTCGTCCAGGTCAAGGACGGTGCGGTGGTCGGCGTCCACATGGTCGGCGACCGCATGGGCGAGCAGGTCGGCGAGGCCCAGCTGATCTACAACTGGGAGGCCCTGCCGGCCGAGGTGGCCCAGCTCATCCACGCCCACCCGACGCAGAGCGAGGCGCTCGGCGAGGCCCACCTGGCCCTGGCCGGCAAGCCGCTGCACTCCCACGACTGACGCCTTCAGTCTTCGGGCGCGACGACACAGACTTCCGCACTTCGTAAGGAGCAACCGAAACCATGGCGGTTTCCGTAACCCTTCCGGCGCTCGGCGAGAGCGTCACCGAGGGCACTGTCACCCGCTGGCTGAAGGCCGAGGGCGAGCGCGTCGAGGCCGACGAGCCGCTGCTCGAGGTCTCGACCGACAAGGTCGACACCGAGATCCCCTCCCCCGCCGCCGGTGTGCTGTCCTCCATCAAGGTCGCCGAGGACGAGACGGTCGAGGTCGGCGCCGAGCTGGCCGTCATCGACGACGGCACCGGCGCGGCGCCCGCCGCGCCGGCCCCGGCTGCCGCCGAGGCTGCGGCTCCGGCCGCCGAGCCCGCCCCGGCCCCGGTCGCCGAGGCCCCTGCCGCCCCGGCCCCCGCTGCCGCCCCGGCCCCCGCTGCCGCCCCGGCCGCTCCCGCTGGTGGCGCCGAGGGCACGGACGTGGTCCTGCCCGCGCTCGGCGAGTCCGTCACCGAGGGCACCGTCACCCGCTGGCTGAAGGCCGTCGGTGACTCCGTCGAGGCCGACGAGCCGCTGCTCGAGGTCTCCACGGACAAGGTCGACACCGAGATCCCGGCGCCCGCCTCCGGCGTGCTCCTGGAGATCGTGGTCGGCGAGGACGAGACCGCCGAGGTCGGCGCCAAGCTCGCCGTCATCGGCGCCCCCGGTGCCGCCCCGGCCGCCGCTCCGGCTCCGGCCGCCCCGGCCCCGGCGCCCGCCGCCGAGGCCCCGGCCGCCCCCGCGGCCCCGGCCCAGCCCGCCGCTCCGGCTCCGGCCCCCGCCGCTCCGCCCGCGCCCGCCGCTGCCGCCCCGGCCCAGCCCGCGGCTCCGGCTCCCGCCCCGGCGCCCGCCCCCGCCCCGGTCACTCCGGCGCCGGCCGCTCCGGCCGCCGCCCGTGCGACCGACGAGGGCGCGTACGTGACCCCGCTGGTGCGCAAGCTCGCCGCCGAGAACGGCGTCGACCTGTCCACCGTCAAGGGCACCGGCGTCGGCGGCCGTATCCGCAAGCAGGACGTCCTGGCCGCCGCCGAGGCCGCCAAGGCCGCCGCCGCCGCTCCGGCTCCCGCCGCGGCCGCTCCGGCCGCCGCCGCCCGGAAGGCTCCGGCCCTGGAGGTCTCCCCGCTGCGCGGCCAGACCGTCAAGATGACCCGCATCCGCAAGGTCATCGGCGACAACATGGTCAAGGCGCTGCACGAGCAGGCCCAGCTGTCGTCGGTCGTCGAGGTCGACGTCACCCGTCTGATGAAGCTGCGCGCCCAGGCCAAGGACGGTTTCGCCGCCCGTGAGGGCGTCAAGCTCTCCCCGATGCCGTTCTTCGTCAAGGCCGCCGCCCAGGCGCTGAAGGCCCACCCGGTCATCAACGCCAAGATCAACGAGGCCGAGGGCACGATCACCTACTTCGACACCGAGAACATCGGTATCGCGGTGGACTCCGAGAAGGGCCTGATGACCCCGGTCATCAAGCGCGCCGGCGACCTCAACATCGCGGGCATCGCCAAGGCCACGGCGGAGCTGGCGGGCAAGGTCCGCGCCAACAAGATCACTCCGGACGAGCTGTCCGGCGCGACCTTCACCATCTCCAACACCGGTTCGCGCGGCGCGCTGTTCGACACGATCATCGTGCCGCCGGGCCAGGTCGCGATCCTCGGCATCGGTGCCACGGTCAAGCGTCCGGCGGTCATCGAGACCGAGGAGGGCACGGTCATCGGCGTCCGCGACATGACCTACCTGACCCTCTCCTACGACCACCGCCTGGTCGACGGCGCCGACGCGGCCCGTTACCTGACGGCGGTCAAGGCCATCCTGGAGGCAGGCGAGTTCGAGGTCGAGCTGGGCCTGTAACCGCCGGTCAGTGCAGTACGTCGGTGCCCCCGCCCGGAATCTCCGGGCGGGGGCACCGACGTGAGGGGCGCGGGGCCGTATCCATCTGCGGCTTCGCCAGGTGGGCGCGACAAGCCACGGACAACCCGCACCCGCCGGACAACGGACGACCCCGAGCTCACAGGCGCCCCCGCCCAACCACCGGAGGTGTGCGCCTCGTCTCACCTGCACGAAGGCGCCCCCACGCGCCCTTCCCGCGGAGCGAACCCGCCGTATTGTCTAAACGTCAAACGCCCCGACTGAGGAGCCCTCATGACCGCGCCCGTCGTCCACTCGCTGCGCGAACAGATCCGCGAGCACATCGTGGAGGGGATCGTCAGCGGGCGCTGGAAGCCGGGCGAGCGGATCGTGGAGCGGCGGATCGCCACCGAGCTGGAGGTCAGCCAGACCCCCGTGCGCGAGGCCCTGCGCGAGCTGGAGTCCCTGCGTCTGATCGAGTCGGCGCCGAACAAGGGCGTACGGGTGCGCAACCTCACCGCGGCCGACCTGGAGGAGAGCTACCCGGTCCGGGCCGGTCTGGAGGCCATAGCGGCGGAACTGGCGGCGGACCGCCTCGCGCAGGACTGCTCGGCCCTGGAGCCGCACGTGCTGGCCCTGTACGAGGCCGACCGCAACGCCGACGGCACCGCCCAGGTCCGCCACACGGTCGGCTTCCACCGCGAACTGGTGCGCGCCGCGCACAACTCCGTGCTGCTGCACACCTGGGAGGGCCTGGGCATCGAGGTCTTCACCGCGCTGTCGATCCGCTGGCTGGGCACCGTCCAGCAGTCGTACGCGGAGGAGCACGAGGAGCTGGTGCAGGCCTTCCGCAGGCGCGACCCGCAGATCGCCGAGCTGGTGAAGGCCCATGTCCTGGGGTGCGCGCCGCGGGCGTGACGCAGGTCTCCCAGTCGAGCACTCTGCCGCTCACCTGCGGAAACCATTCGAAAATACGGCACCGCGTGCCTGTCCGAAAGGCACCCCGTGCCGACTTTCTCGTGATCGAGAGGTTTTGACCCCCAACCCTTTGATCGATCATCGATCAGGGAGTTACAGTCACCGACGGGCTTCCACCAGAGCCTCAGCCCTGTCCTGCCAAAGACCAAGGGCACCCCCGAACCCTTACGCAGATGAGGGAACCCCCCTTCGACTGAGGAAGGCGGCGACATGACCGACCCCAACGCCATCCAGCCGAGCGAGCTCGACCAGCTCCCGGACCGCGACCCCGAGGAGACCGCCGAATGGCAGGCCTCGCTGGATGCCGTCGCCAAGGCGGCCGGGCCGCACCGTGCCGCGTACCTGATGCGCCGCACACTGGAGCGTGCTGAGGGCACCGGCGTCGCTCTGCCGAAGCTGCTCGAGACGGACTACGTCAACTCCATCCCGACCGCCGCCGAGCCGGCCGTCCCCGGTGACGAGGCCATGGAGGCCCGGATCACCGCGTGGAACCGGTGGAACGCGGCGGCGATGGTCACCCGCGGCAGCAAGTACGGCGTCGGCGGCCACATCGCCACCTTCGCCTCCGCGGCCTGGCTGTACGAGACGGGCTTCAACCACTTCTTCCGCGGGAAGGAGGGCGACGGCTCCGGCGACCAGCTGTACATCCAGGGCCACGCCTCCCCCGGCATCTACGCCCGCGCCTTCCTGGACGGGCGGCTCACCGAGCAGCACCTGGACAACTTCCGTCAGGAGGCCGGCGGCAACGGCCTGCCGTCCTATCCGCACCCGCGCCGCCTGCCCTGGCTGTGGGAGTTCCCGACGGTGTCCATGGGCCTCGGCCCCATCTCGGCGATCTACCAGGCGCGGTTCAACCGCTACCTGACCAGCCGCGGCATCAAGGACGTCTCCGACTCCCACGTGTGGGCGTTCCTCGGTGACGGCGAGATGGACGAGCCGGAGTCCACCACCGCGCTCACCCTCGCCTCCCGCGAGGGCCTGGACAACCTGACCTTCGTCATCAACTGCAACCTGCAGCGCCTGGACGGCCCGGTCCGCGCCAACTTCAAGATCGTGCAGGAGCTGGAGGCCCTCTTCCGCGGCTCCGGCTGGAACGTGGTCAAGACCCTGTGGGGCACCGCCTGGGACGAGCTGTTCCAGCTCGACACCACGGGCGCGCTGGTACGCCGGCTGCGCGAGGTGCCGGACGCGCAGGTGCAGACGTACCAGACCCGCGGCGCCGCCTACATCCGCGAGGACTTCTTCGGCAAGGACCCCGCGCTCGCCGAGATGGCGAAGCTGCTGAGCGACGACAAGATCCTCGAGTGCTTCCACCTCTCGCGCGGCGGCCACGAGTCCCGCAAGGTCTACGCCGCCTACAAGGCCGCCCTGGAGCACAAGGGCGCCCCGACGGTGATCCTGGCCCAGACGGTCAAGGGCCACACCCTCGGTGAGGGCTTCGCCTCGAAGAACGCCAACCACCAGATGAAGAAGCTGACGGTGGACGAGTTCAAGGCGATGCGCGACCGCCTGGACCTGCCGATCAAGGACAGCGACTTCGCCGACGGCCAGGTCCCCTACGGCCACCCCGGCGCCGACTCCCCCGAGGTCCGCTACCTCCAGGAGCGTCGCGCCGCCCTCGGCGGCCCCGCCCCGGCCCGCCGCGTCCACCCGGTCCCGGCGCTGCCCGCCCCGGCCGACAAGGCCTTCGCCGCCTTCGACAAGGGCTCCGGCTCGCAGAGCGTGGCCACCACCATGGCGTTCGTCCGCCTGGTCAAGGACCTGGTCCGCGACAAGGAGACCGGCAAGCGCTGGGTGCCGATCGTCCCGGACGAGGCGCGCACCTTCGGCATGGAGTCGCTGTTCCCGTCGCTGGGCATCTACTCGCCCAAGGGCCAGACGTACGAGCCGGTCGACCGCGACCAGCTGATGTACTACAAGGAGGCCAAGAACGGCCAGATCCTCAACGAGGGGATCACCGAGGCCGGTTCGATGGCCGACTTCATCGCCGCTTCGACGTCGTACGCGACGCACGGCGAGGCGATGATCCCGTTCTACATCTTCTACTCGATGTTCGGCTGGCAGCGCACCGCCGACCAGATGTGGCAGCTCGGCGACCAGCTCGGCCGCGGCTTCCTCGTCGGCGCCACGGCCGGCCGCACCACGCTGACCGGTGAGGGCCTCCAGCACGCCGACGGCCACTCGCCGGTCATCGCGGCGACCAACCCGGCGGCGCTGACGTACGACCCGGCGTTCGCGTACGAGATCGCGGTCATCGTCAAGGAGGGCCTGCGCCGTATGTACGGCGAGGCGGCCGAGGGCGAGGACCAGAACGTCTTCTACTACCTCACCGTCTACAACGAGCCGCTGCCGCAGCCGGCCAAGCCGTCCGGCCTCGGCATCGACGAGGGCATCGTCAAGGGCCTGTACCGCTTCAACACGGCGGAGTCGGCGGGCCTGACGGCCCCGGCGAACGCCCCGCGCATCCAGCTGCTGGGCTCCGGCACGGCGATCCACTGGGCGCTGAAGGCGCAGCAGCTGCTGGCCGAGGAGTGGGGCGTGGCCGCCGACGTGTGGTCCGCGACCTCCTGGGGTGAGCTGCGCCGCGACGCGATGGAGGCCGACGCGGCCCTCCTGCGCGGTGAGGACCGGCTGCCGTACGTGCGCCAGGCGCTCCAGGGCGCCGAGGGCCCGGTGCTGGCGGTCTCCGACTACATGCGCCAGGTCCCGGACCAGATCGCGCAGTGGGTCGAGCAGGACTGGTCCTCGCTGGGCGCCGACGGCTTCGGTCTGTCGGACACCCGTGACGCGGCCCGCCGCCACTTCGGTGTGGACGCCGAGTCGATCGCCGTCGCCGCCCTGGCCCAGCTGGCCAGGCGCGGCGAGGTGAAGGCCTCGGCGGTCAAGGAGGCCCGGGAGAAGTACGGCCTGTAAGGGCTGACGGCCGACAGGTGACGAAGGGGTACGGCACTCGCCGTACCCCTTCGCTGTCGGTGGCCCCCGGCATCATGGGGCCATGCGTGCCGCCCGTCTGATCAAAATGGTGCTGCTGCTGCAGTCCCGCCCCGCCATGACCGCCGCCGAGCTGGCCCGGGAGCTGGAGGTGTCGGAGCGTACGGTCACACGGGACGCGCAGGCGCTGTCCGAGGCGGGCGTGCCGGTGTACGCGGACCGCGGGCGGGCCGGCGGGTACCGGCTGATCGGCGGGTACCGCACGCGGCTGACCGGGCTCGCGCGGAGCGAGGCGGAGGCGCTGTTCCTGAGCGGGGTGCCGGGGGCGCTGCGCGAGATGGGCCTCGAGGACGCGGCCTCGGCGGCCCGGCTGAAGGTGTCGGCGGCGCTGCTTCCGTCGCTGCGGGACGCCTCCCGCAGTGCCGCCCAGCGGTTCCACCTGGACGCGCCGAACTGGTTCACCGAGCCGAGGACGCCCGAGCTGCTGCCCGCCGTCGCCGACGCGGTGTGGGACGACCGCCGGATCACCGCGCGCTACCGGAGCGGGGAGGCCGGGGTGGAGCGCGAGCTGGAGCCGTACGGGCTCGTGCTGAAGGCGGGGGTCTGGTACCTGTGCGCGCGGGTGGCGGCGCGGGGGTCGTACCGCGTGTACCGCGTCGGCCGGTTCACGGCCGTCGAGGTGGGCGAGGAGCGGTTCGAGCGCGACGAGGAGTTCGACCTGCCCGCCTTCTGGGCTCAGCGCGCCGAGCGGTTCGCCCGGTCCATCCTGCGCGCCGAGGTGGTCGTGCGGCTGACCGAGGCGGGTGTGCGACGGCTCCCGTACGTCGTGGACCCGGCGTCGGCCCGGGAGGCGCTGGCCGCCGCCGCTCCCGCGGACGAGCACGGCCGGGTGACGGTGACCCTCCCGGTGGAGTCCGAGGAGGTCGCCCACGGCCAGCTCACCTCGCTCGGCCCGGAGGCGGAGGTGCTGGCCCCCGGGTCGCTGCGCGAGCGCTTCGCTCGGGACGCGCTGCGTCTGGCCGCGCTGTACCGCTGAGCTGTACCGCTGACCACAAGCCGCCTGATAACAATCCGCCGCACTCCGCCGCACTCCGCGTGCGGGCCCCGGCCCGAGGGCCGATGCTTGACCCGTGATGGACGAGACGGAGTTCTGGGAGCTGATCGACGCCACGCGCGGGGCCGCCGAGGGAGACCCCGAGGAACAGGCCGATCTGCTCGTGGAACGGCTGCTCGAGTTCGACCCGGAGCTGGTCCTGGACTTCGCCCGTCACTTCGAGTCGCGGTACAACCGCGCCTACCGCTGGGACCTGTGGGGCGCCGCCTGGGTGCTGCTGGACGGGGCGAGCGACGACGCGTTCGACTTCTTCCGGTGCTGGCTGATCGGTCAGGGCCGGGAGGTATTCGAGGGGGCCGTGCACGACCCGGACTCGCTCGCCGATCTCCTGGACGACTTCGACGAGGAGATCGACGGCGACGGCGAGGAACTCGGCTACGCGGCCGACGAGGCCTACGAACAGCTCACCGGCACCGTCGCCCCCGACCTCGGCATCGCACCCGCCCCGCCGGAACCGGAGGGCTCCCCCATCGCCCTCGAGGACGACCGGGCGCTCGCCCAGCGCTATCCCAAGCTGTGGGACAGATTCCGCGAGTGATTCCTGGGGGATCCCGGCGGATTCCGGGGGATTCCCGCGGGAATCCGGGAGTGCTGTGCCCTGCCCCGGCCCCGCTGCTCAGCGCATCCTGCCCTGGAGCCGGGCCGCGGCCTCCCTGATGGCCGGGAGGCGGACCGCGAGGGCGGCGCCCGGGCAGTCGGTGCGGTAGCCGTCGTTGTGTCCGGCCAGGGCGGGGAGCAGGGCGGTGGTGCCGGCCGGGTACCGGCTGAGCGTGTTGCTGGAGACCAGGGCGACGGAGGAGCGCGGGTCGACCCCGGCCAGGCCCAGTTTCCAGGCGGCCACCGCGGCGATCGCGTCCGTCATCGCCCGCGGAACGGGGGTCCCGGCCGAGAACGTGCCGATGGCCGCGATGCCCGCCGTGCGGTGGTTGAAGCCCTGGGTGTGGGCGCCGGTGACGGGGCGGTCGACGCCGCCGGCGCGGCCCTCGTAGATCGTGCCGCAGCGGTCGACGAGGAAGTTGTAGCCGATGTCGTCCCAGTTGCGGGCGCCGGTCTGGCCCGCGTACAGGTAGCGGATGATGCGCGGGACGTCGGCGCAGTCGTAGTCGTTGGGCGAGTCGGTGTGGTGGACGAAGACGGCGACCACCTTGTCGTCGTAGCGCGGCGGCGGCTGCCGGTGGCGCGTCGTGGCGTCCAGCCACACCGTCCGCGGCACGATGCGCGGCCGGGGCGCGGTGTGCCGGGAGCCGGTGGTCTGCGGCGCCACGGCCTGCGCGGGCTCCGAGCCCGGCGCCTGGGCGCGCAGCCCGTCCGGCGCTTCCAGGGCCAGTGTCTGTTCGACGCTCTGGGCGCCCAGCAGCACCGCGCCGACGGCGGCGGCGCCCGTCAGGCAGCACAGCAGTGTCACGGCGGTGCTCCGCAGCCGCGCCGGGCACCGGTGCGCCACGCCGAGCCGGCGCCGCCCTCGCGGGCCCGGCCGTCCCAGGGTGCGCCTTGCCTTCCCCACTCCACGCATGTGCTCACTGTCACCCCCATCCGGTCCGTCCGCGATGTGTGGTGTGCCACCTGGTGGAACCATCGTCCTGGTCGGTGCCGTTTCTGGTGGTACACGTACACGTGGCCGGATCCCGGATCCGCGTGCCCGTGGCCGGTCGGTCGGTCGGTCGATCACAGCCGGCCGGTTGATCACAAGGGACCGTCCCACACGTATGTGGGGCGGAGAGGGCAGAGAGAAAGGCGGCCTGCGTGGACCTGCTCGACCTCGTGCTGTTGCTGCTGATCCTGCTCTACGCGGCGTCCGGCTACCGGCGCGGCCTGGTGGCCGGCTGTGTGTCGCTGGCCGGGTTCGTGGGCGGTGCGGTCGTCGGCGTGTGGGTGCTGCCGTGGGTGATGGACTTCGTCACGCGCGGGACGACGACGGCGACGGTCACCGCCGTGCTCGCGGTGCTGGTGCCCGCGGTGGTGGGGCGGCTGGCGCTGCGGCTGCGGCGCGAGCTGGACCACGGGCCGCTGCGCGTGGCCGACGGGGTCGGCGGGGCCGCCGCCAACGCGGTGGCGGTGCTGATCGTGGCCTGGGTGGCGGCGAGCGTGCTGGGCGCCTCCTCGTCCCCGGTGGTGACGACGGCAATACGTGATTCGACGCTGCTGGGCGCCGTGCAGAAGGCGATGCCGGACACCACGCCGGCCTGGTTCTCGCGCGCCACCTCCGCGCTGACCGAGGCGGGTTTCCCGCAGGTGTTCAACCCGTTCGAGAACGAGCCGGCGGCGGGGGTGGCCAAGCCCTCCGGCGACAGTGTGACGGCCGCCGCGACGAACGCCGCCCGGCTCAGCACGGTGAAGATCCTGGGTACCTCGGGCAACCAGGGCCGCGAGGGCAGCGGCTTCGTGTACGCGGGGCAGCATGTGATGACCAACGCCCACGTGGTGGCGGGCATCGACGATCCGGCCGTGCAGATCGGCGGCGTAGGCCACGCGTACCAGGCGCGGGTGGTGCTGTTCGACCCGGACCGGGACGTGGCCGTGCTCTACGTGCCCGGCCTGCGCGCCCCCGTGCTGCGCTTCGACGACACCGCCGCGCGCGGCGACGCGGCCGTGGTCGCGGGCTATCCGCAGGACGGCGGCCTGGACCTGCAGGCGGCGACGGTGGCGAACCGGATCCGGGCGACGGGCCAGAACATCTACAACACCGCCACGGTCACCCGGGAGATCTACGCGGTCCGCTCCACCGTCCGCCCCGGCAACTCCGGCGGCCCGCTGCTGACCGGCGACGGCCGCGTCTACGGCATGGTCTTCGCCCGCTCCACCTCGAACAGCGAGACGGGCTACGCCCTGACGGCGGCCGAGATCGCCTCGGACGCGCGGCAGGCGGCGACGTCGACGACGGCGGTGGACACGGGCGCGCTGGTGTCCTCCTGAGTCATACAGGCTGCGTCAGGTCACAGAGGCCGTATCAGGTCACACAGGCTGTATCACGTCACACAGGCCGTTCAGGGGCTTCGGTCACAGGGGGCGGCCCATGAGCACGTCGTCGACGTAGGCGCCGTCCAGCAGGAACTCCTCCGGCTGGACGCCTTCCACGACGAAGCCCTCGGACTCGTACAGCTTGCGGGCGGCGGTGTTGTGGCCCAGCACCCGCAGGCTGATGCGGCGAGCACCCTGGCGGCGGGCCTCCTCGACGGCGGCGCGCAGCAGGGCGCGGCCGGCTCCGGCGCCGCGCGCCTCGTCGGCGACGGCCAGGCCCCGTATCTGGCGGACGTGCGCGTTGGACGCCAGCGGTGTGGCCAGGCCCAGCCGGATGTAGCCGACGACGGCGCCGTCCAGCTCGGCCACGAGGATCTCGTCCGGCCCGGACCGCTCGGTGAAGAAGGGCTCGTACGGCGGCTGCGGGCGCGGCTGCACGGAGTGCAGCGTGGACCAGGTGGCCCGGTCGAGCCGGGCGAGCGGGTCCTCGTCGTCGGGTGTGGCGGGGCGTATGTGGACGACCGGCATGGCGATCACTCTACGACGGGGGCCGACGGTTGCCCCGGAATTTCCGTGCCGCGGCGGGCAGGATGGGCGCATGGAACGTTCGCGAATCGCGGTGGCCGGCGCGTCCGGTCTCATCGGCAGCGCATTGGTGCGGTCCCTGGTCTCGGACGGGCACGAGGTGGTGCGCCTGGTGCGCCGGGCGGCCCGGGGCGGTGACGAGGTCTGCTGGGACCCGGAGCAGCAGTACGTGGACGCGGCCGGGCTCGCCGGGTGCGACGCCGTGGTCAATCTGGCGGGCGCCGGGGTGGGCGACCACCGCTGGACCCAGGCGTACAAGAAGACGATGCGGGACGGCCGGGTGCTCGGCACGGCGGCGCTGGCGGAGGCCGTCGCCTCCCTCGACACGCCGCCGCGGGTCTTCGTCTGCGGCAGCGCGATCGGCTTCTACGGCCACACCGGCGAGAAGCCGGTCGACGAGAGCGCGCCGCCCGGGGACGGTTTTCTGCCCGAGCTGTGCGTGGCCTGGGAGGAGGCCGCGGCGGCGGCGCAGGAGGCGGGCGTCCGCACGGTGTTCGCGCGCACCGGGCTCGTGGTGGCCCGCCGGGGCGGGGCCTGGGGGCGGCTGTTCCCGCTGTTCAAGGCCGGGTTGGGCGGGCGTCTGGGCGACGGGCGGCAGTACTGGTCGTTCATCGCGCTGCACGACGAGGTGGCGGCGCTGCGGCATCTCATCGACACCGAGAGCCTGTCGGGGCCGGTCAATCTCACCGCGCCGCAGCCGGTGACGAACCGTGAGATCACGGCGGTGATGGGGCGGGTGCTGCACCGGCCGACGCCGTTCGCCGTGCCGGCGCCGGTGCTGCGGGTGGTGCTCGGGGAGATGGCGGGGGATGTGCTGGGCAGCGCACGGGTGGTGCCGAAGCGGCTGCTGGAGTCGGGGTTCTCGTTCGCGTTCCCGGGGATCGAGGATGCGGTACGGGCCGCCCTGTGATGCAGTGCGACCGCATGCGACCGCCGTGCGACCGTGCCCTGTCGATGCGCGACTGCACCTGACCGATTACAACCCTAACCTCGTGCCGAACTCGGGTATTCCTCAACCCGGTTGGGGGCATCACTGCTCCACCGGTCGCGCAACCTCGAGGAGGGGCACGTGCTTGAGCCCGCGTACCAGGTGGATGTCGTCGTGGTGGGAGCCGGGGTCGCCGGGCTCTCGGCGGCCCATCAGCTGACCAGCGCAGGAGTAACGACCGCAGTCCTGGAAGCCGCCCCTTGCGTGGGCGGCCGTATGTCGACGGAGAAGGTCGACGGGTTCCGGCTCGACCGGATCGGGCAGTTGCTGTTCACGTCCTATCCTCAACTGGGCCGGGGCCCGGGGCTGGACGCGCTCGTGCTGTGCCCCTTCGCACCGGGGGTCCTGCTGCACAGCGACGGCCGGCACCACCGCGCGGGCGCCCCGGCGGGCGGGGGGAGCGTACGGAGCGCACGGGGCGCACTTCATGCGGTGCGCGCCCTTGCGAGCGCCCCCCGGCCCTCCGCTCCCTCCAGGGGCGTCCGGACAGGCCGTGCCCTGCGCACCGTCCCGCCCGGCACCGGGCTCTGCCCGGACACCCCGCCGCACACCGGCGCCGCCCCCGCGGCACGGCTCGACGCGCCCTTCCCCGGCACCGCGCCGTTGGCTGGCACGGGCAGGCCCCGGCCCGGACTGGGCGACCGCACCCAGCCCTTCGGCATCGGCGCGCCCCTGCGTCTGCGCACCGCGCTCGCCCGGATCGCCGCCACTCCCGTCGAACGCCTCCTGGCCCGCCCCGAGCTGCCCGCCGGCCAGGCGCTGGCGGCCCGCGGGCTGCCCGCCCGCACCGTGGAGGGCTTTCTGCGGCCGCTGCTGTCCGCCCTGCTGTGCGACCCGGACCTGACCACCTCCAGCCGCTGCGCCGACCTCGCGCTGCACGCCTTCGCGAGTGGCCGGCTGTGCCTGCCGGAGGGCGGCGCGGAGGTCCTGCCGGAGCTGCTCGCCGGGGCGCTGCCGCCGGGCACGGTGCACACCGGGGTCCGGGTGACCTCCGTCGCAACCAACTCGGTGACCACCGCCGAGCACGGCGAGATCCGCTGCCGCGCGGTCCTGGTCGCGACGGACGGGCGCACCGCCGCCGAGCTGCTGCCGGGTCTGCGTGTGCCGGACTTCCACCCGGTGACGGTGGTGCACCACACGACGGACGAGCCCCCGGCGACGGGCGGGCACCTGCTGCTCGACTCGGACCGCGGCGGGCCGGTCGCGCACACGGCGGTGATCAGCCACGTCGACCCGTCCCGCGCCCCCGCCGGCCGGGCCCTGGTCTCCTCGACAGTCCTGGGCGAGCCCGCGGCCGACGTCGACGCCGCCGTACGCCGCCATCTGTCCCGGCTGTACGGCACCTCGACGGCCCGCTGGGAGACGCTCGCCGTCCACCACACCCGCGAGGCGGTCCCCACGATGCGTCCCCCGCACGACCTCCGCCGCCCGGTGCGCCTCCTGGCGGGCCTGTACGTCTGCGGCGACCACCGCGACACCAGCACCCTCCAGGGCGCCCTGCACTCGGCCCACCGGGCCTGCGCCGCCCTCCTGGCGGACCTGGGCACGGGCCGCTCCCTGCACCGCGCCGACCCGGAACCGACGTCGCCGAGCGCAGCGGCGGCCTGACACCCCTGGCCTGGACGCGCCCGCCTGGGCCGGACACGTCCAGGCCGCGGCATGTCCGCGCCGACGTCTGTCGCGCCCCGGCCGACGCGTCCGGAACCGAAGCGCACCGCACACGGCGAGTCCGCCACCCGGGCCTGCTCGCCCCGCAGCCGCACGCGCCGTCGCCGGACCCGCCCCGGCCAGGGGCGGCTCCCGCGGCCGCGCACACCCTGGCCGCCACCGGGCCCCGTGCGGGGCCCGTCGGGGGCCCGTCCGGGGACGCAGGCGACGGCGCGCCCGGCCCCACCGCTTCTCTCAGTTCAGGGCCGCGAGCTTGTCGCGATACGTCCGTACGGCGGTCGCGTCCTTGTACGGCTCCAGGCGGCGCTCGAAGTCCCGGACGTACTCGTGGGCGCGCACCGAGCGCATCTCGGCGGCCTGGGCCGCCGCCTCGGCGGCGAGGCGGCAGGCCTGGTCCAGGTCGCCGAGGCCGAGGCGGGCGGTGGCGAGGACGACGCGGCAGAACAGGCGGCTGCGGGCGTACGCCGGGGCGCGCAACTGGAGCGCGCGCTCGGCGTGCTGCGCGGCGGCGCGGTACTGCTGGAGGTCCCGGTGGCAGTGCCCGAACTCGTCGGAGAGCTGGGCCTCGTCGAAGGAGCGCGCCCAGAACGGCACCTCGTCCCCGGGCCGGGCGCCCTCCAGGGCGCGCTCGGCGCGCACCAGGGAGGCCGTGCAGGCGCGCACCTCGCCGAGCACGGCGTGCCCGCGCGCCTCGGCGGCGTGCAGCAGCGCCTGGACGACGGGCGGCGCCGAGGTGCCGATGCCCTGCTGGGCCACCCGCGCCAGCTGCACCGCCTCCCGTCCGTGCGCGAGGTAGACGGCCTGCCGGCTCATGGTGATCAGCACATGGGCGCCGTAGGGCCGGTCCCCGGCGGCCTGGGCGAGCCGGAGCGCCTGCACGAAGTACCGCTGCGCGAGCCCGTGCGCGGCGATGTCGTACGACGTCCAGCCCGCGAGCCGGGTGAGGTCGGCGGCCGCCGCGAACAGCCGGCGGCCCGTCTGCTCGCCGTAGGTGCCGCGCAGCATCGGCTCGCACTCGTGTTCCAGATAGCGCACGAGGGCCTGGCGGGCGTGGCCGCCGCCGTACATGTCGTCGAGCGCGCGGAACAGCTCGCCGACCGAGCGCAGCGCGGCGACGTCACCCGCGGTGACCCGCTGCCCGGCCTCCCGCTCGGTCTGGTCCCGGTCGGCCCGGCCGCGCTGGCGGGGCACGCCGGCGATCTGCGGCTGCCGGTCCGCGGGCGCGGCGGCGTCGGCCGGGCGGCCCTGGGCCGGGACCCGCGCGGCGGGCCCCTCGCCGCGGGCGACCCGGTCGTCGGCGCGCCCGATGAGCCAGTCCCGGCTGGGCACCACGAGACCGGCCGGGGTGAAGGCGATCTTGCGCAGCTCGGCGTGGCTGCCGGAGTCCTTGCGCCACAGCCCGCTGACGATGTCGACGGCCTCCTCGGGGGCGGCGGCGAACTCCAGCCCCGCGTAGACGGGCGCGCAGGCGTCCAGTCCGAGGTCCTGGGCGGTCAGGCGGCGGCCGAGGCGCCGGGTGAAGACCTCCGCGATGAGGGCGGGTGTGGTTCCCCTGGGCTGCTGCCCGCGCAGCCAGCGGGTGACCGACGTCTTGTCGTATCTGAGGTCCAGCCCGTGCTCGAGACCGAGCTGGTCCACGCGACGGGCCAGACCTGCGTTGGAGAACCCCGCTTCTGCGATGAGCGCGGCGAGCTGGCGGTTGGGAGTGCGCTGCGCGGGTCGTTCCGTCATCTGCGGTGCGGTCTCCTGCCTTTCGGGCATGCACGCGGCCGCGTGGTGCCCGGATTGCCTGGTGAGCAGCCCTTATGGCCTCATGAACGGCGCGAATGTAGCGGAGAGTGAGCAGCCGACCGCAACCTTCGCCCGGCATTCATCCGATCGTGTGAGGATTGCCCGCAGGGCTGACGCGCGACAGCCAGACGTACAGTGGCGTGGGCATGTTTCGTGCCTTACGACCTTCCAGGGAGGCGCTTGCCGTGAGTGAGTTGCGGTTCGTCCGCATGGGATTCGGTGCGGACATGGTCGATTACCAGGTCGCCTGGGACGAGCAGCGCCGGGTGCACGCCGCCCGTTTCGCCGACGAGATCCCCGACACCTGCCTCCTCCTGGAGCACCCGCCGGTCTACACCGCGGGCCGCCGCACCGCCCCCGAGGAGCGTCCCCTGGACGGCACCCCGGTCATCGACGTGGACCGCGGCGGCAAGATCACCTGGCACGGCCCGGGCCAGCTCGTCGGCTACCCGATCCAGAAGCTGCCCCGGCCCGTGGACGTGGTCGCGCATCTGCGCCGCCTGGAGGAGGCGATGATCCGGGTGTGCGCGGAGTTCGGCATCGAGACCTCGCGCGTCGAGGGCCGCGCCGGGGTGTGGGTGCTCGGCGACCCGGTCGAGGAGCGCCCCAGGCTCGGCGGGCTCCAGCTCGACTTCGACCCGCGGACCACCGACTCCGAGTTCGACCCCCGGCTCAACGGCCCCGAGTACGCACCGTCGAACGCCGGCCAGCGCCGCGAGGACCGCAAGATCTGCGCCATGGGCATCCGGGTGGCGAAGGGCGTCACGATGCACGGCTTCGCGCTGAACGTGAACCCGGACACCTCGAACTTCGACAAGATCATCCCCTGCGGCATCCGCGACGCGGGCGTCACCTCCCTCTCGTACGAACTCGGTCGCGAGGTCACCATCGAAGAGGTGCTGCCGGTCGCCGAGAAGCATCTGCAGGACGTGCTCGGGAACGCGGACCTCAGGCCGCGCGAGATCGAGAAGGCGATCGCCTGACCTCACGCACGGGGAATGCACCCCGATGGCCAGAGGCCGGCCACGCGTGAGGGCCATGAACATCATGGGCGTACCCTGAGGTACGCCGAGGAATCAAAGCTTTAGGGAGCCGGTCGTGTCCGCAGTCTCACCCGACGGACGCAAGATGCTGCGCCTGGAGGTCCGCAACAGCCAGACCCCCATCGAGCGCAAGCCCGAGTGGATCAAGACCCGGGCGAAAATGGGCCCCGAGTACACGAAGATGCAGAACCTCGTGAAGAGCGAGGGCCTGCACACGGTCTGCCAGGAAGCCGGCTGCCCGAACATCTACGAGTGCTGGGAGGACCGCGAGGCGACCTTCCTCATCGGCGGCGACCAGTGCACCCGGCGCTGCGACTTCTGCCAGATCGACACCGGCAAGCCCGAGGCACTGGACCGCGACGAGCCGCGCCGCGTCGGCGAGTCCGTGGTCACCATGGACCTGAACTACGCCACGATCACCGGCGTCGCCCGCGACGACCTGGAGGACGGCGGCGCCTGGCTGTACGCCGAGACCGTGCGCCAGATCCACGCCCAGACCGCGGACCGCGAGGGCGGCCGCACCAAGGTCGAGCTGCTGGCCCCCGACTTCAACGCGGTGCCCGAGCAGCTGGCGGAGGTCTTCGGCTCCCGCCCCGAGGTCTTCGCGCACAACGTCGAGACGGTCCCGCGGATCTTCAAGCGGATCCGCCCCGGCTTCCGCTACGAGCGCTCCCTGAAGGTCATCACCGAGGCCCGCGACTTCGGCCTGGTCACCAAGTCCAACCTCATCCTCGGCATGGGCGAGACCCGCGAGGAGGTCAGCGAGGCCCTCAAGCAGCTGCACGAGGCGGGCTGCGAGCTGGTCACCATCACCCAGTACCTGCGGCCGAGCGTGCGCCACCACCCGGTGGAGCGCTGGGTGAAGCCGCAGGAGTTCGTCGAGCTGAAGGAGGAAGCCGAGCAGATCGGCTTCTCGGGCGTGATGTCCGGACCGCTGGTACGGTCCTCCTACCGCGCCGGGCGCCTGTACCAGATGGCCGTGGAGAAGCGCGGCAGCTACATCGCCGTCCAGGCCGTCTGACAGCTCGTCACCCCTGCGGCCCCCCAAGGGATACCGGCAGCCGTGTGAATTCACGCACAAGAAGCTACCGGCAGGTAATGGCCGATACGACGCGGTCCCGACCGTCGCCCCAGATCAGGGCGTCCGTCAGGGCCGCGTCACCTTTTCGACCTGCTCCATCAGGGTTTCATCGGTGTTTGACCGGTGGGTCACGCCCTGGTAACACCAAACAGTGACCCTGGACTCACACCACGTACACCGAAGCCGTTACGAGGGGGGACCTCCACCATGCAGGCCGCGCACGTTCGCGCCACAGCCATTCCGTCCTTCACCGACGCACTGCGTGCGGTCGAGTCGCTGCTGATGAGCAGCGGCCAGCGCACCGCCCGCCGCAACGCCTGGACCTCCGTCCTGGAGGACCGCCGCCGCGCCAAGGACCGGGTCGAGGCCCAGCGCGTCCTCGACGAGTTCACCGCCGTCCGCCTCTGACCGGCCGCCCGCCCCCACCGGGCACGGCCGCTCCCCTGACGGACCCACCTCCCCCTGACCGGGCCCCACCGCACACCCCCGACCGGCCGTCGCCGGCGGGCCCCGCGCCCTCGCCGCCCTCTCCGACGGTACGGACACTGCCGTCGTCGGGCGCTTGCCGGGCCACGTAGACTTCGTGACATGGCGAGGAAGGAAACCGCAGCCGAGGCTGCCAACCCGGGGCGACTCAAGCAGATCGCCCTGACGTTCAAGATGACCCGCAAGGCCGATCCGAAGATCGGCCTGATTCTGGCGGGCGTCTTCATCATCATCTTCGGTGTCCTCCTCGGGGTCGGCTTCGCGATCAGCCACCCGGTCTACCTGGGCATCCTGGGCATCCTGCTCGCCTTCCTCGCGACGGCGATCGTCTTCGGACGCCGGGCGGAGCGGGCGGCCTTCGGGCAGATGGAGGGCCAGCCGGGCGCCGCCGCGGCGGTGCTGGACAACGTCGGCCGCGGCTGGACCACCACCCCGGCCGTCGCGATGAACCGCAGCCAGGACGTGGTGCACCGCGCGGTCGGCAAGGCCGGCATCGTGCTGGTCGCCGAGGGCAACCCGAACCGGGTGAAGTCCCTGCTCGCCGCCGAGAAGAAGAAGATGAACCGGATCGTCGCGGACGTCCCGGTGCACGACGTGATCGTCGGCAAGGGCGAGGGCATGGTCGAGCTGAAGAAGCTGCGCACCACGATGCTGAAGTTCCCGCGCGTGCTGACCGGCCCCCAGGTCACCGCCACCAACGACCGGCTGCGCGCCCTGGGCGACCTGATGAGCAACATGCCGCTGCCGAAGGGACCGATGCCCAAGGGCATGCGGATGCCGCGGGGCCCGAAGGCCCGCTGATCTCCTGAGTCACGACGATGGGGGCGCCCGGTGATCCGGGCGCCCCCATCGTCGTACTCCTCAGATGCGCACCTCCACGGTGCCCGCCAGCCGGTCGTGCAGTCCCCGGCCGTCGCGGTCCCAGATCAGGGGCGGGAGGGCGAGGAACAGCAGGACGGTGCGCAGGAGGGCGCGCCAGGGGTTCGCCCGCCCGGTGTTCAGGGCGACCACACGGAGGCCGAAGAGCCGCTTGCCCGGGGTGAGGCCGACGGTGCCGAGCGTGAGGACCATCAGGACGAACAGGATCAGCGGTGCCCAGACCTGCGCCGCCTTGTTGTAGCTGTCCGTGATCAGGCCGTATGCGATCAGGAGGCACACGCCCCAGTCCACGGCGAGCGCCCCGAAACGCCGGCCCGGGCGGGCGATCGAGTTCGGCCCCTCCTCCGGGAGCCCGAGCTGCTCACCGCGGTAGCCGAAGTCGGCACCGGCTTCTTCCATGGCCGCCCGCGGCCCGGAGAGCCACGATCCGATTGCTTGCCTGTTGTCCACCCGTCCACGGTACTGCGAGGCTGGAAGGACGGGGTCGGCCGGGGTGTCCACGGACGTGACCCCACCCGGGCCGGTTAACTTCTGCGAAACAAATGGGTCACGCCCGAGAAATCACCCGTCCCTAGGGTCGGCATCAGCGTGTGCCACCGCACTGGCCGCACGAACGATCTACCACCCCGGCGGGACGGTCGGGAGTAGGAGGAGCTGGATGTTCCAGAACGCCGACGAGGCCAAGAAGTTCATCGCGGACGAGGACGTCAAGTTCATCGACGTCCGCTTCTGCGACCTGCCGGGCGTCATGCAGCACTTCACGGTGCCCGTTGAGGCGTTCGACCCCGACGAGGAGCTGGCCTTCGACGGATCCTCGATCCGTGGCTTCCAGGCCATTCACGAGTCCGACATGGCCCTGCGCGCCGACCTGTCCACCGCGCGCGTGGACCCGTTCCGCCGGGACAAGACCCTCAACATCAACTTCTTCATCCACGACCCGATCACGGGCGAGCAGTACTCCCGTGACCCGCGCAACGTGGCGAAGAAGGCCGAGGCGTACCTGGCCTCCACCGGGATCGCCGACACCGCGTACTTCGGCCCCGAGGCCGAGTTCTACGTCTTCGACAGCGTCCGTTTCCGCACGGCGGAGAACGAGTCGTTCTACCACATCGACTCCGAGGCCGGCGCCTGGAACACCGGTGCGCTGGAGGACAACCGCGGTTACAAGGTCCGCTACAAGGGCGGTTACTTCCCGGTCCCGCCGGTCGACCACTTCGCCGACCTGCGCGCCGAGATCTCCCTGGAGCTGGACCGGGCCGGCCTGAAGGTCGAGCGCCAGCACCACGAGGTGGGCACCGCCGGCCAGGCCGAGATCAACTACAAGTTCAACACGCTGCTGGCCGCCGCGGACGACCTGCAGCTGTTCAAGTACATCGTGAAGAACGTCGCCTGGCGCAACGGCAAGACGGCGACCTTCATGCCGAAGCCGATCTTCGGCGACAACGGCTCGGGCATGCACGTGCACCAGTCGCTGTGGAGCAACGGCGACCCGCTGTTCTACGACGAGGCCGGTTACGCGGGCCTGTCGGACACCGCCCGCTACTACATCGGCGGCATCCTCAAGCACGCCCCGTCGCTGCTGGCCTTCACGAACCCGACGGTGAACTCCTACCACCGTCTGGTGCCGGGCTTCGAGGCCCCGGTGAACCTGGTGTACTCGCAGCGCAACCGCTCCGCCGCGATGCGTATCCCGATCACCGGTTCGAACCCGAAGGCCAAGCGCGTGGAGTTCCGCGCGCCCGACTCCTCCGGCAACCCGTACCTGGCCTTCTCGGCGCTGCTGCTGGCCGGCCTGGACGGCATCAAGAACAAGATCGAGCCGGCCGAGCCGATCGACAAGGACCTGTACGAGCTCGCTCCCGAGGAGCACGCGGGCGTCCCGCAGGTCCCGACCTCCCTCGGCGCCGTCCTCGACGCCCTCGAGGCCGACCACGAGTTCCTCCTCCAGGGCGACGTGTTCACGTCCGACCTGATCGAGACGTGGATCGACTTCAAGCGCACCAACGAGATCGCCCCGCTCCAGCTGCGTCCGCACCCGCACGAGTTCGAGCTGTACTTCGATGTCTAAGCCCTAACTAGGGCCTGAGCTGGACGGACCCTCCGCGGACTCTTCGACAGTCCGCAGAGGGTCCGCAGCATTTTTGATCAAGGGGCCCATCGCACGCTCGACAGCGACCCGGGTCGACTGGTCCGAGTCGGGCCACAGGTGACCGTAAGTGTTCAGCGTCGTCGTCGCCTTCGAATGCCGCAGCCGCTGCTGCACCACCTTCACCGACAAGCCGGCATCGATGAGCATGCTCGCGTAGTAGTGCCGCAGGTCGTGGAACCGGAACTCCGGGGACAGCCCGGGGACCGCCTTGCGAATCCGGCGCATGTGCCGCTCGACCTTCCACGGCCCCAGCTGGCCGCCGTCGTCGTCCAGCAGCACCCACCCGTCCGTGCGGCCGTCCAGCAGCCGCTTCAGCTCGCCGACGAACGCGTCCGGGATCGGGACGGCCGCGACGCTGCCCTCGGTCTTCAGGGGCTTGTCCGGGTACTGCAACGTGGGCGTGACCGTGCGCGCGTCCAGGTCGACGTCGATGGCCCGCAGGCCGCATGCCTCCGCCGTGCGCAGGCCGGCGAACGCTCCGAGCAGGATCGCCGGCCGGTACTTCTCCTCTGCGGCCTCGTACAGCTGCCACAGCTGGGCATCCGTGCACACATAGGGCCGCTGCTTCCCACCGCCCGGAGACGTCTCCCGGGAGCACGGGTTCGTCGTGATCTTCTTGGCCCGCACCGCGGCCCGCATAACCTGAGACAACCGGCTGTGCAGCGCGAACCGGTACGACTGGGCTACGCCCTCGCGGAGCAGCCGCGCCATCCACCGCTTCACGGCCATCTCGTCTACAGCCAGCAGCGGCAGGGGGCCGAACTCCTCGCGGATCTGCGCCAGGTGCACCTTGGCCTGCCGCACGGTCGACTCACGCTTCGCATAGGACTCAATCCACAGGTCACACCACTGGTCGACCGTGAGCTTCTTGTCCTTCGGATCGACGTAGGTGTTGGTCACCAGCGCGGCCGTCACCTCGTCCAGCCAGCGTTCCCCGTCCACCTTCCGGTCGAAGTGCCGAGCATGCTCCTTGCCAGCCAGGTCCCTGTACCGGGCCCGCCACTTACCGTTCGGGCGCTTCTTGATGCTCTTGCTCGCCACGCGGTTCGTCCTCCACCTCAGCGTCGTCCAGGCGGCGCATGATCTCACTGGCCTCAGCGCCGATGGCCCGATACAGGGATTCCTGGACCGTTCCCCGTGTATGCGGGTGCCGCTTGAGGTAAAGAGCCAGATCACTGAGGGAGCGACGGGCTGCGGCCTCCCGCATGACCCAGCGGCCAACAGACCTATCGGCTTCGATGTGGTCGATGTGGTCAGCGTCGACGCTCATACCTTCAAGCAGACTGCCCGGCGTGGTGCCGAAGATGGACGCCAGGGCGACCAGCTCGGCAATTGAAACGGGCCGCTTGTTGCCTTCAATCCGCGTGATGACCAGGGGATTCACCTCCTTGTCCATCGCCGAACTGAGGCGCCGCGCCAGCTCGGCTTGAGACCAACTGCGGGCCTCTCTCGCCTGCTTCACCTGCGCCCCGAAAGCCGCTCCCACATCATCGATCTTCATGCGGTGAAGCGTATGGCGCTAGACGAAGCTAGTCAACGCTGCTACGGTCCATCCATCGCAACATGAAGCGCACTTCTTTCAGTGAAGGATGGCCATGGATAAGCGCTGGCTGACGACCGACGAGCTGGCGGCGCGATTCAGGACCGCTGCCAGCACGGTCCGCTACTGGCGGCACATCGGATACGGGCCCAAGAGCATCAAGGTGGGCCGCCGCGCCCTGTACGACGAGGCCGAGGTACTGCGCTGGGAGCAGGAGCAGGCCGAGGGGGCCAAGGCGGCATGACCCAGAAAGCAGAAACGGCCCGGGCGGAATCCGGGCCGTTTCAGAAGAACCTCGCGGGCGGCGAAGCTGACGACAGCGTACCCGTCATCGAGCCGGACGACATCGTCACCCTCTGGGCCGACGCCAAAGCGTGCTACCTCGCACACGTGTTCCCCCGCTACGGCTCACCCGCATGGATCGCCCTCGAACCCGACGACCCCCGGCGCCTCGCTGCTGCTCTGTACGCCGCCGAAATGTGGCGGAAGTACGGCGACGAAGACGCCCTGCTCGCATGGTTCCGCGACGCCAGCCGGCCCCGGCCACCACTCGGCGAAGGACGCAGTCGTGCCGAGCTCGACGAGCTGGCCAAGCCCAAGCCTCCCCACCAGCTGCAGGCAACGCCCGGCTGGCCCCCCATCCGCATCCCCGGCAAGCCCGGGAAGTACCTGACCTACACCGAAGGGAGGGCAGCAGCGTGACGGACGAGCGCGAGATGCCGCCGCCCACCAACCCGATGGCCGTCGCCCGCGAGCTGGCCCCCGCCTGGCGCCACCAGGACACCGGCCTGCCCACCAGGCGGTATTGGCGCGGCACCTGGATGCGCTGGGAGGGCTCCTACTGGCGCGAGATGGATGACCAGGAGGTGCGCGCCAGTCTCTACAAGAAGCTGGAACACGCCGAGTACTGCGCCGGGGTCGACAAGCACAACGTGCCCATCATCAAGCCCTGGTCGCCGACGAAGCGGAAGATCTCCGACCTCATGGAGGCCATCTCCGCCGTCATCCACCTGCGGCCGTCCGTCGACGCTCCGGAATGGATCACCCGAGACGGGTTGAGTCGGGACTCTGGCACTTCTAACGCACACGGTTCGGGCAGTCCCATCGTGGCGTGCACGAATGGCTTGCTGCGCGTCGCAGACCGGGAGTTGCTGCCGCTCACCCCGGGGTTCTTCAACCTCGTCTCGGTTCCGTTCGACTACGACCCGGATGCGGCGGCGCCCACCTGGGAGCAGTTCCTCAAGCAGGTCTGGCCGGACGACGAGAAGTCCATCAAGGCACTGCAGGAGTGGTTTGGCTACGTCCTGTCCGGACGTACCGACCAGCAGAAGATCATGCTCGTCGTCGGCCCCACCCGATCAGGCAAGGGCACCATCGCCCGGATCCTGACGAACCTCGTCGGCAAGGGAAACATGGCCGGTCCGACGCTCGCCGGCCTCGCCACCAACTTCGGTCTGGCGCCGCTGCTGGGAAAGTCCCTCGCGGTCATCTCTGATGCCCGGCTTGCCGGGAAAGACGGGCATCAGGTCGTCGAGCGGCTGCTCACCATCTCCGGTGAGGACACCATCGACGTCGACCGGAAGTTCCAGAAGGCGTGGACGGGCAAGATGCCGACCCGGCTGATGATCCTGTCCAACGAGCTGCCGAACTTCGGCGATGCCTCCGGCGTCATCGCCCGCCGCTTCATCGTGCTGAACATGACCGTGAGCTGGTTGGGCAAGGAAGACACCAGCCTCACGGACAAGCTGGCCGCGGAGATGCCCGGCATCCTCAACTGGGCACTCGACGGCCTGGCCCGCCTGGAGCGGCAGGGACACATCACGGAGCCGCCCGGGTCCGCCGAGGCCGTCACCACCATGCAGGACACCGCGTCGCCCACCTCCGCGTTCGTTCGGGAGCGATGCGACAAGGGACCGACCTGTGAGGTCACGGTCGACGAGCTGTGGGAGTCCTGGAAGGACTGGGCCGACGACCAGGGAGTCCGCCACGGCACCAAGGCGATGTTCGGGCGCAACCTCCAGTCGGTCGTCCCTCAGGTGAAGCGAACCCGGCCCCGCGGCGACGACGGCAAGCAGATTCCGACCTACTCCGGGATCGCTCTGAAAAGTGACGCCCGCAATGGCATGAGTCCCGACTCAACCCGTCTCAACGGCTACGGGAGCGGTCTGAGTCGGGCTGAGACGGGACTCACGCCATTGCAGCCCCAACATTCACAACAGCCCAAGTGCACCGGCTGCGGCTTCCCCTTCGAGCCGCTGGAGCCCGGCCAGACCACCCACCCGGGATGTGATGCAGCGTGACCCGGACCCTCCGCCGCTGTGCTGCCTGTGACCGCCCCCTGCCGGGCAAGCGCGGGCGGCCCTGCGTGAGGGGATGCGGGGCCCACCTATGCCGGGCCCCCCACCGGCCCCCCTGCACCGACGTACACGGAGGGCAGTGCCCCAACCTCCAACTCCCAGACGAGGAAGCAGCATGAACAACAACGACAGGCGAGCAGCAATGCGCGTGCCGCGCGCGGCCGGCGTCCAAGCCCGCCACCGCACCAAGCTCACCCGCATCGCCAGCCCGCAGCAGCAGGGCGCAAGCCTCGCCCTCGCGGCTCTCAGCGTCGACCACGAGACCGTCGAGCGGCTCCTGGAGCTCGCCGACGACCGCACCGTCCGCGAGGCCGCAGCCGTCGCCCTCGGCTCCCTCGCAGCCCTCGCCATCCACGCACGGCCATCCCAGATCACCCGGCTCCGCGACCACCTCACCCGCATACAGGCAGGGGGACCCGACGGGCCGCCCGCCGCATGAGGGGAGGGGGAGCACATCCCCACCGCCCGGGCCAGGGTGCCGTCGCGGTGAATCGCCAGGACAGCGCCGACAGTTTCCGACTTTTGTGAGGACCACATGCCCCAAGCACCACCGAGCAGATGCACCGAACCCATGTGCCGAGAGCTCGCCACCAAACGCGGACGCTGCGACGAACACCAGCCGCAAGCCTGGGCCAACCGTGCCACCATGCGCGAGCGCTACGGCATCAGCAGCGGAGCCTGGAGAGCCCTCAAACGCCGCGTCGCCGCACGTGACAACGGCTGCTGCTACGTCTGCGGAGGCGAGCCAGCCGAAGGGGAGACCCTGCAGCTCGACCACATCAGGCCCGTCGCCGAAGGCGGCAGCATCAGCGACCTCGACAACCTCGGCCTCATCCACGCCGACCCGTGCCACGCCGACAAGTCCAAGGCCGAAGCACTCCGCGGCAACCAGCGACGATGGGCGGCCCGGGCCGGGGGGTAAGGCCGTACAGATCGCTAGACGTGCTGGTCAGGGAGCCGCCGCGGTCAGTGAGACGCACGCGTGCTCAGAATCTTCGATAGGGGGTCTACGGAGGATCCCCGCAGGTCAGGAGGCGAATCGTGTCAGAAACCGTTGACGAGGAAGTGCAGCAGGAGCCGACGCAGGGCCCGGTGGTGACGGTGCCGACCCTGGACGGCCCGGTGACGGCGCCGGCCGAGGTGGCGTCGCAGTGGGATCTGCGGGATTGGAGGCAGTGGTGAGGGTGCGCGCGTTGGACGGTTCGGAGGCTGCGGCTGTGCAGCTGGTCCTGGCCGTCATGGAGCACGCTGAGGAGCCTCCGGAGGGGCCGTGGACGGCCGATCTGTCGCAGGCCGCGGTGGTGGACGGCCAGGGAGCCGTGTGGTTCGTCGGTGACGGCGACGTCGGTCGTCTGGTGCCGCTGTCCTGTGCCTGTGAGCATGTCGAGTACACGACGTACTGCAATGGCGTGGAGATCTCCCGCACTGTCAGCTCTACCAGCTAGAATGACCATTGGTTGATCGACGGCCATCCTCGGTCCGCGAGAAACCCGTCCGTGAGTGGCTGCGAGAGGCCAGCGAGCGGCCCGCGGTGCTCCTCCACCGCCAGCCGCACCGCCCGTCTCTCAAGGCCGGCCCCGGGGGGTCCCTCCGCCTGCTGCAGGCCCGCTGAGTTCGGCGCCTCCGGCATCCCACTGTTGAGCCAGCGTTGCTCCGGCCGCCTCTGCATAAGGCCACCGTCGAGCTGCTCGTTCCAGTGCGCCGGGAAGACACGACGACTTCCCGAGAGGGCATCCCATGCACAAGAACATCGAGCAGCTGCGCGAGGAGCTGCAGGACACCGTCAAGAAGGCGCAAGCCATCGCGGCCAAGGCAGAGGGGCGGGACTTCACCGCGGACGAAGCGTCCGAGGTGGCCGCGCTGCTGGAGACCGCGAAGGGCCTGAAGGCCGACATCGAGAAGCTGAAGGCCGGCGACACGATGCGGCAGGCTCTGGCCGCGCTCGGCGAGGGCGTCACGCCCGGCACGGCGGGCAAGGCCGCGTCCATGCACCCGCGGGTGAAGGCATCGGGCGGCAGCAACTGGGCTGACACGATGCTCGAGCAGCTCGGCGGCGCCCAGGGCTACAAGGGCATCTTCGCGTCGGGCACGATCCCCGTCTCGGTGCCGCTGGACCCGGAGCCGGTCCGCCTGGACGTCCCGGTGCTGTCCGTCCGCCAGCTGATGCCGAACGTGCAGAACACGACCGGCCGCTTCGCCTACATGCGGCAGATCCTCCGCACGAACAACGCCGCGGTGGTCGCGCAGGGCGCGAAGAAGCCGACCTCGCAGTACCAGAACCAGCGGTTCGACGACCGAGTGCGGACGATCGCGCACCTGTCGGAGCCGATCGCCAAGCAGGATCTCGACGACGTCCCGCTGCTGCGGCAGTTCATCGACCAGGAGATGCGTCTCGGCCTCGACCTGGCCCTGGAAGACGAGATCATCAACGGTGACGGCACTGGTGAGCACTTCACCGGCCTGGCGAACGTGTCCGGCTCGCAGACGCAGGCATTCGCCACAGACGTCCTGGTCACCACCCGCAAGGCGGTCACGAAGCTGGAGCGGTACGGCTACATGGCCACGGCCGCGTTCCTGATGACGCCGGAGGACTGGGAAGCGATCGAGCTTCTGGCGGACAACGAGAACCGCTTCTACTACGGCGGCCCGCAGACGACCGTCGACCGCTCAGCGCGCCGCCTGTGGGGTGCCCCTGTGGTCGTCTCGGACGCGGTGCCGATCGGTACGGCCTATCTGGCGGACTTCCAGCAGATGAAGCTGCAGGTGCGTCAGGACGGCGTCCTGGACTGGTCGGAGAACGTGTACGACCCGAACGCGCTGGGTGCCGGCTCGGGCGCGACGGACTTCGAGCGGAACATGCTCCGCTTCCGTTTCGAGGGCCGGTTCGGTCTGGAGATCCTCCGCCCGTCCTCGATCGTCGAGATCGACCTGACCGCAGCGTAAGGGGTACGGCATGCCCACAGTGGGCTATGCCACTCTCCAGATTGTCCCCTCAATCCGAGGCATCTCGGATGAGATTCGCCGCCAGCTTGTAGGCCCTGCGGCCTCGGCTGGCGGCGACGCTGGGGATGCTGCGGGCGGTGGCTTCAAGGACAAGCTGAAGGCGGGCGTTGCCGCGGCCGGCGTCGCGGCGGGCGCCCTGCTCGTCAAGGGCCTGAAGGACGCGATCGGGCAGGCGAACGTCACCAAGACGCTGCAGGCGCAGCTGGGGGCGACGGGGCCGGAGGCCGCGAAGCTCGGCAAGGTCGCGGGCAAGCTGTACAGCTCTGGGGTGTCGGGCTCGTTCCAGGATGCTGCGGACACCATCAAGAGCGTCGTGCAGGCTGGCCTGGCGCCGCCGGGGGCGACGAACAAGCAGCTTCAGTCCATCGCTACGAAGGCCTCTGACGTCGCGAACATCTTCGGGCAGGACATGCCCGCGGTGACGAACGCTGCCGCGCAGGCGATCCGTACTGGCCTGGCGAAGAACTCTTCCGAGGCGTTCGACCTCATCACCCGCGGCTTCCAGACGGGCGCGGACAAGGGTGGCGACTTCCTCGACACGATCAACGAGTACGGCACCCAGTTCAGGAAGGCCGGCTTGGACGGCACCACCGCGATCGGTCTGATCAATCAGGCGATCAAGGCGGGCGCCCGGGACTCCGACGTCGCTGCCGACGCCATCAAGGAGTTCTCGATCCGGGCCGTGGACGGGTCGAAGACGACTCAGCAGGGCTTCAAGCTGCTGGGTCTGAACGCGACGGACATGGCCGCGAAGTTCGGCAAGGGCGGCAAGTCCGCCACGGCGGCCCTCGACACCACCCTGGACCGGCTCCGCGGCATCAAGGACCCCGTGAAGCAGGCGCAGGCGGCCACAGCCCTGTTCGGCACGCAAGCGGAAGACTTGGGCAAGGCCCTGTTCGCCATGGATCCGTCGAAGGCGGCGAAGGGGCTCGGCCAGGTCGGCGGGGCCGCGGACAAGGCCGGCAAGACGATCCGCTCCGGGCCGTCGCAGGCCATCACCGTGTTCACTCGCACCCTGCAGCAGGATCTGGTGAACGTGGTGGGCACCTACCTGATCCCGGCCCTGACCACGATGGCGGGCGTGGCCAAGTCGGCGTTCGGCTGGCTGAAGGACAACCAGGCGTGGGTGCTGCCCCTGGCGACGGGTCTGGGCGTCCTCGCGGCGAGCATCGGCGTGTACGTGGGCGCGACGAAGGTGGCAGCTCTGGTCACCCGCGGCTGGGCGGCTGCACAGGGCCTGTTCAACACCATCATGGCGGCGAACCCCATCGGTCTGATCATCGTGGGCCTGGTCGCCCTGGGCGCCGCCCTGGTGGTCGCCTACAACAAGTCGGCTACCTTCCGGGCGATCGTGCAGGCTGCGTTCTCGGGCATCAAGACCGTGGCCCTGGCCGTGTACAACTGGTTCGCTGGGCCGTTCGTCAGCTTCTTCACGACGACGATCCCCAACGCCTTCCACACGGTGCTGGCCTGGGTGTCCACCAACTGGCCGTGGATCCTCGGCGCCTTGACCGGCCCGATCGGGCTGGCCGTGGTGTGGATCGTCAAGCACTGGGATCAGGTGCGGGCCGGGTTCTCCGCCGTCTGGTCGGCGATCAAATCGACCGTGCTGTACCCGATCCGTGATTTTTTCACGGTCACAATTCCCGGCTGGGCATCGTCCATGAAGAACCGGGTCGTCGCTTTCTGGCAGGCGGAGCTGACCGGCCTGCAGAACATCTGGGGCAAGATAAAGTCGTGGGTGATCTACCCGATCCGGGACTTTTTCACCAAAACGATCCCCGGTTGGGGAGACACGTTGCGGCGGCGGATGGTCGGCGCTTTTGACGCGGCCCGCAGCGGCATCAAAACCGCCTGGGACAAGATCAAGGAGATTGCCCGGGTTCCCGTCGCTTTCATCGTGAATACGGTGTATAACTCGGGAATTCGGAAAGTCTGGAATCTTGTAACCGACGCATTCGGCGGAAAACATTTGGACCCGCTGAAATTCGCCACGGGCGGTGTCCTTCCAGGATATACGCCGGGCCGGGACGTGCACCTGGCGGCGCTGTCCGGTGGCGAGGCCATCATGCGCCCGGAGTGGACCCGCGCCGTCGGCCCCGGATACGTGAACCAGATGAACGCCGCAGCCCGCTCCGGCGGTATCAGCGGCGTACAGAAGGCCCTCGGCCTGCCCGGCTTCAAGAGCGGCGGCATCTTCGGCGGTATCGGCAGCGCCCTCTCCGGCGCCTGGGACAAGATCAAGAAGGGTGCTTCGTGGCTGAAGGACACCTTCGGCGGGGCCATCAAAGCCGGCGTAAGCCACGTGGTGAACCCGCTGATCAACGCGATCCCGGGCGGCAACGTCGGCTTCGTCGGGATCCTGAAGTCGGCCGTGCGCGGCCTCGTCGACAGGCTCATCGGAGCCGGTAAGAAGGGCGATGAGCTGGCCACCCCCGCTTTCGGCGGGAAGATTCCGACCGGACAGCACCTGGCCGTCATCAACGCCGCCCTGCGCGCCGCAGGGATACCGCCGCCCGGAACGCTCGGGCAGTGGCAGGCCGGGCTCAACACCCTGATCACTAGGGAGTCGGGCTGGAACCCGAAGGCCATCAACCGCTGGGACTCCAACGCGAAGGCGGGCCACCCCAGCCAGGGCCTGGCGCAGACGATCCCCGGCACGTTCAACGCCTACGTGCCAAGATCCCTGCGGAGCAGGGGAATCCTTGATCCCGTAGCGAACGTCGCGGCTGCCGCACGCTACATAGTTGCCCGCTACGGCAACATCACTCGAGTCCAGCAGGCCAACCCAAACCGCCCGCCCGCCGGCTACGACTCGGGCGGTTGGCTGCAGCCTGGTGTGACGGCCGCGGTGAACAAGACCGGCGAGCCGGAGGCGGTTCTGACCGCAAGCCAGTGGCGGGCAATCCAGGGGGCTGCCGCTGTCGGCACTGCTGCAGCCTCCGGACCGTCGACGCAATACATCATCAACGCCCGGACGGCCGATTTCACGGTCGCCGACCTGCAGCGCGTCCAGCGGGTGCAGGAGGCTCGCGCAAGAGTGGGGAGGCCGCACTAGGGAGGGAACGCAAAAAGGGGCGCCCACAGGCCCGTTTCCGGGTCTCTGGGCGCCCCTTCGGCGCTGCCTCCCTCACCTCCCTCAGCGAACGTTTGTGCAGGTCACGCCGAGGGAGGCACGTCGGGGAGGCGGGTAGGGAGAACTCCCTCAGATCTCAGCGTCTCCCTCCTCGTCGACGTCCTCCGCCAGGCGCTCGAGGATGGCGTCCTGGACGCGGTCGCGGGCCACCACGGACTTGCCTCCGGACTTGTACTGCTCGGCGCCGTAGGGCTCCAGAGCCTTCTTCAGGTCCGCCGGCCCCCAGCTGCGGTAGGCGTCCGGGTTGTGCTCAGCGAGCCGGTGCAGCACCTCCTGGGTGAGGACACGCGGCTCGTCGCCGAGGACCGCGGCGACGTCGGCGAGCGGGTCGGCCGGCTGGAACGTCGGCTCCGTCGCGTGCTCGACACCGTCCCGCAGGCCCATCGCCCGCTCGACGACCGGCGTCACCTCGTCGATGCCCTTCTCGGGGTTCCGCTCGACGTAGTACGCGCGGATCACCTCGAACGGCTTGTTGGTGAAGCCGACGGTCACGGCCGTACCGACGTCGACGCTCGGGATCAGCTCGGTCGCCCGGACGCCGGCCTTGTACCGGCCCGAGCCGAGCAGGCCATCGTTGGCGACCTGGTCGCCGACCGCGAACGCCACCCGGTGCGACGTGTTGCGGGTGACGTCCCGCGGAAGGCTGTCCGCCGTCGGAGAGACGGTGGTCCAGATCAAGGTGATGCCCACCTTCCGGGCCTTCTTCATCACACGGATGGCCAGCTCAGCGGCCTCTTTGCCGTAGTCCTTGTCCATGAACAGCTCGTGGCATTCGTCGAAGACGACTACCCGGGGCCGCATCCGCGCGTCCTTCAACGCCAGCTCCCGCGTCAGCTTCGGCGAGTCGCCGCCCAGCTCCTCCAGCAGCTTGCCCCGCTCGGTCACCTCGTTCGTGAGGCTCCGAAGCCGGTCCAGGGCCGCCTTCAGCTGCTCCTTGTCGTCGCCCTTCACCAGGGTTCGCAGTCGCGGCTTCAGCGGGTCGTAGTCCACGTTCGTGGCCATCACGTACACCTCGGCCTCGACGAGCGGGTCCAGGATCGCGCCGAGCAGCAGCGAGACGACGATGGACGTCTTACCCGAGCCCATGATGCCGCCGACGATCCAGTTGGACGCCATCAGCTTGCCGATGACCTGGTCACCGCGCTGGGACACGGCGACGGGCACGCCGCGGAAGTAGTCCGTGGTGCCCTCCTTCAGCAGCGGCCACGGCGCCACCTTCCCGGACAGGGAGCCCTGGTCAGCAACCCACAGGTCGAGGACGCCCGGCTCGTTGGGCGGCTCCGTCGGCCACACCTCGACCGGCTTGCGCAGCAGGTTGTGCGCCAGGACCGGCTTCTTGCCGTTGACCATCTCGACGGTGACACCCAGCGGCAGCTGCAGCTTCGTGTGCCAGCCGTTCCCGGACCGCGTGGTCGGCTGCACCCAACGGGGCTGCCATCCCTCCTTGATGGCCTTGTTCAGCGGGGCGATGCCCAGAGCGCCCAGCGCCCGCAGGATCGCGCCCTCGTCGGGCACGGCGTCCTGCGGCAGCTCGTCGACGGGAAGCGCCCAGACCGGGGCGGTGTGCTGGTGCCGGCCGACCGCCCACACGGCGGCCAGGGCCAGCCACGGCAGCGCCGTCAGCAGCGGACCCCAGACGACACCTGCGATGAACGCAGCCCAGCTCACCAGCTGCAGCATCGCGTTGAGCGGGGTGAGGACCTGGTGCACGTCGTGGTTCGCCCAAGCCAGCAGGACACCGAGCATCAGCAGCAGGCCCGTACTGGCGACCGTGGCCGTGAACAGCGCCTTCGGTGCGTGCAAGGCCATCTGCAGCAGCTCCATCCGGCGCCGCTGCCGGGCCTCACGGAACGTGTGTGCCCGCTGCTCCCACTCGCGGACAAGCTCCTCGTTCCCGCCGGCCTCCGCGATCCGCATCATCCGCTCGTGCCGGGCCGCCGTCCGCCCGTCCCACGCCCGTCGGGCCAGGATCCGGGTGCCGCCCCACACGTAGGCGCCGTGCCGCACGGTGAACCGGTACACCGGGTTCGTGCGGGTCTCGACGACGACCCGCCGCAGCGAGTCGATCCGCACCCGACGGCGGGGCCGCGAACCGTGTTCGCGCTGCTCGACGGCCTGTTCGGTCTTCGGTTCGGGGGCGAACTTCAGCAGGCCCACCTTCGGCTTGGCGTGCCCGTTTACCCGCTCGGGGACAGTGTCGGTCATGCTGGTGGTTCCTTCTCTCTACGGAGGGACAGGGAGGCCCGGGGACGGCCGCTGCTTGGCGGTTGGGGCCGTCCCCGGGGCGTAGCTAGCGGTAGCGGCGCAACTCGCGCTCGAGGCGGCGGGCGGCCTGCTCGTGCTGCTGCATCTCGCGGCGGGCCTTCGCCCGGTCCTGGCCGCGGCTCGTGCGCATCGCCGCCTTCGCCGTCGCGGCGCCGGTACGGGCCTGCTCCAGGCGGGTCTGCAGGGCCTTCACCTCGCGGGCGCCGCGGTCGGCGGCCCGCTGCTCGATCCGCTCCACCTCCCGCTTCACCCGCGGGCTGATGGTGTCGACGTTCCGGTCCCCGGCCATCGACTGCTTGGCGGCCTTGCCGACGAGCACGGCCAGGCGCAGCTTCTCTCCGGTGGTGTACGAGCTGGGCACGGGATCTCTCCTCACATGTAGCGGGTCAGACGGCGGGCCTCACGCCGCACCGTGGCCTCAACCGACTTGACGTTGGCGCCCGGCAGGCGGCGCAGGATCTCGTCGGCGGCCTGCTGGTTGGAGGCACCGGCCGCGACCTGCTGCCGCGCCAACTCGGCGATCGACAGCACCTCGGCGGCCGGTTCGCGAACCGTGTTCGCACTGCTCAGCGCCACCCGGGCGGGCGCCTGCTCGACCTCGTGTTCGGCCGTGTTCGCGTCCTGTTCGTCGAGCTCGCCGAGCGCCTTCTCAGCGGCCAGGATCTCCAGCCGGGCCCGCACCTCCGCCGCAGCGGCCTGCCGGCGAACCCCTGCGATGGCGATCTTCGCGTTGGCCTTGCTCATCTCCGCGGCCACCCACTGGCGGTCCTCCGGGGACAGCTCACGGTCGACGTGCTTGAAGACGGCCATCCACAGCGCCTTCGCGATGACGGACACCATCGCCCCGACCACGGCCAGAGCCACCGACCCGGCGAGCATGCCGTGCCAGAAGATGGCGGCCGCGGTGATGCCGACTAGCAGGAAACCCATCGTCCGGGCGAACTTCCGCTTGGACGGGTCGAAGCGGGCCATCCACTCCAGCAGCAGCACCGACAGCCAGGAGATGTCGAACAGCGCGGCGGCCGCGTAACCGGGGCCGCCCTGCAGCAGCTGGCCGATCGAGACGGTCGACCACACGATGGCGATGCCGGTGAGGGCCAGGACCAGGGTGGACACGGCCTTCATCGCCCGCCCGTCCCAGTCGGCCGGCAGGACCGGCACCTTCACCCGGTACGGCTGGGCGATCTGGTGCGTCACCCCGTCGACGGTGTGGTCGACGAGCCGCTTTCGGATCTCTTCCTTGAACTTCACTTCAGGCCTCCAGGGCGTGCTTCGGGGCGCACACGGCGCGCCAGTTCAGGTGCTCGGGGCAGGTGCGCCGCTCGGCGAGCGGCACGTTCCAGACGGCCTCCAGGTGCAGCTTCCGCAGCAGCTCGTCGGACACGTCGGCGGGGATACGGGGCAGAGTCGCGGTGGTCATTCGCTGATCTCCTTCGGGGCGGCAGCCCGCACCACGCGGTGCGAGCAGAGGCAGATGCCCTCCCGGTCGCGGCGGTCGACTGCTTCGACCAGAGCGGCCATCAGGGCAGGAACAGGGGGGAGGGGCCGGGCCGACCGGCACACCGCGCGCAGGGCGGCATGCTCGGTCGGCCGGCGCACCGGCCAGCGGGCGGTCACGTGATCTCGCCTCGCAGGCGGATCGCCTCGGTGGCCAGCACCTCGATGCGGGAGGCGGCCAGGCGCAGGCCCTCGGCGACACGACGGCCGTCCTCGGCCTCGAAGTCGTGTTCGACGTCGACGATCAGCGTGATGACGGGCACGATCTCGCGGAACGGCGCCCAGGACACGCAGGCGGTCAGCATCGGCAGCCAGCCGTGCGTCTCCGTGTCCGTGCCCGCCTTCACCCGCACCGAGTTGTGCGTGATGTCGTCGCGGTACACCGGGACGCCCATCTCGCGGCCGTGACCGATGCACCAGGCCGGCTCGACGACCTCCACCCGCCCGTAGTCGACGGTGTCGATGGCGATCGTGCGGGTCATGCGGCACGCTCCGCGGCGGCCTCGCGGTCCAGGACGCGGCAGGCGTGCGCCATCGCCCGCAGCTGCGCGAGCGTCTCCGCCGCCTGGTCGCAGAATCGCTCCAGGTCGTCGGGGGTCATGTAGCGGCCGACGGAGCTGTCGCCGTCCTCGGCGAAGATGAACGGGATGCGCTGCGCCGGGTTGCTGCTGTGCGGGTCCAGGCCCAGCCGGAAGAACGCCAGCAGCGCCGAGCCGTCGTGGTGCGGCATCTCCAGGTCGATCAGGTCGCCGGAGTGCCAGACGTCCTCGACGGCGATCTGACGCTCGTTGGCGTGGTCGATCGTGCAGAACAGCGGGCAGCTGATCCACACGGTGGCGGTGTTGCCCGGCTGGCCGATCTGCGTCGGCACCAGGCGGTAGCCCGGCTGCAGCGGCGACCGGTCGGCCGGCCCCGGCTGCGACGGGATGCGGGTGAGGGAAGCGGAAACGTGCTGGCTGATGGCATGATTCGCCATAGCGGTTCTCCTGTGTCAGCAGGTGATCCGTCAGGCCCTGCCTTCGTGTGTCAGCACGCAGGTAGGGCCGTTGACGTTCCGGGAGGCTCCCGGTGTCATGACACCCACCGTAGACCCTGGTGTCATGACACCGCAAGGGGCTACGCTCAGGCCATGCCGAACGTAGAGAAGACCCCGAGACAGACCATCAGGGTCGAGAAGGAGCTGTGGGACAAGGCCGGCGCCGTCGTAGGCCCCCGGCAGCGAGGCCAGTACATCCGGGACTTCCTGCGTTGGCTCACGCACGAGACAGACGAGCTGCCCCAGCGGCCCAACACGGACAGTGTCGATCCGCAGTCCGCAAACAGTCCGCAGGACGATCAATAACGTCTGTCACTACCAAACGCAGACCAACGCACAAAACGGCAGGTCAACGCGTTACGGCCCCTCCGCCGCAGATGGCAGAGGGGCCGTTGTAGTTCGAGCTGTACTTCGACGTGTGACAGGCCGCTGCCGCGAGGCAGAAATGTGAGGGCCGCCACCCGAAGACCTCTCCGGGTGGCGGCCCTCGGCCGTGCCGCGTGGGGCGCCGTCACAGCAGGCCGAACAGCCCGCCCAGGCCACCGATACCGCCGAGGCCTCCGATGCTGCCCAGCCCACCGAGGCCGCCGATGCCGCCCAGGCCGCCGAGGCCACCGATGCTGCCGAGGCCACCGAGGCCGCCGATGCCGTCGTAGAGGAAGCCGCCGTAGCCGCTGCCATAGCGGTCGTAGCCGCCGCCGCAGCCGCCGCCCCACGATCCGCCGCGACCGCAGTCACCGCCGCCATGGGTGGCGACCTGGGCCGGGGTGGCCGTCGTGGCGGACGAGGCCGCCGAGGCCGTACCCGCCGCACCGATCGCGGCGCCGCCGGCCAGGAGGACGCCGGCCGCGGACATCGCGAACAGCCGCCTGACGCGTTGTGCTCTCATGGGAGTACCTTCCTTCCACCCACCACGCGGGCGGGTTTCCGAGGCATGAGGCGGGTGGCCACGGCCGCAGCGCGAACCCTCCCATCGAGGCTAGACGCACACCGGTCGCGCAGCATCTTGAGCCGAAAGAGTGAAGGAACGGCGGACGGGTCACGGCCGCCGTACGGAGCCGGCCGTTCCGTGCCGCCGTGCAACCTTCCGGCGCTTCAGACGTCTCCTACAGACGGAAGACGATCCTTTGCCGACGGCCAGGAGTGAGGTAACGGGGATGACCGAACACGAGGATCTCGAGCGCGAGTTCGATCACCGATGGGCGAACGCCACCGAGCACAAGGAGCCCTCCGCCCGGGCCCGGATGCTGGCCGCCCGCTGGAAGGACAATCCCCCGGCCCCGGTCCCCTTCCGCGCCGACCCGGACCCGGCCGCCCCCCGCCGCTCCTCGTGGATATCGACGGCCGTGGTCCTCGGCTGCGTCGCCGCCCTGATCCTCCTGATCGGCTACGCCCGGACGCGCACCATGTTCTGAGCCGTCGTGGGCCGCGCGGTCGGTGCAGGGGTGGCATCCGACGGCCGAGGTGCCGCGCGGGGCGGCGGAGGTGGGCGAGCTGCTGGAGCGGGTCCGCGCCCTCTTCGGCGACCACGCTGAAGCGGCGCGCGTGGGCGGCCGGGCTCGACCGCTGACGCCGCGCTCGCACCGCCCGCGCACCCGCCGGCCCACAGGGTCCTTTGCCTCTGCTGGAGGCATTCGGAACCCCTTCATGGCGGGTCTCAGGTGCACACTGGATGGCGGGACGAGTGCCTGACTGCGGGGTGATGCAAGATGCAGAGCCGGTTCCGGAGCGACCGACGGCTGACCGTACGCATGGGGGTCACGCTGTTCCTGCTCGGGCTGCTGTACGTGGCGTTCGTCGCCGCGCTGATCGTGCTGCTGAAGTCCTGGGTGCTGGTCGTGGTGATCGCGGTGGCGGCGCTCGCCGCCCAGTACTGGTTCTCCGACCGGATCGCGCTGTTCGCGATGCACGGCCGGGTGGTGGAGCGGGAGGAGTTTCCCGAGCTGCACGCGGTCGTGGACAGGCTGTGCGCCATCGCCGACATGCCCAAGCCGGTGGTCGCCGTGTCCAACATGGACATGCCCAACGCGTTCGCCACGGGCCGCAATCCGGACAACGCGGTGGTGTGCGTGACGACCGGGCTGCTGCGGCGGCTGGAACCCGCCGAGCTGGAGGGCGTGCTGGCCCACGAGCTGTCGCACGTGGCGCACAAGGACGTCGCCGTGATCACGGTCGCGTCCTTCCTCGGCGTGGTCGCTGGACTTGTCGTGCGGTTCGCGTTCTACTCGGAGCTCTTCGGCGGGCGGGGCCGCAAGGACCAGAACACCCTGGCCGTGTTCGCCATGGTCATGGGCGTCTCCGCGGCCGTGTACGCGATCAGCTTCCTGCTGATCAGGGCGCTGTCCCGGTACCGGGAGCTGGCCGCGGACCGGGCGGCGGCCCTGCTGACCGGGCGGCCCTCCGCGCTGGCCTCCGCGCTCACCAAGGTCACGGGCGACATCGCCCGGATCCCGTCGGAGGACCTGCGCACCGCCCAGGCCTTCAACGCCTTCTACTTCACCCCGGCGCTGGGCTCCGAGCCCGGCATCTCCCGGTTCTTCTCCACCCACCCGAGCCTGGAGCAGCGGCTGGAGCAGCTGGGACGGATCTCCGCCGAGCTGGGCGAGGCCGCGACGCCGGGGAGGGCGGGCTGAGAATGGGGCTCCTGGACATCCTGCTCGGCCGTACGAAACCGGCTCCGCCGGACCTGGACCAGCTGTTCGGGCTGCCCTCGGCGGCGGTGACGCTGGAGGCCGCGGCGGGCCTGCGGCCGACCGGGCAGGGCGCGGTGTGCTTCGCCACGGTCGAGGGCGCGGCGTTCGAGCAGACGCACCGCGAGGTGCAGGCGCTGCTCGACGCGGACACCGACCGGACGGGACCGCCGGTGGAGCTGTCCAAGGACGCCTACGGCTACTCCTGGCTGCTCTCCCGCCGTGCCCCGGACCAGCTGCCGGAGCTCGTCAACGACCTGCACGCGGTGAACAGCGCGATGGAGGTCAACGGCTTCGGCCCCCAGCTGCTGTGCTCCCTGGTCGGCTTCGCCGACGGCGAGGCGGCCGACGGCACCGGCCGCCGTCTCGCGCTGGTCTACCTCTACAAACGGGGCACCTTCTACCCCTTCGCCCCACTGCCCGACCGTCCGCACCAGCGTGACAACGCCCTGGAGCTCCAGCTGAAGGCCACCCTCGCGAACGACCTGCGCGTCGAACAGGACCTGAGCCGCTGGTTCCCGGTGTGGGGCGCCCCGGGGCTGTGACCCTCCCTCGGTCGGTTGTCAGTGGGATCGGCGAGGATGCTGCCCGTACGAGCAGGACCAGAGCGGGACCACGGGTGGAGGGCGCATGGGACAACCGCATCGGTACGTCGGCGTCGAGGAGCGACGGGCCAGGCTGGCGCAGCGGCACCGGCTGGCCGCCGGAGCACGGGCGGCCGGTCCGGAGGAGGTCGCGGCGTCCCTGGTGGCACTGCACGGCACCGATCCGGCGACGGTGTACCTGGGGGTGGCCGCGCGCCTGGCCGACCCGGTGAAGACGGTACCGCGGACGGAGCGGGCACTGTACGAGGACCGCACGCTGGTGCGGATGCACGGCATGCGGCACACGGTCTTCGTGTTCCCGGCCGAGCTGACCGCCGTGGTGCACGCCTCGACCGGTGTCGCCGTCGCCGCCCGCGCCCGCTCGCAGCTGATCAAGGACATGGCGGCGGCGGGCGCGCCGGACGCGGCCTGGCTCAAGGAGGTCGAGGAGTCGACGCTGGCGGCCCTGGCCCGGCGCGGTCAGGCCACGGCGGCCGAGCTCGCCGAGGACGAGCCGCGGCTGCGGGAGCAGTTCGCCTACGCGCCGGGCAAGAGCTACGAAGGCGTGCACACGGTGTCGTCCCGGCTGCTGCGCCTGCTGGGGGTCGAGGGCAAGGTCGTACGCGGCCGGCCGCTCGGCTCCTGGACGTCCACGCAGTTCCGCTGGGCCCTCGCGCCCACGCATCCCGAGCTGGACGTCGCGGACGCCCAGACCGATCTGCTGCGCCGCTGGCTGGCGGCCTGCGGCCCGGCGACCGAGGCCGACCTGAAGTGGTGGACGGGCTGGCGGGTGACGGAGGTGCGGCGCGCGCTGGCGGCGATGGGCGCGCAGGAGGTGTCCCTCGACGAGGGCACGGGGTACGTGGTCGCCGGCGACACGGATCCGGTGGCGGCCCCGCGGGAACCGTGGGCGGCCCTGCTGCCCGCTCTCGACCCGACGGCGATGGGCTGGCAGCAGCGCGACTGGTATCTGGCACCGGAGTTGCGGCCCGCACTCTTCGACCGCAGCGGCAACGTCGGCCCCACGGTGTGGTGGAACGGCCAGGTGGTCGGCGCCTGGGCCCAGCGCCCCGACGGCGAGATCGCCTGGCGCCTGCTGGATCCGAGGAACGCGGGCCGGGAGGCGGAGACGGCCGTCACCGAGCAGGCCCGCCTCCTCCGGGATCTGCTCGGCCCGACCAGAGTGACGCCGCGTTTCCGCACACCGCTGGAGAAGGAGCTGGCGACGTAGGCGGGTTCGCCGGCCGGTCGGGGTGAGTGTCCGGGCCGGCCGGCGGCGGCTCAGCGGGAGTAGCGCATGAGGGCCCGCACCATGCGGCAGGTGGTGTCCGACGGCGGGTGCACGCCGATGAGTTCGGCCATGCTCCGTATCGTCTCGTCGCGCGCCTGACCCGGCAGGTGGACACCGGAGTCGAGCAGGGCGATGGCGAGCCGCATGGCCTTCAGACGGCGGTTGTGCGTGACGTACCACTCCCGCGGACGCCCGGCCGGCAACGGCCGCTTCTCCACGGGGGCGTACGGCAGGTCGAGCAGGACGGGACGCTTCGCGGTGGACTGGGTCGGCAACGGCTTCGGCTTCAGTGCGGCAGCGGGCACAGGCATCCTCCTGTCGCGTGGGGTGCTCCACCGGGGACCACGGCGACCCCGGCGACACCCTCGAACACTGCTTCTATTCTACTGCCGGCCACTGACAAAACCCCCTGGCCACAAGGCTGTCGAGGCTGGTGTGACGCAGGCGGAAGACGAGTTTTCGCGTACCGTGGCCCCATGGAGATCTGGATCAACCCGGCCTGTTCGAAGTGCCGCAGCGCGATCGGCCTGCTCGACGCCGAGGGCGCCGACTACACCGTCCGCCGCTATCTGGAGGACGTACCCACCGAGGACGAGATCCGGGCGGTGCTCGACCGGCTCGGGCTGGAGCCGTGGGACATCACCCGCACCCAGGAGGCCGACGCCAAGGAGCTCGGCCTGAGGGAGTGGCCGCGGGACGCCGGCGCGCGCGACCGCTGGATCGGTGCGCTGGCCACGCACCCGAAGCTGATCCAGCGTCCGATCATCACGGCCGACGACGGCACCGCGGTGGTGGCGCGGACGGAGGACGCGGTGCGCGACGCGCTCGGGCGCAAGAGCTGAGCCGCTTTCGGCTTCCTTCTGTTCCGGTCACCTTCCTTGTGACGCACGTTACTTCAACCGACTCCCGCAACTGCTGAGTAACCTCGTTCGGCATCTCGTACATAGCGGCGTACGCTCCCCTACCTCTTCAGGAGGCGCGCATGTCGCGCAGGAGAACTCTCAGTACGAAGAAGAAGGTCGCGCTGCTGGTCAGCGCCGCGGCGGTGGCGGGAGGCGGGGCCTTCGCGCTGGCGGCGACGTCCAACGCCGCACAGCCGCAGAGCCCGCGCACCCTGTCCGCCGGGGACTCGACCGTCTGCCAGGGGCTCGCCACCGCCCTCGGCAACAACCAGAAGTTCATCGACGGGCAGAAGGCCAATCCGGACGCCCAGTCCGAGGCCCGGATCGCCAACCGCCAGGCGGTCATCGAGGAGATCAAGCGCAAGCAGGCCGCGTCCGGCTGCACGGTTGGGGAGTCGGCTCAGGACTCCCAGACCGGAGAGCAGGCGCAGAACGGCCGGCAGGCGCAGAACGGGCAGCAGGGCGGCCAGCAGGCGGGCGGCGGCGAGCAGGCCTCGGGCGGCGGCGGACAGGCCGCGCAGCCCTCGCAGAGCGGTGCGGCGGGAAACTCCGGCGCCGGGGCCGCTGCCTCCGGGCAGCAGGTCTGCCAGGGTTCCACCGTCACGCTCTCCGGCGAGGGTGGTGCCCCGGCGGCCTCCAGCAACCAGTTCCCGGCGGGTACGACCCTGAAGGTCACCAACCTGGACAACAACAAGTCGACGACGGTGAAGGTCACCTCGGTGTCCGGTAGTTGCGTGCTGCTCAACAACGCCGCCTTCGAACAGGTCCGCGAGCCCGGCAAGTTCCTCATCCGGCACGCGCGGATCGAGAAGGTGGGATGACCGGGTCACCCCTCGTCCGGCCACCGGGTCACCGGACGAGCGGTTGAGCGGTTGAGCGGTTGAGCGGGTGACGCTCAGCCCGCCTCCAGGAAGCCGGTGAGGCGGCGGCCCAGCCCGGCCGGCGCGGCCTGCGGCAGCGCGTGGTGCGAGACGTCCGGCAGTACGTCGGTCTCCACGCGCGGCAGTGTCGCGCCCGCCCTGGCCGCCACCCGGTGGCTGTGGTGGGTCCTGCTGTTCCCGGCCAGGAGCAGCAGGACCGGCACCTCCAGGGCGCGCAGCGCCCCCGGTTCCGGGCGCGGGCCGGTCACCGGCCTGGTGGAGGGGAAGCCCGCGGCCGCCTGCTGGAGCCGGAGCCAGTCCGGGTCCAGTGACGCCGGGCCGGTCTCCCACTCCAGGAAGGCGCGGACGCGGCGCGGCGAGGGCCGCAGCAGCATGGGCAGCGCGTGCAGCAGGTACGCCGCCTCGAATCCGGCGAAGCACTGCGTCGGATCGAGGAGGAACAGGCGGCGGACCCGGCCGGGGGCGTGCAGCGCGTAGTGCAGGGCGATCCAGCCGCCGTAGGAGTGCCCGCCGAGATCCACCCGGCGGGCTCCGAGGTGGTCGAGGACCGCGTCGAGCCAGACCGCCAGGTCGGCGACCGTACGGGGGTGGCGGTCGCCGGCCGGGGCGCTCAGTCCGGGGGCACCGATCAGGTCGACGGCGTGCACCCGGCGGATGCGGGCGAGGTCCGCGGCCTGGGCGTACCAGGAGACGGAGGTCGCCCCGCCGCCGCCCGGCAGCAGGAGCAGCGGCGGTGCCTCGCGTGGGCCGCAGGAGGTGACGCGGGTGTCGCCGAAGGGCGTGGCGACCGTCAGCGCCTCGCGGTCCGCAGGCCATTTGGCCAGCACCTTGCCGTACGCGGCGCGGAAGGCGCCGCTGTCGAATCCGGCCACGGGACGACCCCCTATTATCTCGTCCAGCGAGATGTTCGCTGAACGAGACAATAGCGCGGGAGGTCCCCCCGTGGCACCGGAAGCACAGCCGGAGACGCAGCCGGAGATGGAGATCGTCCATCTCCTGCGCGCCGTCGCCGTCGAACTCGGCCTGCACAGCGCCCGGTTCGCCGGCCGCAACCGCATGCACGCTACGGACGTCCGCGCCCTGATCGCGCTCATGGACGCCCGGCGGGCGGGCGAGGAGATGACCGCCGGGCGGTTGGGGGCCGCGCTCGGACTCAACTCGGCCGGGACGACGGCGCTGCTCGACCGCCTGGAGGGGGCCGGCCACGTCCGCCGGGTCCGCGGCGCGGCCGACCGGCGCAAGGTCGTCGTCGAGGTGGAGGAAGGCGCCGTGGAACTGGGCCGGTCCTTCTTCGGACCGCTGATCGGGCGGTCGGTGGAGCTGCTGCGGGGCTACGACGACCATCAGCTGGCCGCGATCCGGGGCTTTCTCGGCGGGGTACGGCAGGCCGCGGCGGAGCAGTCCCCCGCTCGGTCCCCCAGCCCGTCCTCCGCCCCGCCCAGCCGGCGCTCACCAGGTGATACGTGACACAAGGGCCCCAGGTAACACGCGGTTCACACTCGGGCAACGGCCGGGAAATCGCCTGTTGACAGGCTGCGGGCAACAACGGCGGCGCTCCGGTGCCGCAGCGCCGCAGCACCCGCAAGTGCGCCCGAGTGACACCCCCGAAGGATGTGGCCCGTGAGCTTCAAGGCTGAGTACATCTGGATCGACGGCACCGCGCCGACGGCCAAGCTGCGTTCCAAGACCAAGGTCCTCAGCGACGAGGCCAAGGGCGGCGAGCTGCCGCTGTGGGGCTTCGACGGGTCCTCCACCAACCAGGCCGAGGGGCACTCCTCGGACCTCGTGCTCAAGCCGGTCTTCTCCTGCCCCGACCCGATCCGCGGCGGCGACGACATCCTCGTGATGTGCGAGGTCCTGAACATCGACCTCACCCCGCACGTCTCCAACACCCGCTCCGCGCTCGCCGAGGTGGCCGAGCGGTTCGCCGCACAGGAGCCGATCTTCGGCATCGAGCAGGAGTACACCTTCTTCAACGGCTCCCGCCCGCTGGGCTTCCCCGAGGGCGGCTTCCCGGCCCCGCAGGGCGGCTACTACTGCGGTGTCGGCGCCGACGAGATCTTCGGCCGCGAGATCGTCGAGAAGCACCTGGACAACTGCCTGAAGGCGGGCCTGGGCATCTCCGGCATCAACGCCGAGGTCATGCCGGGCCAGTGGGAGTTCCAGGTCGGCCCGCTGTCCCCGCTGGAGGTCGCCGACCAGCTGTGGGTGGCCCGCTGGCTGCTCTACCGCACCGCCGAGGACTTCGGTGTCTCCGCCACCCTCGACCCCAAGCCGGTCAAGGGCGACTGGAACGGCGCCGGCGCGCACACCAACTTCTCCACCAAGGCGATGCGCGAAGGCTACGACGCGATCATCACCGCGTGCGAGTCGCTCGGCGAGGGCTCCAAGCCGCTGGACCACGTCAAGAACTACGGCGCCGGCATCGACGACCGCCTCACCGGCCTGCACGAGACCGCCCCGTGGGACAAGTACTCCTACGGCGTCTCCGACCGCGGCGCCTCCGTCCGCATCCCCTGGCAGGTCGAGAAGGACGCCAAGGGCTACATCGAGGACCGCCGTCCGAACGCCAACGTCGACCCGTACGTCGTGACGCGCCTGCTGGTCGACACCTGCTGCACCGCGCTGGAGAAGGCCGGCCAGGTCTGATCCACCGGCACGGCTCGTGTGAGGGGGCGCCCACCGCTGAGGTGGGCGCCCCCTCAGTTGTCAGTGGCGGGTGGCACAGTGGGGGCATGGAGATCGACGGGGGCCTGGCCGTCACGGTCAGGACGGAGGACGACCGTGTCCGCACGCGCCTTTCGGCCGGCGAGTTGCGGGAGCTGGTGCTGCGGATCGGGGATGCCGGCGACCGTTTCCTGGTGCTGCAGCGCATACCGGACCTGCCGCATGTGTTCGCGCAGGTGTGGCACGAGGCGGGCGGGGACTGGCGGCTGGAACACCGGCGCGGCGCCGACGCGTTCTTCGGCGCGGAGCTCACGGACCCCGAGCGGGTGGCCCGGCTGCTGACCGGCTGGGCGCGGCAGGAGCCCGGCTGGGACGCGGACGTGGACTGGGAGCCCGTACAGCCGGGGCCGCGTGAGGAGGTTCCCCCGCTCGACCCGGACATCGCCGCGCGGGCCGAGGGCGGTGTACGGGAGATGCTCGCCGACGGCTGTCCGGGGATCCGCCGCCTTGTCGAGGAGACCGTCTACCTGATGGAGGACGCCGTCTCCTCCGCGCAGGCCAGGGAGATCGTCGAGCGGCTGTGGCTGGAGCGGGTCACCGAGCAGGAGAGCTGGGCCGGCCCCACCGACCCCGACCGCCTGGAGGAGGCCTTCGCCGCGCTGGAGCGGGCCGGCGTCGTCGCCCGGGAGGACTTCACCTGCTGCCGCGGCTGCGGCATGGCGGAGATCGGGGGCGAGGTGACGGACCCGGACAGGACCCGGGGTTTCGTGTTCTCCCACCACCAGTCCACCCGCGCCGCCGCCGAGGGACACGGCCTGACGCTGCACTACGGCGGGTTCGACGGCTCCGAGGAGACCACGGCGGCCGTCGGACGCGAGGTCGTCACGGCCCTGGAAGCGGCGGGACTGTCCACGGACTGGGACGGCGATCCGGGCCGGGCCATCACCGTCACGCCCCTGACCTGGCGCAAACGCCTGACCGGCTGAGCGGTGCCGGGCCGACTCGGTGTCAGAAGGCGTCCAGCCACTGAGAGACGGGTCCTGTCCGTGCGCGGTGTCTGCTTCAATGGAGCCATGGCCGGCATCCAGAAGCACACCGCGACAGGCCGCCATGACCTCGAGCCCTTCTGGCCTTCCCGTCAGCACCACGACTTCGACCGGGTGTGTCGCCGCGCGCTGAACGCGCGGGCCCTCTGAAGCCGTACACCCGGCCTTCGGCCAGCGCGAAACGACGTACGTCCCTCGGCGCGCCCGACCACGAACTCGCGGCCGCCGTCCCGCCCGACGAACTCCTCGCGCGAAAAGAGCTGACCTCTCATGGCGACCACTCGCTCCCTCTCCTCCGCTTCTCGCTCCCTCTCCCCCGCCTCCCCGCTCACCACCCCCACCCGGCACCGGCTGCGCGCCGTCGACCGTGACGAGGTGGCCGCCCTAGTGCCGCCCGGCAGCACCTGGCTGCCCGCCCCGCAGGACACCCTGCCCACCCTGCCCGGCCGGCCGCCGATGGTCGGCTACCTGGTGCTGGTCCCGGCGGACCAGCGGCCACCCTTCCCGCCGGTCGCGGTGCCGGAACCGACGGAGGCGGACCCGGAGGCCTCCCCGGAGGCGGACGCCGAGCCGCTGGTGCGGATCGACACCGTGCGGCGCACCGCCGGAGTCGCGGGCCGGCAACTCGACCTCACCTACCTGGAGTTCGAGCTGCTCGCCCACCTGGTCGCGCACCCGCACCGGGTGCACACCCGCGACCAGCTGGTCACCACCGTCTGGGGCTACGGCCATGTGGGCGACGGCCGCACCGTGGACGTCCACATCGCCCGGCTCCGCCGCAAGCTGGGCGCCGAGCACCGCGGGACGATCCAGACGGTGCGCCGGGTCGGCTACAAGTACGCCCCTCCGGGGACCCGCTGACACGGCCTCTGCTGACGGCAGATCCGCGTTCCCTTCCGCCGCCGGACCGGGCACAGTCACCGGTATGAGACTTCTGGTGCTGGGCGGTTCGGACTTCGCGGGACGGGCCGTCGCCGAGGCGGCCGTCGGGCGCGGCTGGGATGTGACGGTCCTGAACCGGGGACGGCGGGCGCCGGTCCCCGGGGTGCGGTCCCTGATCGGCGACCGCAGCGCGCCCGACGGGCTCGCCGCCCTGGCCGCGCACGCCGGCGAGGACGGCGAGTGGGACGCGGTCGTGGACACCTGGTCGGCCGCGCCCCGCCCGGTCCGGGACGCGGCGCGGCTGCTGCGGGACCGGGCGGGCCGGTACGTGTACGTGTCGAGCTGCTCCGTCTACGCCTGGGCCCCGCCCGCCGGATACACCGAGGAGGCGCCCCTGGTCGAGGGCGCCGACGCCGACGCGGACGCGACGGACTACGCCCGCGACAAGCGGGGCGGCGAACTGGCGGCGGCCGAGGCCTTCGGCTCCGACCGTGCGCTGCTGGTGCGTTCCGGGCTGATCCTCGGGCCGTACGAGAACATCGGGCGGCTGCCTTGGTGGCTGGACCGGATCGCCCGGGGCGGTCCCGTGCTGGCGCCCGGCCCGCGGGACCTGCCCCTTCAGTACGTCGACGTCCGCGACCTCGCCGAATGGACGCTCGGGGCGGTGGAGCGGGAGCTGAGCGGGCCGTACAACCTGATGAGCCCGCAGGGGCACGCCACCATGGGCACGCTGCTCGACGCGTGCGTGCAGGTGACCGGCGCCGACGCCGAGCTGCGCTGGACCGATCCGCGGGCCGTCCTCGCTGCGGGCATCGAGCCGTGGACCCAGCTGCCCGTGTGGGTGCCCCCGGGCAGCGAGGCGCACGACGCCCTGCACGGCGCGGACGTCTCCCGGGCCGTGGCGACGGGCCTGCGCTGCCGTCCGGTCACGGAGACGGTCGCCGACACCTGGGGCTGGCTGCGGGACATCGGCGGCTCCGCCCCGCAACGCGCGGACCGGCCCCCGGTGGGCCTGGACCCGGAGGTGGAGGCCAAGGTCCTGGGGTCCGGGGTGCCGGGGTCCGATCTGCCCGGTCCCGGCCCCGGCCCCGACCGCGATCCCGACCCCGGGCACGACCCCTCATCCGACCGCGACAGCTGACCACCGCCCGCGAGCCGACAACAACTCCTCATTGCGAAACGCCAGTTGATGCGGCTGATACCCGGTGGAACCGGAAGTAATTCGTGCGTCGGCTGAACACCTCTGCGACGGCATCCGTATGGAAGGGAGCCGCTTCACTCCTGTCGGGCGCCTCGATGCTGCCCCGCAAGGACAGAGGAGTTCCATGGGACGCAACACAAGAAAACGCCGTACGCCGCTGGCCACCAAGGCCATAGCCGCATCGGCGGCCCTAGCGCTCGGTGGGGGCGGGCTGATCTGGGCGAACTTCTACGCATCCGCACACGAGTCGCACAACGACGCGTGGGGCGACCGGACCAAGGCAGCGACCGCCCAGGTGGCGACGATCTCCTGCCCGGACGTCCAGCAGAAGCTGACGAACGTGCCCTGGCGGGCCCGTCAGGGCGTGGCGACGGAGCTGTCGAACCTCGACAAGCAGATCACCGAGGCCTACACCCGGCTCGCCTCCACGCGCGACGCGCAGGCCCAGGATCCGAGCTTCGTGCAGAACGCGATCGTCGGCCCGCTCAAGGAGAAGCGGACGGCGACGATCGACCGGATCCGGATCGACATCCAGCGCGTCGGCGGTTCCTTCGACAACGCGCTCAAGCAGCTCGCCGCCTGCGCGACGCAGACCGCCGACCAGACCACCGCCGGGGGGAACAGCGGTGGCCAGCAGCAGAACAACGGCGGCCAGCAGCAAGGCGACAACGGTCAGCAAGGCGACAACGGTCAGCAGGGCAGCAATGATCAGCAGGGCAACGCCGGGCAGAACATCGGCGGGCAGGCCGGCAACGGCCCGGTCGCGGCCGACTTCGTCGACATCACCAAGGTCGCGCCGAACGTCCTGAGCAAGCCGCGCCGCCTGCAGAACGCCTCGACCGGTACGTTCACCACGCGCTGCGGCGTGAACGCCAACAAGAACCGCAACACCGACAACGTGATCGTGGCGCCCGGCGTGACCAACGGCGCGCACCACACCCACGACTACGTCGGCAACCAGAAGATCAACGCGTTCTCCGACAACCAGAACTTCCTGCAAGGCGGGACCAGCTGCCAGAACAAGGACGACCTGTCCGCGTACTACTGGCCGGTGCTCCGTCTCCAGGACGGCACGCAGGAGGCCGACCAGAACCAGCTCGGCGGCGGCAAGGAAGGCAACGTCGGCAAGATCCTCACCCCGGTGGTGGCCCAGATCAAGTACGTGGGCAGCCCGGCGAGCAAGGTCGTCGCGATGCCGCAGTTCCTGCGCATCATCACCGGTGACGCCAAGACCACCACCAACGGTCTGGCCAACGCCAACGCGCACTGGAGTTGCACCGGCTTCGAGAGCAAGGTCCAGCTGACGCAGCAGTACCCGATCTGCCCGCAGGGCAGCAAGGTGGTGCGGTCGTTCGCCTTCCAGAGCTGCTGGGACGGGCAGAACACCGACAGCGCCAACCACCGCACGCACGTGGCCTTCGCCGATCCCGCGAGTGGTGTCTGCCCGAACGGCTTCAAGGCGATCCCGCAGCTGACCATGCGGCTGGTGTACGACGTCACCCCGCCCACCATCCAGAACGGCCAGGTGAAGAACGCCTACGCCGTGGACGGATTCCCGGAGCAGCTGCACAAGCCGGCGACCGACCACGACGACTTCATCAGCATCACGACCAACAACCTGGCGAACAAGATCGCCGACTGCATCAACTCCGGGCGCAGGTGCTGACAGCCGCACACCCGTGACGGAAGCAGAGGCGTGAAGGCCGGCGGCGGAGGGGGATCCCGCCGCCGGTCTTCCGTGTGTTGTGGGGCTCAGCCGCCGTGGCCGGCGTGCGCGTGGTGGTCGGTCCCGATCTCCATGTCACCGCCGAGGGTGCCGCGCAGCGTACGGACCACGCCGTCGTCGCCGACGGCGACCCACTTGCGGCCGACGAGGTAGTAACCGCCGTAGTCCTTGGCCTCGTTGATCCACTCGCGCTGGCCGCGGTCGGTGGCGAAGGTGGCGAGGACGAACCTGCCGGTGGAGGTGGTGCAGATCGCCTGCCGGATGGTGTCGGCGTCGGTCTGGATGTCCGGCTCGCACTTCACCTCGGCGGCCAGGCGCTCCAGGCTGCCGCTCGCCACCGGCGGCACCTTCGCGGCCGCGTCGCCACCGGAGCCGCAGCCCGTCAGCGCCACTGCCGCCACGGCACCGGCCGCCGCGAGCATCGGTCGGGTCACCCTCATCTGTTCCTCCGCTTCCGGCGGTCCCTTGCGGCGGCACACAGCCCGGGCATGCCGCGGAGGGCCCCGGCGCGGGCCCCGCCCTTCGATACGGCTGTGCCGCGCACGGCACTCAAATCCCGTGGCCGCGGGGGCGCGTGTGTGCGAGGGTGGGCCGGTGAACCAGGACTGGGAAGAGCGCGTGGCCGCCGCGTGGGCCCGTTTCGACGACTACTCCGAGAGCGAGGCGCCCGCGTTCCGGGCGGTGATCGACGCGCTCGTGGCCGAACTGCCGGCGGACAGCCCCCTCGGCCCGTTCGAGCAGGCGTGCGCCTGGGACTCCACCGGGCACTCGGACCGGGCCGTGCCGCTGTACCGGGAGGCGCTGGCCCGCGGCCTCGACGGCTACCGGGGCCGCCGGACGAAGATCCAGCTGGCCAGCTCCCTGCGGAACACCGGGCAGCCGGAGGAGGGGGTCAAGCTGCTCACGCCCGAACTGGACGCCCCCTCGGACGAGTTGGACGACGCGGTGCGGGCCTGCCTGGCCCTGTGCCTGTCCAGTCTCGGCCGTGACCGCGAGGGCCTGTCGCTCGTCCTGGGCGCCCTCGCCCCCCACCTGCCGCGTTACCAGCGTTCCATGGCGAACTACGCCCGTCTGCTGGTGAGTCCGGAGCGCTGAGTCGCCCGTCTGGCGGTGACCATTCAACGATTCGCTCGTTCTGCTGAACGTGCAGTCACAGGATGTCGCCCCGCGCCCCTCGTCCTCCTCCGAGCCGGTCGTCGACGTCGAGCGGGCCGAGGCCGCGCTCGTCGAGCACTACCCGCGGCTCGTCCGGCTCGCCTATCTGGTGCTGCCGCCCGGCCTCGGCCGCAACCGCCGCGTCCTGTCCGCGCACTCGCTCACCCAGCGCGCGCTGCCCCGGGGCCGGGCCTCCGCGTCCGCGATCCCCACCCAGCCGGCCGGCCGCGGCACCGATCCGGGCTATGCCTTCCTGCGGGTGGCGGTGGTGCGGACGGCACTCGACGCGGACCGTCCGCGCAGGCGCGGTCGGTGGCCCCGGCGCGGCCAGCTGCCGCCGCTGCTCCCCCAGGTGTGGGGGCTGAGGCTGTTCCCGCGTTCGGGCGGCGCCGACGAACTGGCCCTGGACCTCAGGCTCGCGGCGCTGTCCGGCCCGGCCCGCGCCGCCTACGTGCTGCGCGGCCTGGAGCGGCTGCCGGACGCCGCCGTGGGCCAGGTGCTCTCGGCCGCGGGCGTGGCCGACCCGGGCGCCGCGCTGCGCCAGGCCGACCGGGTGCCCGAGCAGTACGCGCTGCTGGGCTCCCCCGAGTTCGACCCCTGCTCCCTCCAGGCCCGGCCCACCGACCTGGTGCGGCGCAGGCAGCACACCAAGGCCGCGCTCGCCGCCGCGGCGGCGCTGGCCGTGTGCGGCGCGCTGGTCGCGCTGCCCGGCGGCGGCTGGGGCCCGGAGGGCGCCGCCGCGCCCGCCTACGCGCAAAACCCCTCAGCCGAGGCCGCCCTCGACCCGGCCAAGCTGACCAGAGCGGCGCCCACCGCCTGGCGGACCGCGGCCCGCCTGGACTTCTCCGTGTGGCCCGCGCGCGGCGACCTGACCGGTGACACGGCGCTGCTGCGCCGGGCACTAGCCGTGTGGGCCCGGCCGGGCGGGTCCGTCCATGTCTCGGCCACCCCGGGCACCGCCTCGGGAGGCCCCGCCGGGCCGCCGCAGCTGCTCTACGCCGGCGACGTCGACAACGCGCACGTGGTGGTCCTCTACGACGGGCTGCGCATCGCCCGCTACGCCGAGCCGAAGCAGTCCACGGCCGGGGCCGCCCTGGACTTCGCCCGTGTCGACGGCGCCACCGGCGCGGAGGCGTCCGCCGTGGTCCTGGACCGGCCCGACGGCAACGTCCGCTATCTGACGGCGCCTTGGGTGACGAAGGCGACCCGGCGGGACCTGATGCGGTCGACGGCCGGTCCGGTGGACCTGGGTCTGACAAACGGCGTCACCGGCCCGCTGGCCAGTCCGGTCCAGCGGAGGGGTGCCTGCACCCGGTGGAACGTGCTCCAGCTGGCCGGTGACGGCGGCGCGCACGTCCTGAGCGACCTGGGCGAACTGGTCCCCGCCCACCTCACCACGGGCCCTCCGGCCGCCCCGCGCGAGGCGTCGAGTGCGGCGGAGCTGAAGGCCTGGGCGCCGTTCGCGTGCTCGCTGGGCGCGGTGCGCGGGCAGGGCGTGCGGTCGGTGAACGCCTGGCGGTACGCCGAGCAGCCGCTGCCCGACGCGAGCGGTCCGGCGGCGTGGGTGTGCACGCGGGCCGAGACCTGGCGCGGCGCGGATCCCCGGGTGCTGGCCCAGTTCCGTGCGCCGGGCGGGAAGTACGGCGCGGTCGTGGCGAAGGCCGAGGACGTGCCCGCGTGCGGCGCCCGCGACCCGCATGTGCTGGCCGGTGTGCTGTGGAAGTCACCGGCGGGCTCCTGGTACCTGCTCGCGGCGGGTGACGGGGCCACCGCGTCGATCAGCGCGTCGGGCGGGGTCCGCGCCGCCGCCCGGGGCAACCTGCTCGCCGTACGCGCCGGGCAAGGCGTGCGGGCGGACCTGAAGGGCACGTTGGCCGACGGCCGCACGCTCGGTGTGCTGCGCTGAAACACCCGCACGCACCGGGCTCTGCGACGGACGCGTGCGAACCAGGCGACCGGTCGGGCCCGTTCGCGGCCGGATTCGATCGGTAAGGTGTTCGCATGAGCACCGGGGTTCGCCGCAGAATGGGAGTCGAGGAGCGGCGGCAGCAGTTGATCGGCGTCGCCCTCGAACTGTTCAGCCACCGCTCGCCCGACGACGTCTCCATCGACGAGATCGCGTCGGCGGCGGGCATATCGCGCCCGCTGGTCTACCACTACTTTCCCGGCAAACTCAGCCTGTACGAGGCGGCGTTGAAGCGGGCGTCGGATGATCTGGCGGCCAAGTTCGCGGAACCGCACGAGGGTCCGCTGGGGGCGCGGCTGCTGCGCGTGATGCGCCGGTTCTTCGACTTCGTGGACGAGCACGGGCCCGGCTTCTCGGCGCTGATGCGCGGGGGCCCGGCGGTCCCCGCGGACCAAGTCCGCTCAAGAGACCACGTCTGTGCGACCAACGCGCTGATCGACTCCGTGCGACAGGCCGCGTACGACCAGATCCTCGCGCACCTGCGCGTCACCGAGGCGCCCCCGCGACTGGAACTGGTGGTCCGCTCGTGGATCTCGCTGGTCGAGTCGACGGCGCTGATCTGGCTGGACGGCCGGCGCGTCCCGCGCGCCGAGCTGGAACTCCAGCTCGTGCACGACTTCGCCGCGCTGGCATCGGTCAGCGCCGCCTACGACGAGGAGATGGCCGCCCTGATCGGTCCGGTCCTCAAGGAAGAGCCGGCCGACGGCCCCTTCGGGGACCTGGTCGGCCGGCTGCTCAGCCTTGCCTCCTAACCGTTGAACCTCCGGTAGGACGGGTCCAGCTCACGGGTCTCGGCGGAGGCGTGCAGGACGACCCCGTCCTCCGGCTTGATGTGCTTCCGGATCAACTCGAGCACGGCCTCCGTCAGCCTCGCCTTCGTCTCGTCGCTGCGTCCGGCGAGGAGCCCGATGGTCACGTGCACGATGGCGTGCCCGTCCGCCTCGGGGTCGTCGTATCCGACCGCGCAGTAGTCGCTGTAGCGGAACAGTGTCTTGCACGCCTCCGGCTTCGCGGCGGCGATCTCGACGGTCGTCTCGTGCACCGCCCGGGCGAAGCCCTTCAGGTCGAAGGAGTCTTCCACCGGGTGCGAGTAGTCGACGATGATCTGCGGCATGGGCACTCCTGTTCTACGCCGATGACCCGACCCTATGTCGCCGACCGGGTGAACACCGCCACGGTCCGCGCCGGAACGGTGAACGTGCCGGAACCGGCCGCGTAGGCGGACGTCTTCACCACCGGGTCCGCGCCCGAGGCCTGCACCGGGTGCAACCGGTAGTGCTCCCCGGCGAGCGTGGCGACGCGCTGCTGCTGCCGCTCAGGGGTCGCGTTGAACACCACGACCAGGTCACCGAGGCTCATGGTGATCACGCCCGGGGTCTCGTCCTTCCCCGAGAGCGGGAAGGACAGCTGCGACTGCACCTGCGCCGTCGTGCCCAGCGAGAACGCCTGCTCCGCCGTACGGATCTTCAACAGGTCCTGGTAGGCGGCCGAGGCGCCCTCGATCTGGGGGCAGGCCACCTTCACCGAGGTCAGCAGCGGCTTGGCGTACGGCCACTTGTCCTTGTTGTCGGCGGCCATGGGCAGCCCGCGCCCGAAGCCGTTGCCGTCCGCGCAGTTCCAGTGGATCGCGTTGAACCAGTCGCCGCTGTCGAAGGAGTTGCGGTCCAGCGACTTCGAGCGCAGCAGGTCGGTGCCGGCCTGGGAGAGCGCCGGGCCCTGCGAGAGCGTCGCCGTCGCCATGGCCAGGACCTGCATCCGGGCCCGGTCGGCGGCGCTCGTCGCGGCGGGCAGCTTGTAGGTCAGCGCGTCGAACAGGGACTCGTTGTCGTGCGCGTCGACGTAGGCGAGGGCGTCGCCCGGCGCGTCCGCGTAGCCGGCGGGCGAGCCGTTGTAGTCGATCTCCGCGCCGGTGGCCTCCTTGCCGTCGGTGTCCGTGAAGTGGTACTTGGCGAGGTTGCCGGTCAGGCCCACCTTGATCAGGTCCTGGTAGTGCAGCAGCCGGGCCTTCTGCTCGTCCCTGGTGCCGTTGGCGGTGGAGGTGTTCGGGTCGGTGTACAGCCCGGACGCGAAGCCCTGGATGCCCGGGTCCGAGTCGAAGGGGCCGCCGCCGCGCACCGCGTCACGGGCCCGGTCGGAGAACGTCGCGATGCCGGTGCCGGCCATGTTCTGCTGCGTGGCCTGCACGAACCGTGCGTCGTTCGCGACCTCGCCGAAGTTCCAGCCCTCCCCGTACAGGATGATCTTCTTGCCGTCCACGCCGTCCTTCTCCAGGGTCAGCGCGTCGAGGGCCTTTCTGACCGCCAGGATGTTGGCCTTGGGGTGGTGGCCCATGAGGTCGAAGCGGAACCCGTCGACCTTGTACTCCTTGGCCCAGGTCACGACCGAGTCCACGACCAGCTTGCCCATCATCGCGTTCTCCGGCGCGGTGTTGGAGCAGCAGGTGCTGTCGGCCACCGAGCCGTCGGCGAGAAGCCGCTGGTAGTAGCCGGGCACGATCTTGTCGAGGACGGAGGTGTCCGCCTGGCCGCTGGCCGCCGTGTGGTTGTAGACGACGTCCATGACGACCCTCAGCCCGTCCTGGTTGAGCGCCTGCACCATCTCGCGGAACTGCACCGTGCGGGCCGTGCCGTCCGGGTCGGTGGCGTAGGAGCCCTCGGGGACCGTGTAGTGGTACGGGTCGTAGCCCCAGTTGTAGGCGTCCTTCGCGGCGGTCTTCGCCACGCACGCCTGCTGCTGCTCGGAGTCGGCCGGGTAGGAGGCCAGGTCGCAGTCCGGGACCGCCTGGTCGGCCTTCTTCTCCGGGATGGTGGCGATGTCGAAGGCCGGCAGCAGGTGGACGTAGGACGTGCCCGCCTTCGCCAGCTCCCGCAGGTGCCCGGAGCCGTCGCTGTCCTTGTCGGTGAAGGCCAGGTAGGTGCCCTGGTCCTCGGCCGGGACGGTCGTGTCGGCGACCGAGAAGTCGCGGATGTGCAGCTCCTGGATCTGGGCGTCGCGCAGCGGCACGGCCTTCGGCTTGGCCAGGTGCGACCAGCCGCTCGGGGCCAGCGCGTGGTCGTCGAGGTCGGCGACGAGACTGCGCTCGCTGTTCGCGGTGAGGGCGACCGAGTAGGGGTCGGTGACCTTGTTGGTGACGACCTGGCGGACGCTCGGCGCCCACACCTTCACGACGTACCGGTAGGGCTTGCCCTTCCAGGACGCCGGGCCGGTGACGGACCAGACGCCGGTGGTGTCGTCGCGGTGCATGGCGACGCTGCGGCCGTCCAGCTCCAGGGCCACGCTCTGCGCGGTCGGCGCCCACACGCTCAGGGTGGGGCGGCCGTGGTGGAAGACGGGTCCGAGCCGCGCCTTGGTGGCACTGCTCGCGTAGAGGTCGTCGAGCACGCCGGCGAGCTGGACGCCCGTCGCCGCGAGCACGGCGCTGTTTCCGGCCCGCTGGGAGGCGACGACCTGGCCGCGCAGGGCCTGCCGCACCCGGTCGCGGTCGCGCGGGTCGACGGACCAGGCGGTGTAGTCCTTCAGATGCGGGAACTTCGCCTTCTGCGCGTCCGTGAGCGTGGTCTTCTCCAGCCGCAGCCAGCGCTCGTCGTCACTGGTCAGGGCCCCGTCCTTGACGGTGATCGAGCCGTCGGCGGAGTACAGCAGCTGGGTGGAGGCGGCGCCGTCGGCGCCGTTCCACGCGACGGTGTCCCGGTCGATCCAGACCGCCTTGGACGTGGACAGGTCCAGAGCGCCGGCGCTGCCCGTGGGCTGCGGCAGCAGCGGCTTGTCCTGCCCGCTCACCAGCCACACCTCGTGGCCGTTCGCCGCCGTGAGGTCCAGGGACTGGTCGGTGGGCAGGTCCTTCTCGTCGCCCTTGTGCAGGATGTAGCTGAGGCTGGTGGCACCGTCGGTGAGCGGTACCTCGAAGACCGCACCATAGGAGTCAGTCTTGACCGGCTGGAGGGGTTTCGACCAGTCGGTGGGGTTCGCGGCGCCGGTCCACACGTGCAGGCCCCAGCCGTCGTAGTTCCCGTCGGCGCGGTGGTAGTGGAGGACGGCCTTGGTGGTGTCCTGCGCGGGGTAGTCGGCGGGCCGTGTGGTCTGCACGGCCTCCTTGCCCTGTTCGACCCAGACCTCGCCCGTCTTCGTGACGTCGATGGACCGGTCGGCGGAGACGTCCTTGTTCCCGTCCTTGTCGATCACCAGGAAGCCGACGTTCGAGGCGCCCGGCTTGAGCCTGACGTAGGCGAAGGCGCCGTAGGCGTCGCGGCCGGTGAAGGGGTGGCTGGCGGGCCAGCTGGTGGCCTCGCCGTCTGCGAGGTCGCCCCAGGCGTACAGGCCCCAGTCCGCGTAGTCGCCGTCGGCGCGCTTGTAGTGGACGATCGCGTAGTCGCGGGAGGAGGCGGTGGGGACCTCGGGGGCCGGCGGGGTGCCGGTGGTGGAGGCCGCGGTGGTACTCGCCGTGCGGCCGGCCGAGTCGACGACGACCGCCTTGTAGCGCAGGGCGGTGCCGGCCGGCACCGTCTTGCCGAGGGCCTGGGTGACCTTGTAGGGGGCGTGGTCGGCGGAGCCGAGGACCTTCCAGGGGCCGTCGCCCACCTGGGCGGCGAAGACCACCCGGTTCAGCTGCCCGCCGGTGACGTCGGCGCTCAGGTCGACGGTGCCGGTGGCGCCGGCGGCAGGGGCGGTGAGGGTGATCGCCGGCTTGGTGACGGGGGCCTGGAGCCGGCCGGCGGCCTTGAGGACGACGGCGGACCCGGCCGGGACGGTGACGGTGACCTTGCGGCCGGCGTCGGAGGTCACGGTGGCCCGGGTGCCGTAGATCCCCCGGTAGGCCATGTCGGCGGAGCCGGTGGCGAAGGTGGCGCTCCGGTCGTCGTCGGCGTTGTTGAGGGCGACGACGTACTCGGCGCCGCTCTTCGCGTCCGTGCGGGTGAAGGCGTAGACGCCGGCGCCGTCGGCCGCGTACCGCTCGGTCTGGACGCCGTCGGTGAGGGCCGGGTTGTCCTTGCGCAGCTTCGCCAGCCCGGCGATCTGCCGGTACAGCGGCGCGCCGGTGTCGTAGGAGTCGCTCGCGTGGGTGCGGTCGGTGCCGATCTCGTCGTCGTCGAGGTAGTCGGCGACCTTGGAGGCGAACATGGTCTGGCGGGCGTCCTTGTCGCCGCCGGAGCCGGTGAAGCCCTGCTCGTCGCCGTAGTAGACGACGGGGTTGCCACGGCTGAGGAACATCAGCTCGTTGGCGAGCTCGTCCTTCCTGAGGATCTCGGCGTCGCTCGCCTTCGGGTCGTCCTGCTTCAGGAAGTACCCGATGCGGCCCATGTCGTGGTTGCCGAGGAAGGTGACCTGCTCGTAGGCGTTGGCCTTGTCGGTCGAGTACTTGTAGTCGTCGCCGAAGACGCTCGCGAGCTTCTTCGCGCTGCCGCCCTGGGAGGCGTAGGCGCGGGCCGCGTCCTGGAAGGGGAAGTCGAGGGTGGCGTCGAGGCGTCCCTGGGTGACGTAGGGGGCGGTGACGGAGGTGTCGGCGGAGTAGACCTCGCCGAACATGAAGAAGTTCCTACGGCCTTGCCGGGCGGCGTACTTGTCGAGCGCGGTCGCCCACTGCGTCCAGAACTCCATGTTCACGTGCTTGACGGTGTCGATGCGGAAGCCGTCGACACCGAAGTCCCGCACCCAGCGCTCGTAGATCTTCTCCATGCCGCTGACGACCTCGGGGCGCTCGGTCCACAGGTCGTCGAGGCCGGAGAAGTCGCCGTAGGTGGCGTTCTCGCCGGCGTAGGTGGAGTCGCCGCGGTTGTGGTACATCGTCGGGTCGTTGAGCCACGACGGGACCTTGAGGTTCTTCTTGGCGGCGGGGACGGTCGGGGTGTACGGGAAGGAGGAGCCGTCGACGGCGGGGAACTTCCGGCCGCCGGCCGCGTAGTCGGCGTCGTCGAAGGGCCGGCCGTCCTTGGTCAGATACGGGAAGGCGCCCTTGGAGAGGTACCCGTGGGAGGTGCCCTCGTGGTCCACGACGTCGGCCGTGTGGTTGGTGATGACGTCGAAGAAGACCTTCATGCCCTTGGCGTGCGCCTTGGAGATGAGGCCGGCCAGGTCCTTGTTGGTGCCGAAGTGCGGATCGACCTGGGTGAAGTCGGTGATCCAGTAGCCGTGGTAGCCGGCGGAGGCGTCCTTGCCGGTACCCTGCACGGGCTGGTTCTTGAAGATGGGGGCCAGCCAGATGGCGGTGGTGCCCAGGCCCTTGATGTAGTCGAGCCGGTCGGTGAGGCCCTTGAGGTCGCCGCCCTGGTAGAAGCCCTTGTCGGTGGGGTCGTAGCCGGTGGCGAGCCGGGAACCGGTCAGTCCGCCCTTGTCGTTGGACCTGTCCCCGTTGGCGAAACGGTCCGGCATGACGAAGTAGAACTGCTCGCGGGTGTCGTCGTGCCGGGCGGGCCGGCCGGCGAGCGCCGCGTCCGAGGGGGGTGCCGGCGGGGTGGCGGCCCCGGCCGCCAGTGGCTGGATCAGAGCGGCGGCGAGGGCGGCGGCGGTGACGGCCGCTGCCCTTCTCACTCGCGGGGTACGGCGCGTACGCGGCGCCGGCCATCTCGGTATCACAGGCGGTAACTCCTTGCGATTACGGCTCTTCTGGGTCCGACCCCCGCGCCGCGGCACGGCCGCGGTGCCAGGCGCGCCGCGTGACCGTATCGCTGGCGAAAGCCTTACAGCAAGAGGCGTGAAAGCCCCAGCAAGAACTTTCACCGCGCTCGGGAAGGGCGCGGGAAGGGGATGCGGGAAGCGGCAGCCGTCCCTGCGGGCGGTCCGGGTTGCGGCACGCCGTTCCAGGAGTGAGCGTGGACAGCAGGGAGTGGCCGAAGCAGTGCGACCCAGAGCCCGCTCGGATCGATGATGGCCGGCACCACCCGGCGACGTCTCCTCCGCCTCACCAGCGTGTCCGCGTTAAGTGCGGCACTCGCCCTGCCCACCGGTCCGGTGAGCGCGAGGCCCGCACCCGGCGTCCACGGCAAGGCCGGAGCGGCCGCGCCCATGAGCTCGGCGCCCCCCTCGCCCGAGCCTCCGGCCCCGACGCCCAGTGCTCCACCGGCCACGACGCAACCCGGCCCGTCCACTCCGGTCACCACGCCCTCGACGCCGCCGGCCCACCCGTCGGGCACGCCTTCGCAACCGACCGGGACGCCGAACCCCGGCGACACGTCACAGACCGAGGAGTCGCCCGGTCCGAGCGGGAGCGGCACCTCGGCGTCCGATGCCGCGACGCAGCAGAAGGAGGAGGCCGACAAGGTGGCGGCGGACCTGGACCGGCAGAAGGACCAGGTTCCCCGGGAGTTGGTCCCGAGCGTCGAGCAACTGACCGCCACTCTGCGGGCGGTGCAGGACCCGAAGACCCCGCCGCAGGAGCGCGATGCCGTCATCCGGAGCGAGCCGGGACCGCGCATGCGCGGTTGCTCCGGTCGGCCCTGGGGCCCACGGCGTCGTGGAGCGCCTCTGCCCGCCCGGGGTCGCCGGGGAGGCCGGCACCCGCCTCAGGCCGGGCGGCCGGCGAGCAGGACGCGGTGGGCCCGGCCGCGGGACGGGTTCAGCAGCTCGACTTGCCGGCGTAGACCGCCAGCGCCGTGTTCGCGCCGAGGGTGGCGGTGAACTGCCCGCTGGAGTTCACCGTCACCGCGGTCTTGTTCTGCACGTTGCAGTACGTGCCCGCTGGGAGGGACGTCTGGTAGGTGCGGGTCAGGGTGTACGACTCGTGGTTGATGGCGACATAACCCTTGCTGCCGCGGCCGAAGGCGATCGCGTCGGCGCCGTCGTCCCACCAGTCGGTGACCGCCTGGCCGCGGGTGGCGTTGCGGAAGGCGACCATGGACATGATCTCGGGCCACTTGTGCTGGCACTTCCAGCCGTCCTGCCAGCAGGCGTTGACCTGGCCTCCGCCCGGCGGGCCCGCGTCCGGGTCGGACCACTCGTAACCGGAGTTGATGTCCGGGGCGCCGTAGGGCCAGGCGAGCATGAAGACGTTGGCCAGGGTGTAGTCGGCGCCGTCCTTGTAGTTGAGGGTGGCACCGTTGCGCTCGGTGTCGTGGTTGTCGACGAAGACGCCGGCCACCGAGCTGCTCATGTAGCCCCAGCCCTCACCGTAGTTCTTCAGGTAGGCGAGGTTCTCGTTGTTGAAGACCCGCTTGAGGTCGTAGGCGTAGCGGAACTCCTGGACGTCGCCGTTGCCGGTGTACTCGGTGGGCTGGACGGCCTCGCCGGCGCCGTAGATGACCTCCTGCTTCCAGTAGGCGTTCGGGTTGGTCAGGCGGGACTTGATGTTCGCCAGGTCGGCCGCGTCGATGTGCTTGGCCGCGTCGATGCGGAAGCCGTCGACACCGAGCGAGAGCAGGTCGTTCATGTAGCCGGCGATGGTCTTGCGGACGTACTCCTCGCCGGTGTCGAGGTCGGCGAGGCCCACCAGTTCGCAGTGCTGGACGTTCCAGCGGTCCTGGTAGTTGCTGACCTGGGCGGTGCAGTCGTCGAAGTCGTAGACCGAGTACAGCCCGGGGTAGTCGTACTTCGTGTACGACGAGCCGCCGGTGCCGGTGCCGCTGCCCGCGGACATGTGGTTGATGACGGTGTCGACGACGACCTTCACTCCGGCCGCGTGACAGGTGGTGACCATGTTCCGGAACGACGCGCGGTCGCCGAGGCGGCCCGCGATCCTGTAGCTGACCGGCTGGTACGACGTCCACCACTGCGAGCCCTGTATGTGCTCGGCGGGCGGGGAGACCTGGACGTAGCCGTAGCCGGCCGGGCCGAGGGTGTCGGTGCACTCCTTGGCGACGGAGGCGTAGTTCCACTCGAAGAGGACGGCGGTGACGTCCTTGGTGCCGGGCGGGGAGGCCTCGGCGGTCCCGGTGGGAACGGTCAGCGAGGCCGCCAGGCCGGCCGCGAGGGCGGCGGTGGCGGCCAGAGTTCTCCTGGCCATGTGTACTCCTGCACTTCGTCGTGCGGGTGGGGGGCGGTACGTGTGGCGGCGGGTGCGGCGCGGGGTCCGGCGTGATCGACTTCCACGCAACTGTTGCTCCGCTCAACCACGTTGAACGTGTGCGGGACCGTATCCCCTGCCGTGACGTTTCAGCAAGATGCTGAAACTGTTTCCAAACGACGCGTTCACCTGGGTCGGGCGTGAGCGCCGCTTCTCCTCGGTTGGCGTGGCCGCGTTCACCGGGAGCCCTGGGATCTCAGGGCTCCCGGTGAGCGGCTGTGCGTGGCGTCAGCGTGCGAACTTCTCGATGGCCGCCGGGGTGACGGGGGTGAAGAAGTTGACGAGGTTGCCGTCCGGGTCACGGAACAGCAGCGACCGGTTGCCCCAGGGCATCGTGGTGGGCTTGGTGACGAAGTCGGTGACGAAGCCGGTCAGGTTGTCGTAAACGCCGTCCACGTCGTCGACGAGGAACTCGGTGATCACGCTGTGGTTGTCCGCCGGGCGGGCGGAGCCCGGGGCGAACAGCGGGACGGTGCGGGTGCTGCCGATCGCGAGGGTCGCGCCCGCGGTCCTGAGTTCGGCGAAGTCCTCGGTGGCCCACGTCGCCCGCGCCCCTGTGGCTCGCTCGTAGAAGTCGACGAGGCGCGCTACGTCGCTGGTGATGATGCGGATCGAGACGAAGTCCATGGGAATCTCCTTGGCTGTGCTGGAGGCGTGCACGTCGCAGGCTAGGAGAAATAGTGGACAGAATCGGTCCTGTATTCGGGTTAGGCTGCGGACATGCCCCGACCCACCGGCCGCGTGCTGACACTCCTGGAGCTGCTGCAGTCGGGCGGCACCCGGACCGTGGCCGAACTCGCCGACCGGCTCGGCGTCGAAGGACGCACCGTGCGCCGGTACGTGGACCAGCTGATCGACCTGGACGTGCCCGTGGAATCGGTGCGCGGCCGTTACGGCGGCTACCGGCTCGCCCCCGGGTACCGCCTGCCTCCGCTCATGCTCAGCGACGACGAGGCGCTGGCCGTGCTGCTCGGCCTGGTCGCCGGCCGCCGAGCAGGGCTGACGACGGCGGAGCACACGGCGAGCGAGACGGCATCGGCGAAGATCCGGCGGGTGCTGCCCAAGCACATCGCCCGTCGGCTCGACACACTCCTGGAAGCTCTCGCCTTCACGGACCAGCCCGGCGAGTTCGACACCCCGGACGCCGGGGTCCTGCTCACCGTCGCCGATGCGGTACGCCACCACCGACCGGTCTCGATCCGCTACACCGACCGCGACGGACGGCGCAGCGAACGCACACTGCACGCGTACGGGATCGTCGCCCATGCGGGCCGGTGGTACGTCACGGGCAAGGACGCCGGGATCGGCGAGGACCGCACCTTCCGCCTCGATCGCATCGCGGACGCGCGGACCCTGCCCGGCTCATTCGAAGCGCCCGCGGGTCCCGATCCGGCACAGCGCGTGTTGTCAGGGTTCGCCACGGCCGAGTACCGGCATGAGGTGACCTTGCGGATCCACGGCACAGTCGAGCAGATCCGCGCCCGCCTGCCGGCCGGCGTCGCGAGCCTGGAGGAGCTCGAGCCCGGGGCAGGCCAGGACCGGGCGACCGAGCGCTGGCTGCGCGTCGAGCTGCGGGCGGAGCGGCTCGACTGGCTGCCTCCGGTGCTCGCCTCACTCGACCGGCCCTTCGTCATCGAGCGCCCCGATGAACTCCGCGGCCTCGTCAGCGCGCTCGCCGATCGCCTCGCGTCCTACGCCCGCCGAGCCTGACCGCGAGGAACCGATGCCATGAGATGGCACATCGGTCGGCATCGAGAACTTGAACCGGCCGCTCCACCCCTCCCGCCGGCGCGCACCCCGCCCACCGGCGCGCACCCCGCCCACCGGCGCGCACTCCGCCGAACAGTCCGCCGACCGCCGCCGCCGCCGCCGAAGGGAAACGGAACCTGCTGGTAACGGAAACGTCACGCTTGCGGGACCTTGCAGAAATCTTCTTGCAACTCCTTTCGCAAGGACTTGCAGGCTTGCTACTTTCCTCCCGCGCCCGGCGGCCGTCGATTGGGACAGACGGCACCCGCGGTCCTCCCAAGGGATGATCCGGGCAACCCTCATCTAGGAGCTCATATGCGACGTGGCATATCGATCGCCGCCGCGGTCACCGTGATCGCCCTCTCCGCCACCGCCTGCGGCAGCTCGGACGACAACGCGTCCAGCAAGCCGAAGGACCCGAAGGACGTCTCCGGCACGATCACGTACTGGGACACCTCGGACGCGGCGACCGAAGCCCCGACGTACAAGGCCCTGATCAAGCAGTTCGAGGCCAAGTACCCGAAGATCAAGGTGAACTACCAGAGCGTTCCGTTCACCGACGTCGAGCAGAAGTTCAAGTCGGCCGCCAAGAGCGGCAAGGGCGCCCCGGACGTCGTGCGCACCGACGTGGGCCTGATGGCGGAGTACGCCTCGCTGGGCTACATCGCGCCCCTCGACGGCACGCCCGCGCTGCAGAACGCCTCGGACTTCAACTCCGGTCCGATGAACACCGCCAAGTACAACGGCAAGACCTACGGTGTCCCGTCGGTCACCGACACCCTGGGCCTGCTGTACAACAAGGACCTGTTCAAGAAGGCCGGCATCAGCAAGGCGCCGGCCACCTGGGACGAGTTCATCGCCGACAGCAAGACCATCAAGCAGAAGACCGGAACCTACGGCACCTACGTCAACCCTGACGCGTACTTCCTGCTCCCGCTGCTCTACAGCAACGGCGCCGACATGGCCGACACCTCGGCCAAGAAGATCACCATCAGCGACGACAAGGCCGTCACCGCCCTGACCACCGCGAAGAAGATCTACGACGAGGCCTCGATGAAGGTCGACTTCGCGAACGCCTACCAGAACATGCAGACGGCCTTCAAGAACGGCAAGGTCGCCATGCTGATCCAGGGCCCGTGGTCGGTCAGCGACGACCTGACCGGCTCGGCGTTCAAGGGCAAGGAGGACAACCTCGGCTACGCGCCCGTCCCGGCCGGGGCCGGCGGCCAGGCCCAGGCCCCGACCGGCGGTCACAACCTCGCGGTCTACCAGGGTTCCAAGAACCTGGACGCCGGCTACCTGTTCACGCAGTTCATGACGTCCACCGCGAGCCAGGTCACCATCGCGGAGAAGACCGGCACCCTGCCGACCCGTAAGTCGGCGTACACCTCCGAGGTCACGTCGAACGCCAAGATCGCCGGCTTCAAGCCGATCCTCGAGCAGACCGCCCGTCCGCGCGTCGCGCTCCCGCAGGTCGGTTCCCTCTTCACGCCGCTCGCCCAGAACTACGTGAAGATCCTCCAGGGCGACGAGTCGGTCAAGGCCGGGCTGGACGCCACCGCCAAGCAGTTCCAGCAGCTGCTGCCCGGCTACTCCATCGGCTGACCGGGCCTGTCAGCAGCCGGACGGTAACCGAAGGACACGCAGCCCCGGGGACACCTTTCCCCGCTGCCGCCCCCGAACGGGGCTCCCCGGGGCTGCGGGAGCCACCAGACTTCTGCCGCGAAAGAGCCGATGAGGATGACGACCGCAGCGAGCACCGGACAGAACCACCAGACAGCGCGAGGCGACCAGTCCCCGCGCCCCGCACGCGTTTCGGCGCTCAGGCGGTCCTGGGACAAGTACTGGTACGCCTGGGCCATGGTGACGCCGGTCGCCGTCGTGATCGCCGTACTGGTCCTCTATCCGCTGGGATACGGCTTCTACCAGTCGCTGACCGACGCCAACGAGTCGAACGTCGCCACCACGATCGGTGCCTTCCACCGCCCGGCGACCTATCGCTTCGTCGGCCTCGACAACTACTGGCACATCCTGTCGGGCGCGGACAGCGACTTCTATCCGCGCCTGATCTGGACGGTCGTCTGGACCGTCTCCTGCGTCGCCCTCCAGGTCGGTCTCGGCCTCGGGCTCGCGGTGCTCCTCAACCGCAAGATGCGGCTGCGGAGCTTCTACCGCGCGATGCTGATCCTGCCCTGGGCCGTCCCGTCGTTCATCGGCGTCTTCGCCTGGCGGCTGATGCTCAACTCCCAATACGGCGTCTTCAACGACATCATCACCGCCGTCGGGCTGCCCGAGCAGAACTGGCTCGGCACGCCGCTCGCCCAGAAGATCGCCGTCATCATGGTGAACGTCTGGATCGGCATCCCCTTCAACATGGTCGCCGTCCTCGGTGGCCTGCAGTCGATCCCGAAGGAGCTGTACGAGGCGGCCGAGATGGACGGCGCCTCTCCCTGGCAGCGCTTCGTCAACGTCACCCTGCCCGGCCTGCGCCCGGTGACCAACACCGTGATCCTGCTGGGCTGCATCTGGACGTTCAACATGTTCAACGTCATCTATCTGCTGCTGGGCAACAACACGACCGGTGACACCGACATCCTCGTCACCTTCGCCTTCCGCAAGGCCTTCACCGGCGTCTCGGACTACGCGGGAGCGGCGACCTACGGAATCATCATCCTCGCCCTCCTGATGGCCTTCTCGACGTTCTACCGCCGCAGCACCCTGAAGTCCGAGCAGGCGTAAGGAGCCTCGTCATGACCGCAGCAACGCACGAGAGCGCCGCGCACGCCCGCTCCGCCACGCGGCCCGCCTCCGCCCCGCACGCCCGCAGGACGCGCGGCCGGGAGGAGCGCGGCCTCGGCGCCTCCCTCGCCCTGCACGGCACACTGATCCTCGCGACCGTGATCGCGGCCTTCCCCGTGGTGTGGATCTTCTTCATCTCCCTGGGCCCGAAGAACGCCTGGCAGCAGCCCAGCGACGTGCTGAAGGACCTCAGCTTCCACAACTACAGCGATGTGCTGGCCCATTCGGACCTGCCCAAGTGGTTCCTGAACACCGTCATCGTGGCGGGCGGCACCACCGTGCTCGGGGTGTTCCTCGCGGCGACCGCCGGCTACGCGGTGTCCCGGATGAGGTTCCCCGGCAGCAGGCAGCTGATGTGGACCTTCCTGGTCACCCAGATGTTCCCCAGCATCGTGCTGATCGTGCCGCTGTACCTGCTGATGTCCGAGCTGAACCTGCTGGACAACTACCTGGGCCTGATCCTGGCGTACGCGACCACGGCGGTGCCGTTCTGCGCCTGGATGATGAAGGGCTACTTCGACACCATCCCCAAGGAGATCGACGAGGCGGGCCGGGTGGACGGCCTCACCCCGTTCGGCACCTTCTGGCGGCTGATCGTGCCGCTGGCCAAGCCGGGCCTCGCCGTGACCGCGTTCTACAGCTTCCTCACCGCCTGGGGAGAGGTCGCCTACGCCACGCAGTTCATGCAGTCCGACCACTACACGCTCGCGGTCGGCATCCGCACCTTCGCACAGGACCAGCGGCCCGACTGGGCGTGGACCTCGGCCACGGCGATCATCATCACCATCCCGGCGGCCATCGTCTTCATGCTCGTGCAGCGCAGCCTGGTCTCCGGTCTGACCGCCGGTGGCACCAAGTCCTGACCGCCGGCCCCGCCGGGCGGAAGCCCCGCCCGGCCACCACTCGTTAGCAAGCGCTTCCGTCGTTCCCCCCGCATCCTTAAGGGAATCCATGACCCAGCACGTCACCGACGCAGTCCCCACCGACGCCTCCTCCGCCGCCTCCGGGCGCCGGGAGTGGTGGCGCGACGCGGTCATCTACCAGGTGTATCCGCGTAGCTTCGCCGACGGCAACGGCGACGGAATGGGCGACCTGCCGGGCATCCGCGCCCGGCTGCCGTACCTGAAGAAGCTGGGAGTCGACGCCGTCTGGCTCTCGCCGTTCTACGCCTCCCCACAGGCGGACGCCGGCTACGACGTCGCCGACTACCGGGCCGTCGACCCGATGTTCGGCACCCTCACGGACGCCGACGACCTGGTCCGCGAGGCACACACCCTGGGTCTGCGGGTCATCGTCGACGTGGTGCCCAACCACTGCTCCGACCAGCACGAGTGGTTCAAGCAGGCATTGCGCGAGGGGCCCGGTTCGCCGCTGCGGGAACGCTTCCACTTCCGGCCGGGCAAGGGCGCGAACGGGGAACTGCCGCCCAACGACTGGGAGTCGATCTTCGGCGGCCCGGCCTGGACCCGGACCGCGGACGGCGAGTGGTACCTGCACCTGTTCGCTCCGGAGCAGCCCGACTTCAACTGGGACCACCCCGCCGTGCACGACGAGTTCCGCTCGATCCTGCGGTTCTGGCTGGACCTCGGCATCGACGGCTTCCGCATCGACGTGGCGCACGGCCTGGTCAAGGCGCCCGGCCTGCCGGACATCGGCCGCGAGGAGCAGGTCAAGCTGCTGGGCACCGAGGCCGTCCCCTACTTCGACCAGGACGGCGTGCACGAGATCTACCGCGGCTGGCGGCGCATCCTCGACGAGTACCAGGGAAGTGAACTGGGGCCCGAAGGGCCTTCCTCAGAAGGGCGGTGGCGGGCGACGGGCGGGCGGATCGCCGTCGCCGAGGCGTGGACGCCGACGGTGGAGCGCAGCGCCCTGTACATCCGGCCCGACGAGCTGCACCAGGCCTTCAACTTCTCCTATCTGACCACCGGCTGGAACGCGGCCGACCTGCGCGACGTCATCGACCGCTCGCTCAGCGCCATGAACGCCGTGCACGCGCCCGCGACCTGGGTGCTCTCCAACCACGACGTGGTCCGGCACTCCACGCGCCTCGCGGAAGGGGACGAGGCGCGTGGTCTGCGCCGGGCCAGGGCGGCGACGCTGCTGATGCTGGCGCTGCCCGGCTCGGCGTACCTCTACCAGGGCGAGGAGCTCGGCCTGCCCGAGGTCGTCGACCTGCCCGACGAGGTCCGCCAGGACCCGGCGTTCTTCCGCAGCTCGGGCCAGGACGGCACGCGGGACGGCTGCCGGGTGCCGCTCCCCTGGTCGGGCCAGGAGCCGCCGTTCGGCTTCGGTCCGGTCGCGGGCGGCCCCAGCTGGCTGCCGCAGCCCGCCGACTGGCGGCATCTGACCGTCGAGGCGCAGGACGGCGACCCCACCTCCACGCTGGAGTTCTACCGCAGCGCGCTGGCGGTGCGCCGCGAGCACCCCGCGCTCGGCGCCGGCCGCCAGATCACCTGGCTGGACACTCCCGAGGGCGTGCTGGCCTTCCGCCGCGACACCGGCGAGGGGTCCTTCGTCTGCACGGTCAACCTCACCGCCTCGCCGGTCCCCCTCGCCACACCAGGCACCCTGCTCCTCGCCAGCACCGATGTCGAGCCGCGCGCCGGGACCACGCTGCTGCCCGCTGATTCCACCACCTGGTGGGCAGTCTGACATGCGACCGGTACAGTCCAATCCTGTGACCACACGGCTTGCCGACATCGCTGCTCAGGCGGGGGTGAGCGAAGCGACCGTCAGCCGCGTCCTCAACGGGAAGCCGGGCGTCGCCGCCACCACCCGCCAGTCCGTGCTGGCCGCGCTCGACGTCCTCGGCTACGAGCGCCCCGTCCGCCTACGGCAGCGCAGCGAGGGCCTGGTGGGCCTGATCACCCCGGAGCTGGAGAACCCCATCTTCCCGGCTCTGGCGCAGGTCATCGGGCAGGCACTGACCCGCCAGGGCTACACACCCGTGCTCGCCACGCAGACCCCGGGCGGGTCCACCGAGGACGAGCTGACCGAGATGCTCGTGGACCGCGGGGTCGCGGGGATCATCTATGTCTCGGGGCTGCACGCGGACACCACCGCCGACATGACGCGCTACGAGCGGCTGCGGGCGCAGGGCGTGCCGTTCGTGCTGGTGGACGGGTTCTCGCCGAAGGTGCAGGCCCCGTTCATCTCCCCCGACGACCGCGCGGCGATGACGCTGGCGGTGACGCATCTGGTGTCGCTGGGCCACACCCGCATCGGGCTGGCGCTGGGACCGAAGCGGTTCGTGCCGGTGCAGCGCAAGATCGAAGGCTTCGTGCGGGCCATGCAGGAGCAACTGGACCTGTCTGCGGACGTCATCGAGTCCCAGTTGGTCCAGCACTCGCTCTACACCCTGGAGGGCGGCCAGGCCGCCGCGACGGCGCTGATCGAGCGCGACTGCACGGCGATCGTCTGCGCCAGCGACATGATGGCACTGGGCGCGATACGGGTGGCCCGGCAGCGCGGTCTCGAGGTCCCCCGGGACGTCTCCGTCGTCGGCTTCGACGACTCGCCCCTGATCGCCTTCACCGACCCGCCGCTGACGACGATCCGCAAGCCGGTGCCGGCGATGGGCCAGGCGGCCGTGCGCACCCTGCTGGAGGAGATCGGCGGGACACCGGCGCCGCACAGCGAGTTCGTGTTCATGCCGGAACTGGTGGTACGCGGCTCCACGGCATCGGCCCCCGGGGACCGCAACCGCGCCTAGGACATGCGATCCGGACCCGACCGGGGGATGATCTGCGCAAGAAGTCTTTTCTGGCAGACTCTGTGCCCATGGGTGACACGACGGCGACGCGACCGGAAGGCCCGGAACTCCAGGCCCTTCCCCACCCCGCCACGGACGGCACCCCGCCCACCCTCACCCGGCGTCTGCGCACCCCCCGCCACCCCCGGCTGTGGTTCGAGATCCTGCTGATCGCGGTCAGTTACTGGACGTACTCGCTCATCCGCAACGCGGTTCCGGAACAGCGGGCGAAGGCGCTGGGCAACGCGGACTGGGTCTGGCGCGTGGAGCACCAGCTGGGCATCGCCGCCGAGCAGACGATCAACCATGCCGCCGACTCGGTGACTTGGCTGATCATCGGAATGAACTACTACTACGCGACGCTGCACTTCGTGGTCACCGTGGGCGTGCTGGTCTGGCTCTACCGCAGCCACCCGGGCCGCTACTCGGCGGCACGCCTGGCCCTCTTCGCCACCACGGGAGTCGCCCTCCTCGGCTACTACCTCTTCCCCCTGGCGCCACCGCGCCTGATGACCGGCGGCCGCTTCATCGACACCGTGCAGGTCCACCACACGTGGGGCTCCATGGCCTCCGGCGACCTCAAGCACATGTCCAACCAGTACGCCGCGATGCCCTCGATGCACATCGGCTGGTCCCTGTGGTGCGGGCTGACGCTCTTCGCGCTGACCGCCGTCCCCTGGGTACGTGTCCTCGCGGTCCTGTACCCCGCGGCCACCCTCCTCGTCATCGTCGCGACCGCCAACCACTTCTGGCTCGACGCGGTGGGTGGCGTGCTGTGCCTCGCCGTCGGCTTCACGGCGGCCCGAACCTGGTACGGGGCGCTGCCCCACGCCCTGCCGCGGAGGGCTTGGCAGCCGGCGAGAGCGTAGGCGGCTTGGCGGTGCACCTGCGTGGGGAGCTACGTCGGCACGGCGCTGCCCGCAGCCAGGTACAACCCGCAGCCGCGCGACGGCGGGAGTGGGGCGTGGGGTGGGGCGCGGCCCGCCGCGTACCGCGGTCCCTCCTCCGCCCACCACGCTCCTCCGGGCCGTATGTCCGTGTGCGGCGGGCCGGCCCCACCCCCACGCTCCCGACCCACCCACACCCCGTAGGCGCGCCACCCACACCCCGTAAGCGGACCGCGCACCACACCCCGTAAGCGCCCGGCCCAACCCGTAAGCGCCACCCCGCGCCCCTACGTCCCGTAGAACAGCTCCTCCACAACCCCCCGAGCCAGCCGCGCCGTCCGCCGGTACGCGTCGAGCATGTCGCCCACATGCCCCGGCCCGTACCCGAGATACCGCCCCACCGCGGCCAGCTCCCGCGGCTCGGAGGGAAACGTGTCCCCTGCCCGCCCCCGCACCAGCATCACCGCGTTCCGCACCCGCGTGGCCAGCACCCAAGCCTCGTCCAGCGTCGCCGCGTCCTCCTCCGACACCAGCCCGGCCCCCCGCGCCGCCGCCAGCGCCTCCCGCGTCCGGGTCGTCCGCAGCCCCGCCACCTCGGCCCCGTGCCGCATCTGGAGCAGCTGCACCGTCCACTCCACGTCCGACAGCCCACCCGGCCCCAGCTTGGTGTGCAGCTTGGGATCGGTCCCGCGCGGCAGCCGCTCGGCCTCCATCCGGGCCTTCAGCCGCCGGATCTCCCGGACCGCGTCCTCCCCGAGCCCGCCCCGCGGGTACCGCAGCGGATCGATCAACTCCATGAACCGCCGCCCGAGATCCTCGTCCCCCGCCACCGGCTCCGCCCGCAGCAGCGCCTGCGACTCCCACACCAGCGACCACCGCCGGTAGTACGCCTCGTACGAGGTCAGCGTGCGCACCAGCGGCCCGGACTTCCCCTCGGGCCGCAGATCCGCGTCGACCAGCAGCGGCGGGTCCGCGCTCGGGATCTGCAGCAGCCGCCGCATCTCGGCCACCACCCGGTTCGCCGCCTGCGCGGCCTCCCGCTCGTCCACCCCCTCCCGGGGTTCGTGCACGAACAGCACGTCCGCGTCCGACCCGTAGCCCGGCTCGTGCCCCCCGAACCGCCCCATGCCGATGATCGTGAACCGGGTGGGCAGCGTGTCCCCCCACCCCCCGCGCACCACCGCGCGCAAGGTGCCCGCCAGCGTCGCCGCCGTCAGGTCCGACACGGCGCCGCCGACGAGGTCCACGAGCGCTCCCTGGTCGGCCTCGGCGGGCTGGGCCTCGGTGCCGTAGGAACCGACGATGTCGGCGGCGGCCGTACGGAACAGCTCCCGCCGCCGCACCCCGCGCGCCGCCGTGACCCCCTGCTCGGCGCTCTCGGCGCGGCCGACGGCCGCCAGGATCTCCTGCTCCAGCTGGGCCCGCCCGCGCGGTTCCAGACCGCCGCCGTCACCGCCCCCGTCGCCGAGCAGCGCCACCGCCTCCGGCGCGCGCATCAGCAGGTCGGGGGCGAGCCGCCCGGCCGACAGCACCCGGGCGAGGTTCTCCGCCGCGGCCCCCTCGTCCCGCAGCAGCCGCAGGTACCAGGGGGTCTTGCCGAGCGCGTCGGAGACCTTGCGGAAGTTCAGCAGCCCCGCGTCCGGATCGGCGGAGTCCGCGAACCAGCCCAGCAGCACGGGCAGCAGGGTGCGCTGGATGGCCGCCTTCCGCGTGACACCCGACGCCAGCGCCTCCAGGTGCCGCAGCGCCGCCGCCGGATCGGCGTATCCGAGCGCCACCAGCCGCTCCCGGGCCGCCTCGGGACTCAACCGTGCCTCGCCCGGCGCGAGTTGGGCGACGGCGTCGAGCAGCGGCCGGTAGAAGAGCTTCTCGTGCAGCCGCCGTACGACGCCGGTGTGCCGCTTCCACTCGCGGGTGAGCTCGGCGACGGGGTCGGCGCGCAGCCCCATGGACCGCCCGAGGCGCCGCAGGTCGGCCTCGTCCTCGGGCAGCAGGTGGGTGCGGCGCAGCCGGAAGAGCTGGATGCGGTGTTCCAGCAGGCGCAGGAAGCGGTAGGCCTCGCCGAGCTGCACGGCGTCCGCGCGGCCGACGTAACCGCCCGCGGCGAGGGCGAGCAGCGCGTCCAGCGTGGTCCCGCTGCGCAGCGAGGCGTCCGTGCGCCCGTGCACCAGTTGCAGCAGCTGAACGGCGAACTCGACGTCCCGCAGGCCGCCCGGACCGAGTTTGAGCTCGCGCTCGATCTCGGCGACGGGGATGTTCGCGACGACCCGGCGGCGCATCTTCTGCACGTCGGCGACGAAGTTCTCCCGCTCGGCGGCCTGCCAGACCAGCGGCTCGAGGGCGGCGACGTACCGCGCGCCGAGCTCGGCGTCCCCGGCGACCGGCCGGGCCTTGAGCAGCGCCTGGAACTCCCAGGTCTTGGCCCATCGCTGGTAGTAGGCGACATGGCTGCTCAGCGTGCGCACCAGCGGACCGTTCCTGCCCTCGGGCCGCAGGTTGGCGTCGACGGGCCAGATGGAGCCCTCCACCGTGGTCTCGGAGCAGATCCGCATCATGTGCGAGGCGAGCCGGGTGGCCGCTCGCAGGGCCGCCTGCTCGTCCCCGCCCTCGACGGCCTCGCCCACGAAGATGACGTCGACGTCGGAGACGTAGTTCAGCTCGTGCCCGCCGCACTTGCCCATCGCGATCACGGCGAGCCGGCACAGCGCGGCGTCCTCCGGCGCGGCGGCGCAGGCGATGCGGAGCGCGGCGCGCAGGGTGGCGGTGGCGAGGTCGGCGAGTTCGGCGGCGGTCTCGGCGACGCCGGTGGTGCCGCACACGTCGCGGGCGGCGATGGACAGCAGGCAGCGGCGGTAGGCGACGCGCAGTGAGACGGGGTCCCCGGCCTCGGCCAGTCCCCGCTCGAACTCCTCCAGGCCGGGATGCAGGTCCCGCGGCTCGTAGGTGACGAGAGCGTGCCAGTCACCGGAGTGCCGGGCGAGGTGGTCGCCGAGCGCGGCGGACGCGCCGAGCACGCCGAGCAGCCGGTCGCGCAGCGGTTTGGCCGCTATCAGCGTGTCGAGCAGTTCCCGCCGGCCGGTCGGGGAGGGCTGCGCCTCCAGCATCCGTACCAGCCCGCGCAGCGCCAGGTCCGGGTCGGCGGTCGCGCCCAGCGCCTCCAGCAGGACCGGGTCGTTCCTTATCGGCGCGAGCTCGGGGCCGTCCAGCAGCCGCTCGGCGGCGGAGGCCTCGGTGAAGCCGTGCCGCAGCAGCCGCGTGAAGGTACTGCTCCTGCGCCCCGGCGCCGTCATCCCGGCCTCCCATCGGATCAAGTCCTCGGACCAAGGACGTCCTGGCCAGAGCCTAACCGCAGCGAGCGGCACCGGCTGCGGCGACGGCCACGACTTTTCGCCGCACGCCCCGCACCGGAACGGCGTGCGCCGAGGCGGCTCGCGCGGGAAGGACCCCGTGCGGACCGGAAGCGGCCGGCCGGGCACCGGACCCGCTCCCCCGGACACCGGGACACTCCGCCAGACGCCGGATCCGCTCCAGCGGATGCCGGGCGACAGCCCGCCTCGCGGCAGCAACGCACCCGGCAGCAGCCCGCCCCGCCGTCCCGTCCGCCTCACAGCACAGCACGCCCCGCAGCAGCAGTTCACCCGGTCTTCATCCGCCGGGCCGGGCGGCGTGGGGCCGGCGCATCTTGGCGTGTGCACGCTCTGGACGCACCGCCGACCCCGCTCTTCCACCGGAGGTTGATGTGTCCGGCAGTTCCGTGTTCCGCCGCGGCCGTGCCGCCCTGGCGTCCACCGTCGCCCTGGCGGCCGCCGCCGTCGGTCTGTGGTCCGGCCTGGGCGGCTCCTCGCCCGCGCAGGCCGCGACCGGGGTGCCGACCCCGGACCACGTGGTCGTCGTGGTCTTCGAGAACCACGCCTACAGCCAGGTGATCGGCTCCTCCAGCGCCCCGTACATCAATTCGCTGAAGTCCGGCGGCGCCAACCTCACCCAGTCCTACGCCATCACCCACCCGAGCCAGCCGAACTACTTCGCCCTCTTCTCCGGCTCCACCCAGGGCATCACCGACGACAGCTGCTACACCCCCGGCTTCTCCTCGGCCCCCAACCTCGCCTCCGAACAGCTGGCCGCGGGCCGCACCTGGGCCAGCTACAACGAGTCGCTGCCCAGCGAGGGCTCGACCACGTGCAGCAGCGGCAACTACGCCCGCAAGCACAACCCGTGGTTCGGCTTCAGCAACGTACCGACGTCGTCCGCGAAGACCTTCGCGCAGTTCCCGGCGGACTACTCGACGCTGCCGCAGCTGTCCTTCGTGATCCCCAACCTGTGCAGCGACATGCACGACTGCTCGGTCTCGACCGGTGACACCTGGCTGAAGAACAACCTGGGCGCGTACGCGACCTGGGCGAAGACCCACAACAGCCTGCTCGTCGTCACCTTCGACGAGGACAACAGGCTCAGCGGCAACCGCATCCCGACCGTCCTGTACGGCCAGCCGGTGACCCCCGGATCGAGCAGCTCGACCACGTACAACCACTACGACCTGCTGCGCACCCTGGAGGACACGCAGGGTCTGACCACGCACGCGGGCAACGCGGCCTCCGCGCACGACATCACGGGCATCTGGGCGTCCTGACGTGTACGTAGCGGACAGTCGCGCGCGGACGTCCGCTGACGGTGCCGTCCGGCCTGCGGCCGGGCGGCGCCGTACCGCGGTCGCTCCTGCCGTCCTCGCCCTCGGGGCGGTCAGTCTGATCACGGACGTGTCGTCCGAGATGGTCACGGCCGTGCTGCCGTTGTACCTGGTCAGCGGGCTGGGCCTGTCGCCGCTGGGCTTCGGGCTGCTGGACGGCGTCTACAACGGCTTCTCGGCGCTCGTACGGCTGGCCGGCGGGCATCTCGCCGACCGGGGCGGCGGGCGGCACAAGTGGGTCGCCGGGTTCGGGTACGCGCTGTCGGCGGTGTGCAAGCCGTTGCTGCTGGTGGCGCACACGCTGACCCCGATCGGGCTGATCCTCGCCGTCGACCGGACGGGGAAGGGGCTGCGGACGGCCCCGCGGGACGCCCTCATCTCACTGTCGAGCACGGCCGAGTCGCGGGGCCGGGCCTTCGGTGTGCACCGGGCGATGGACACGGCGGGCGCTCTGCTCGGCCCGCTGGTGGCGTTCGGGATCCTGCGGGCCACCGTGGACGGCTACGACGCGGTGTTCACCGTCAGCTTCTGCGTGGCCGCGCTGGGCGTGCTGGTCCTGGTGCTGTTCGTACCGGGCGGTCGCGGCGGCGCGGTCCAGGGCGGTCGCGGCGGCGCGGTGCCGGGCGGTCACGACGGCGCGGCACCGGGTGAGCGCAGTGCCGTGGTACCGGACGGGCTCGGTGGCGCGGCGCCGGAAGTCCCGGCCCAGCGGCCCACGCTGCGCAGTGCGGTGGGGCTGCTGCGCGGCCGTGCGCTGCGCCGGATCAGCGTGTGCGCGCTGCTGCTGGGGCTCGCCACGGTGAGCGATTCGTTCGTCTACCTGCTGCTCCAGCACCGGCTCGGCGTCCCGGACCGCTGGTTCGCGCTGCTCCCGCTCGGCACGGCGGGCGCCTTTCTGCTGCTGGCGATGCCACTGGGCCGGCTCGCGGACCGGGTGGGCAGGTGGACGGTCTTCCTGGGCGGACACGGGGCGCTGCTGCTCGCCTACGCGCTCCTGCTCACCTCGTGGCACGGCACGGCCCTGCCGTATCTCGTCCTCGCCCTGCACGGCACCTTCTACGCGGCCACCGACGGGGTGCTGATGGCGGCGGCCTCGGAGGGGGTTCCGGAGGCCCTGCGCTCGTCCGGGCTGGCCCTGGTGCAGACCGGGCAGGCGGCGGCCCGGTTCGCCTGCTCGCTGCTGTTCGGCGCGGCCTGGACGGTGTGGGGCGACCGCTCGGCGCTGGCCGGGGCGGCCGTGGTGCTGGCCGTGTGTGCCGCGTTCTCCTTCACCCTGCGTCCGAAAGGCCCCGTGACCGCATGACCGTCCGTACCCGCGTCCTGATCCTGGTCTCGGCCGTCGCCGTGCTGGCGGCGGCCGGCCTGGCGTCCGTGCTGCACGCCTCGGCCCGGGCGGACCGCCGCGACCACACCCAGGCCGGCGGCCCACGGGTCGCCCCGGGCACGGTCACACTGACCGAGCACGGGCGGATGGTGTTCCGCAACATGGCCTGGGGTCCGCACCGCGACGAGCTGGCGACCGTCCCGGCCTCCGACCCCTCCGGCCCGCGCACCGCCTCGGGCGTCAAGTGCCTGCGCTTCTACGCCGCCTCGGGCACCGGGGTGTGCCTGCAGGCGGTGCACGGCCCGGTGTCGGACACCTACCGCGCCCTGATCCTGGACGCGCATCTGAGGACGAGGGCTCACTACACCGTCCCCGGCATCCCCTCCCGGGCCCGCGTGTCCCCGAGCGGCCACTTCGCGGCGTGGACGGCGTTCGTGGGCGGCGACTCGTACGCCGGCACCGACTTCTCCACCCGGGCGGCGATAGCGGACGTACGGACGGGCCGCCTCATCCCCACCCTGGAGAAGTTCCGGATCGTCAAGGACGGCCGCCCGTACCGGGCGGCGGACGTCAACTTCTGGGGCGTGACGTTCGCGGCGGACGACCGCACCTTCTACGCGACCCTGGCCACGAAGGGTCAGACCTACCTGGTCCGGGGCGACCTGCGCACGAACACGCTCACCACGCTCCTGCCGAACGTCGAGTGCCCGTCCCTCTCCCCCGACGGCACCCGCATCGCCTTCAAGAAGCGGGTCCAGGGCCTCCCCAAGGACGCCCCGTGGCGCCTGTACGTCCTTGACCTGCGCACCATGCACGAGACCCCGCTGGCCGAGGCCAGGAGCGTGGACGACCAGGTGGTGTGGCGAAACGCCCGCACCCTCGTCTACGCCCTGCCGGGCGACTACGGCGCCGACCTCTACGAGATCCCGTCCGACGGCACCGGAACACCCCACCGCATCAGCGAGGCGGCGCTGTCCCCGGCGTTCGTCGACTGAGCCGGCCCCGCCCCACCCCTACGAGTGGACCTTGCCCGTACCGGTCACGAAGCACCACGATCCCTTCTACGGTGCGATGTGTCGCGATACGACGTGTGTGACGGGAGGGTGCGGATGCCGGTGGACGGTGAGGCGGTCCGGCTCGGCAGCAAGGCGGAGGATACGGACGAGCCCGGGTGGGAGGTGGACCCGGACGACGAGTGGGGCATCGCCGTGGTCGCCACGGTGGGACGGCAGTTGAAACTGCGGCGCGAGGCGGCGGGAATGCGGGCCGCCGAGTTCGGGAAGGCGGTCGGGTACGGCGAGGACATGGTCTACAAGATCGAGAGTGGCAAGCGGATCCCGCGGCTCGACTATCTGGACACGGCGGATCAGGTGCTGGGCGCGGGCGGTCTCGTCTCCGCGACGAAGGAGGACGTGAAGAAGGTCCGGTATCCGAAGAGGGTGCGGGATCTGGCGCGGATGGAGGCCAGCGCTGTCGAGATCGGGCTCTACAGCACCCATAACATCCATGGCTTGCTCCAGACCGAGCCGCACATGCGCGCCCTGTTCGATGTCTGGCTGCCCGCCCACACCGAGGACGAGACCGAGCGCATGGCGGCCGCGCGGATGGCGCGGCGCGCGATCTTCGAGCGGTCACCGGCGCCGACGCTCAGCTTCGTTCGGGAGGAGGCGACGCTGCGGCGGCCGGTCGGGGGCACAATGGTGTGGCGTCAACAGCTCGAACGCCTGCTGAAGCCCGGGGCGTTGCGCAATGTGTCGATCCTGGTGATGCCGACCGGCTGCGAGGACCACGTCGGCACCGGCGGGTTGATCGAGGTGCTGAAGTTCCCCGACGGAAGCGCCGTGGGACGCTCCGACGGGGCGTTCAACGGACGACCTGTGACCGATCCGAAGCAGCTCAGGATCCTGGAGCTGCGCTATGGCATGATCCGGGCCCAGGCCCTCACGCCCCGGGAGTCGCGGGCCTTCATCGAGCGATTGCTTGGAGAGTCAGAGTCATGATCCGCTCCTCACTCGACCGGAACACCTCGGCCTTCGCATGGTTCAAGAGCAGCTACAGCAGCAGCGGTGACGGCAACGACTGCGTGGAGGTCGCCATAACCCCCACCACCATCCACATCCGCGACTCCAAGAGCTCCCAGGGCCCCCGCCTCGCCGTCGCCTCCGGTGCGTGGGTCGAGTTCGTCGCCTTTGTGGGCGGCTGAGTCCGGGCCGCGGCCTGGCGAGAGGCTGCTCGACGACGCAGTCACCCTGGCACCGCTCGACGTCACGGCAGTGGAGTCGCCTTCCTGCGCCGAGCGAGCCGGCGCCGGGCCACCCAGAGGCTACTCAGGATCAGCGACGCCGCTCCCGCAACGGCCCAGCCGACGGATCCTCCCTCGCGGTGGGCCTTGAGTCCCAGCGCCAACAGCATTCCGCCCGCCGCCAGGCCCATCAGGTCGTGGAGGATTTCCGTCCACCTCGTGACCTTCGAAACGTTGAACACGCTTGATCATGGCAGGGGACCGTGCCCGCCGCCAAGGGGAGCCACACGCCAGGACCTGTGCCGCCGCACGCGCCGGGGCTGACGGTCCGCGACCGTCGGCCCCACCCGCCGTACCAGCGGGAAACCCGCCCTGACCTGCCCCTACAGCACCGGCAGATGCTTCCGCAGCTCGTACGCCGTGACCTCGGAGCGGTACTCCTCCCACTCCTGCTTCTTGTTGCGCAGGAAGAAGTCGAAGACGTGTTCGCCGAGGGTCTCGGCGACCAGGTCGCTGTTCTCCATGAGGTACAGGGCCTCGCCGAGGTTCTGCGGGAGGGGTTCGATGCCCATCGCGCGGCGCTCGGCGTTGGACAGGGCCCAGACGTCGTCCTCGGCGCCGGGCGGGAGCTCGTAGCCCTCCTCGATGCCCTTCAGGCCGGCGGCGAGCAGGACGGCGTAGGCCAGGTAGGGGTTGGCGCCGGAGTCGAGCGAGCGGACCTCGACCCGGGCCGAGCCCGTCTTGCCGGGCTTGTACATCGGGACGCGGACCAGGGCCGAGCGGTTGTTGTGGCCCCAGCAGATGTAGCTGGGGGCCTCGCCGCCGGCGCCCGCGGTGCGCTCGGAGCCGCCCCAGATGCGCTTGTAGGAGTTGACCCACTGGTTGGTGACCGCGGAGATCTCGGCGGCGTGCCGCAGCAGGCCCGCGATGAAGGAGCGGCCGACCTTGGAGAGCTGGTACTCGGCGCCGGACTCGTAGAACGCGTTGCGGTCGCCCTCGAAGAGGGACAGGTGCGAGTGCATGCCGGAGCCGGGAAACTCCGAGAACGGCTTCGGCATGAAGGTCGCCTGGAGGCCCTGCTCCAGCGCCACCTGCTTCATGACCAGGCGGAACGTCATGATGTTGTCCGCCGTGGACAGGGCGTCGGCGTAGCGCAGGTCGATCTCCTGCTGCCCCGGCGCGCCCTCGTGGTGGGAGAACTCCACCGAGATGCCCATCGACTCCAGCATCGTGATCGCCTGGCGGCGGAAGTCCATGCCGATGTTCTGCGGGGTGTGGTCGAAGTAGCCGGAGTTGTCGGCGGGCGTGGGACGGGTGCCGTCGACCGGGCGGTCCTTCAGCAGGAAGAACTCGATCTCCGGGTGTGTGTAGAAGGTGAAGCCCAGGTCGGAGGTGCGCGCCAGGGCGCGCTTGAGGACGTAGCGGGGGTCCGCGAAGGACGGGGAGCCGTCCGGCATCAGGATGTCGCAGAACATGCGGGCGGTGCCGGGGGCCTCTGCGCGCCAGGGCAGGATCTGGAACGTGGACGGGTCGGGCTTGGCGATCATGTCGGACTCGTAGACCCGGGCGAAGCCCTCGATGGCGGAGCCGTCGAAGCCGATGCCCTCGTCGAAGGCCTGCTCCAGCTCGGCGGGTGCCACGGCCACGGACTTCAGGAAGCCCAGCACGTCCGTGAACCACAGGCGTACGAACCGGATGTCGCGCTCCTCCAACGTCCGGAGCACGAACTCCTGCTGCTTGTCCATCTTCCGCTTCCCCATCCTTGCTGGTCAGGCCGCCTGTGTCCGTACGTCGTCACGGGAGGCGGTCGGGCACCCAGGGCATCACACCACATCACCGTTTCACACGCGTTGCGCGGCTTGATCGTCCGGCTGTCGCCGGTTCGAACGTCTCGCGTACGGCGGGTGCACGGCGGGTGTACTGCCCTGCGCCCATCTTGCCCCCTGAGCAGCGCTTCCGTAACGGCCGAGGCCCGGCCCGGCTGAGCGAGACGTGGAGGAAACGTGAGCGAAACCACGCCCGTTTAATTTGCATCTGAAATGCAAGTTTCCTTAGCGTTTCGATCAGACGAGCGATCGAGCCTTCGAGGAGTTCCACGATGCTGTCCGAACAGTCCGCAGCCACCGTCCGCGCCACCCTCCCCGCCGTCGGCGCGGCCATCGGCGAGATCACCGAGCGCTTCTACGCCAAGCTGTTCGAGGCCCACCCCGAGCTCCTGCGCGACCTGTTCAACCGCGGCAACCAGGCCTCCGGCGCCCAGAAGCAGGCCCTGGCCGGCTCCATCGCCGCCTTCGCCACGTACCTGGTGAACAACCCCGACCGGCGTCCGGACGTGATGCTCCACCGCATCGCCCACAAGCACGCCTCGCTGGGCATCGTCCCGGAGCAGTACCCGATCGTCCACGAGCACCTGTTCGGCGCCATCGCCGAGGTCCTCGGCGACGCGGTCACCGAGGAGGTCGCCGCCGCCTGGACCGAGGTCTACTGGCTGATGGCCAACGCCCTGATCGCGATCGAGAAGCGGCTGTACACGCAGAGCGAGCAGACCGGCTGGCGCGAGTGGAAGGTCGTCGAGCGGGTCGAGGAGACCGCCGACGTGGCCACCTTCAAGCTGCGCCCGGTCGACGACGGCCCGGTCCCCGGCTACCGCGCCGGCCAGTACGTCTCGGTCGGCGTCACGCTCGCCGACGGCGCCCGGCAGATACGCCAGTACAGCCTGACCGCGGCCCCCGGCTCGGCGGAGCGGCAGTTCGCGGTCAAGCGGGTCGCCGGCGACGCCACGGCCCCCGACGGCGAGGTCTCCAACCACCTGCACGCCCACGTGCGCGAGGGCGACGTCCTGCAGCTGTCCGCCCCGTACGGCGACCTCGTCCTGGAGGACACCGACGCGCCGCTGCTGCTCGCCTCCGCGGGCATCGGCGTCACTCCGATGATCGCCATGCTGGAGCAGCTCGCCCTGGCCGGCCACAGCGCCCCGGTGACCGTGGTGCACGCCGACCGCTCCCCCGCCTCGCACGCGCTGCGCACCGACCACGCGGCGTACGCGGCCAAGCTGCCCCAGGCGGAGACGGCCTTCTTCTACGAGCAGTACGACGAGGACGCGGCGGGCTACGGCCGGCCCGGCCTGGTGGACCTCGCCGACGTCGAGGTGGCGCCCGGCACGCAGGCGTACCTGTGCGGTCCGCTGCCGTTCATGCGGGCGGTGCGCGAGCAGCTCATCGCCAAGGGCGTGGCCCCGGCCGACATCCACTACGAGGTCTTCGGCCCCGACCTGTGGCTGGTCCAGGCCGCGGCCTGACCGAAAGCGAAAGCGGAAGGCTCAGGGGCCGGCCGGGGCGGTGCACCGTCCCGGCCGGCCCCTGCGGGTTCCCTGGCGCGTTTCCCTGCGCGTTTCCTTGCGTGTTCCCTGTTCCCGGCCGGGGCGCCGGAGCGCTCAGGAGGTCCGCCGGGTGCTCGGCAGCCCCAGCAGCAGCGGGCCCGTGGGATCCGCGACCATGTCGGCGACCGTGAGCGGGTCGAGCGCGGCGTAGAACGCCTCCTGGGCCCGGCGCAGGGCGCCGCGCAGGCGGCAGTCGGAGTTCAGCGGGCAGGGCGCGGTGCCCTCGCAGTCGGCGACGTCGCCCTCGCCCTCCAGGTCCCGCACGATCGCGCCGACCGAGGCGTCGCGGCCGGCCTCGGTGAGGCTGAGTCCGCCGCCCCGGCCGCGGCGGGTCTCGAGCAGCCCGCGGTGCTGGAGTTCGGCGACGACCTTCGCGGCATGCGTGTACGGCACGTTCATGTCCGCAGCGACCTCCCGGGTCGTGGGGGTCGACTCGCCGGCGACGGCGAGCCGCATCAGAACGCGCAGCGCCATGTCGGTGGAGCGCAGCAGCCGCATACGGCCAGCGTAGGGTAATCGGAATCTACGCTTCAACTTTTTCGCTGTCTCCCCTGGCCCCACCGGCCCCACTACCATCAGCACGTTCACCACACCTGGCCGTCCCCCGACCCGAAGGACTTACGCCCATGGGCTCCGCCAGCACCGGCAAGACCAGCGCCGACGGGCGCAAGGCACATGTGCAGGAGTTGCGCCGCGCCGAGCAGGCCCGGGCGCGCCGGACGCGGATCCTGGCGATCGCGGCGAGCGTGGTGGCCGTCGCGGGCCTCGTCGTCGGCGGCGTGGTCTTCGTGCAGTCCCGCTCCGGCGACGACAAGTCGACCGACGCGGCCGCCGAGGCCAAGGCGGCCCAGGACGGCAAGGCGGGCGGCAAGATCGGCAAGGACGGTGCGGGCCACTTCGTGACGGGCAAGGACGGGGTGCGGACCTGGACGGGCGAGCTGTCCCGCAACCACGTCAACACGCCCGTCTCGTACCCGATGCACCCGCCCGTGGGCGGCGACCACAACCCGGTCTGGCTGAACTGCAACGGCGACGTCTACACCGAGCCCGTCAAGGACGAGAACGCCGTGCACTCGCTGGAGCACGGCGCGGTCTGGGTGACGTACACCGGCAAGGCGGCCGAGTCGGACGTGGCGGCGCTCGCGGCCAAGGTGAAGAAGACGCCGTACACGCTGATGAGTCCGTACGAGAACCAGCAGGCTCCGCTGATGCTCTCGGCATGGGGCCACCAGCTCACCGTGCGCAGCGCCTCGGACCCGGCCGTGGACAAGTTCTTCGCGACCTATGTGCAGGGCTCGCAGACGCCCGAGCCGGGTGCCTCGTGCACCAGCGGGGCGATGAAGTGAGCAAGTACGTCGGCTGGATCGCGGGCGCCGCCGCCACCGCGCTGGTCGCGGCCGGGGCGATCACCTACGCGGTCGCCGAGGACAGCGCGGGCTCCGGCACGAACCGGCCGGCCACCCCCTCCGCCGACTCCGCGGACGCCGGTTTCGCCCGGGACATGGCGGTCCACCACCAGCAGGCCGTCGAGATGTCGTTCATCGTGCGCGACCGTACGACCGACCCCGAAGTGCGCCGTCTCGCCTACGACATCGCCCAGACGCAGGCCAACCAGCGGGGCATGCTGCTGGGCTGGCTCGACCTGTGGGGGCTGCCGAAGGTGTCGGCGGAACCGCCGATGACCTGGATGGGCATGGGGGACATGGCCGCCGGCAAGGACGGCGCGCTGATGCCGGGCATGGCGACCAACACGCAGCTGAAGAAGCTGGGCGAACTGAGCGGAAGGCAGGCCGAGGTCTTCTACCTCCAGTTGATGACGGCCCATCACAAGGGCGGCGTCCACATGGCCGAGGGCTGTGTCGCCCGCTGCACGGTGGGCGTGGAGAAGAGGCTGGCGCAGGGCATGGTGGACGCGCAGCGCTCCGAGATCCGGCTCATGGCCGACATGCTCGAGAAGCGCGGCGCCGCGCCCGGTTCCTGACGCGGGCGCACCGGGGCTCCCGGATCCACCGGAACGCGACACCCGCCCACCGGAATCCGGGGAGCAAAGCTCACAATTCGGCCGTAACTCCCCGCACCTGACGGTTCCTTGGCTTTCTCTTGGCTTGCCCATTCCCCTGGCATGCACGGTTCATCAGGAAGAGTGGCCCTCGATCGTGTGATCCATTCACGGGCGTGGGCCGAACCGCCGCGGCCCCCGCGCGGATCGCACGAGGACCAACCACTCATTGCGTTAGATGCGATCCGCATCGCAGGGGGTTCTATGAGATCCAACCGCGCTACCGTGCGCGCCGGAGTGAGCATGGCGGCGACTCTGCCGATGCTCGCCGGTGCGCTCGCGCTCGGCATACCCGCGGCGCACGCCGCGGACCACTCGGGCCGAGGCGCGCTCGCGGGCACCAGGCCCGCGTGGGCGACGGCCAAGGCGGACAAGGGCGCCACCGCGAACAGCGCCCAGGTGAACGCCCGGGTGTACCTGGCCGGCCGGGACGCCTCCGGCCTCGCCGCGTACGCCAAGGCGGTCGCCGACCCGTCCTCGCCCATGTACGGCAAGTACCTGAGCGCCAAGCAGACGCAGGCGCGCTTCGGCGCGACCAAGGCCCAGGTGGCCGCCGTGAAGTCGTGGGTGAAGTCGGCGGGCCTGAAGGTCACCTCCGTCACCCCGCACTACATCGCGGTCTCCGGTGACGTCGCCGCCGCCGAGAAGGCGTTCGGCACCCAGCTGCACAACTTCGCCAAGGGCTCGAAGACCTACCGTGCGCCGGCCCGGACGGCGTCGGTTCCGGAGGGCCTGAAGGGCGCCGTCCTGACCGTCACCGGCCTGGACAACGCCCCGCACAAGGCGAACCACAAGGACCAGCTGCCGCCGCCGGACGCGGTGTTCAAGAACGCCGGGCCGTTCTCCTCGTACTACGGCTCGAACACCGCGAGCACCCTGCCCTCCGCCTACGGCCAGCAGGTCCCGTACGCGGTCCAGGGCTACACGGGCAAGCAGCTGCGGGCCGCCTACGGCGCCGGCACCTACACCGGCAAGGGCGTCCGGGTCGCGATCACCGACGCGTACGCCTCGCCGACCATCGCCTTCGACGCGGCGAGCTACGCGAAGAAGCACGGTGACGTGGCCTGGAAGACGGGCCAGCTGACCCAGGTGCTGCCGAAGAAGTACACCAAGACCAAGGAGTGCGGGGCCGCGGGCTGGTACGGCGAGGAGACCCTCGACGTCGAGGCCGTGCACGCGGTCGCGCCCAACGCCAGCGTCACGTACGTGGGCGCCGCCTCCTGCTACGACGACGACCTGCTGGACTCGCTCAGCAAGATCGTCGACAACCACCTGGCCGACATCGTCTCCAACTCCTGGGGCGACATCGAGGCCAACCAGACGCCGGACCTGGCCGCCGCCTACGACCAGGTGTTCCAGTTCGGCGCGGTGGAGGGCATCGGCTTCTACTTCTCCTCCGGTGACAACGGCGACGAGGTCGCCAACACCGGCACGAAGCAGGTCGACACCCCGGCCAACTCGGCGTGGGTGACCGCGGTCGGGGGCACCTCGCTCGCGGTCGGCAAGGACAACACGTACCAGTGGGAGACCGGCTGGGGCACCGAGAAGGCCCTGCTGTCCGCGGACGGCAAGAGCTGGACGAACTTCCCGGGCGCGTACACCTCCGGTGCGGGCGGCGGCACCAGCCGGACCGTGCCGCAGCCGTACTACCAGAAGGGCGTCGTCCCGAAGGCGCTGGCCACGGCCAACAACGCCGAGGGCAACCGCGTCGTCCCGGACATCGCGGCGATCGCCGACCCCAACACCGGGTTCCTCGTCGGCCAGACGCAGACCTTCCCGGACGGGTCGGAGCAGTACAGCGAGTACCGCATCGGCGGCACCTCGCTGGCCGCGCCGGTCATCGCGGCCGTGCAGGCCCTCGCCCAGGAGGCCCGCGGCGGCAAGGCGATCGGCTTCGCCAACCCGACCATCTACTCGAAGTACGGCTCGAAGCTGTACCACGACGTGGTGGACCAGCCGACCGGCAAGGAACTGGCCGTCGCGCGCGTCGACTACGTCAACGGCTACGACGCCACCGGTGGTCTGAGCGTCTCCGTCCGCAGCCTCGGCAAGGACAGCTCGCTCAAGGCCGTCAAGGGCTACGACGACGTCACCGGCGTGGGTTCCCCCGCCAACGGCTACGTCAACTCCTACCGCCGCCACTGACACCCGGCCACAAGCGCGCCCGTTCCTCCTCCGCGAGGGGCGGGCTCGCCTGCGTGCACGGGGACGGCACCCACCACGCCCCGGCGGCCCCGGACACGACCACGACCCGGACCACCCGCACCACGCCCAAGGGCCACGGCCACGGCCACGCCTTCAGCGCCCGCGCGCCCGTTCCTCCTCCGCGAGGGACGGGCACGCATGCGTGTGCAGGACGGCTTCGGCCACGTCCCGCGGGTGGTCGAGCATGAGGAGGTGGCCGGAGGGGGAGCTGATGCGCAGGGTGCCGTTCAGGAGGGTGGCGAGGGCGCGCTGTCTCGCCAGCCAGAGCGCCCGCCGGTGTGCCGGACGCCGCGGGTCGTCCGCGGCGAGCACGGTGACGGGCAGGCCGGGCGGCAGGGGGCGGCGCCGGCGCAGCGCGGCGAGTGCGACGGCCTGGTCGGTGTAGGTGGCGTTCTCGGCGAGCGCCGCGTGCAGCCAGCGGCCGGTGGAGTAGGCGCGCCGGACCGCGTCGTACGGTGCGGGGTCCTGCCCGCCCACCCGGCCCGCCCGGACGGCCGCCCGGCGCAGCGGCGGGCCGGCCACACGGGGCAGTCCGGCGGCGCTCACGAGCGTGGCGTACGCGCGCGTGGCGGTGTCGCGGACCGCGCGCGCCCGGCGCGGGCGGGGGTGCTCCTCCACGCTGGAGTCGACCAGCACGAGCCCCGCGGACCGCCCGGGGAACAGCCGGGCGAAGGCCTCCGCGTGGAAGCCGGCGAGCGAGTGCCCCACCAGCGTGACGGGCCCTTCGAGGCGGAGCGCGTCGAGGACGGCCGCGATGCGCCGCGCCTCCCCGGCGAGCGTCGGCCAGCGGCGCGTGTGCCCGCTCAGGCCGAGCCCGGGGCGGTCGAAGCGGACGACGGTGCGGTCCGCGGCGAGCAGCGGCACCACGGGATCCCAGTCGAACCAGCACATCCCGAGCCCGGGGCTGAGGACGCACGGCGGCCCGCTGCCGTCGACGACCACATGGTGGACCACACCGCCGATCCCGATGAAGGTCATGACCGTCGCCTGGGTTCCGGTCCCCTGGGTTCCATAGGGGCATCATGCCGCCCGCGAGGGCGTGCGGCGGCCCGCACCGCGTGAGGGACACACCGCGTGGGGCGGCCCACACTCCGTGCCACCCCATCGTGTCGCTCTGACGATTACACTGGGCGCGTGCCTCGACTTCGCCTCGCCCTGAACCAGATCGACTCGCGCGTCGGTGACCTCGCCGGAAACAGCGAGGCGATCGTCCGCTGGACCCGGCACTCCGCCGAGCGGGGAGCGCATCTCGTGGCGTTCCCGGAGATGGCGCTGACCGGGTATCCCGTCGAGGACCTGGCGCTCAGGTCGTCCTTCGTGGAGGCGTCCCGCGCCGCGCTGCACGCCCTGGCCACCCGGCTCGCCGAGGAGGGTCTAGGGGAGCTGCCGGTGCTCGTCGGCTACCTGGACCGCTGCGAGACCGCCCAGCCGAAGTACGGCATGCCGGCCGGCGCGCCGCAGAACGCGGCGGCGGTGCTGCACCGCGGCGAGGTGGTGCTGAACTTCGCCAAGCACCACCTGCCGAACTACGGGGTCTTCGACGAGTTCCGCTACTTCGTGCCCGGCGACACCATGCCGGTGCTGCGCCTGCACGGCGTCGACGTCGCGCTCGCGATCTGCGAGGACCTGTGGCAGGAGGGCGGCCGCGTCCCGGCCGCGCGCACCGCGCGCGCGGGGCTGCTGCTGTCCGTCAACGCCTCCCCCTACGAGCGCGAGAAGGACGACACCCGCCTCGAACTGGTCCGCAAGCGGGCCCAGGAGGCCGGCTGCACCACCGCCTACCTCGCCATGACCGGCGGCCAGGACGAGCTGGTGTTCGACGGCGACTCGATCGTCGTCGCCCCGGACGGAGAGGTGATCGCGCGGGCGCCGCAGTTCACCGAGAACTGTGTGGTCCTCGACCTGGACCTGCCGGCCGCGGCGCCGGACGCGCCCGAGGACGTGGTGGACGACGGGCTGCGCGTCGACCGGGTCGTGCTGTCCGAGGAGCCGCTGGCGCCGTATGAGCCGGAGCACACCGGCGGCTACGCCGACCGGCTCGACGACGACGAGGAGGTGTACACGGCGCTGGTCGTGGGCCTGCGGGCGTACGTGCGCAAGAACGGCTTCCGGTCCGTGCTGATCGGTCTGTCCGGCGGCATCGACTCCGCCCTCGTCGCCGCGATCGCCTGCGACGCGGTGGGCGCGGAGAACGTGTACGGCATCTCGATGCCGTCGAAGTACTCCTCGGAGCACTCCAAGGACGACGCGGCGGAGCTGGCGCGGCGCACCGGGCTGAACTTCCGCACCGTTCCGATCGCGCCGATGTTCGGGGCGTACATGGACTCCCTGGGCCTGACGGGCCTGGCGGAGGAGAACCTCCAGTCCCGGCTGCGCGGCACGCTGCTGATGGCGGTCTCCAACCAGGAGGGCCACATCGTCCTCGCCCCCGGCAACAAGTCGGAGCTGGCGGTGGGCTACTCCACGCTGTACGGCGACTCGGTGGGCGCGTACGGCCCGATCAAGGACCTGTACAAGACGTCGGTCTTCCGGCTGTCGCAGTGGCGCAACCAGGTGGCGGCCGAACGGGGCGAGACGCCGCCGATCCCGGAGAACTCGATCACCAAGCCGCCGAGCGCGGAGCTGCGCCCGGGTCAGGTGGACACGGACTCGCTGCCGGACTACCCGGTGCTGGACGCGATCCTCGACCTCTACGTCGACCACGACAAGGGCGCCGACGAGATCGTCGCGGCCGGCTACGACGGCGAGCTGGTCGCGAAGACGCTGCGCATGGTCGACACGGCCGAGTACAAGCGCCGCCAGTACCCGCCGGGCACCAAGATCTCCGCCAAGGGCTTCGGCAAGGACCGGCGCCTGCCGATCACGAACGGCTGGCGCGAGAAGGCGTAGCGGCAAGCAGGGAGGAGCCCCGGCCGACGGGGGAAGATCGGCCAGGGCTCCTCCTGGTGTTACCGCGGTGGTCCAGTGGACGGCGTGGTCCGGTGGACGCCGTGGTCTAGTGGACGGAGTGCTCCTCCAGCGGGAACGCCCCGCCGACGACGTCCTCGGCGAAGGCCCTGGCCGCGTTGCCCATGACCTCGCGCAGGTCGGCGTACTTCTTGACGAACTTCGGCACGCGGCCGCCGGTCAGCCCGAGCATGTCGGTCCACACCAGGACCTGTGCGTCGGTCTCCGGTCCGGCGCCGATGCCGACCGTCGGGATGTGCAGCACCCGCGTCACCTCGGCCGCCAGCTCCGCCGGGACCAGCTCCAGCACGACGGCGAAGGCGCCCGCGTCCTGCACGGACTTGGCGTCGCGCAGCAGCTGCTGGGCGGCCTCCTCGCCGCGGCCCTGGACGCGGTAGCCCATGGCGTTGACGGACTGGGGGGTCAGGCCGATGTGGGCCATGACCGGGATGCCGGACTCGACCAGCAGCCGGATCTGCTCGTGCGAGCGCTCGCCGCCCTCCAGCTTGACGGCGCCGACGCCCGCCTCCTTCACCAGCCGGGTGGCCGAGCGCAGCGCCTGCACCGGGCCCTCCTGGTAGGAACCGAAGGGGAGGTCGCCGACGATCAGGGCCCGCCTGGTGCCGCGGACCACCGCGGCGGAGAGCATGGTCATCTCGTCGAGGGTGACGGGCACGGTCGTGTCGTACCCGAGGTGGCAGTTGCCCGCCGAGTCGCCGACCAGCATCACCGGGATGCCGGCCTCGTCGAAGACGGAGGCGGTCATCGCGTCGTAGGCGGTGAGCATGGGCCACTTCTCGCCGCGTTCCTTGGCGACGGCGATGTCGCGGACGGTGATGCGGCGGGTGCCCTTGCCCCCGTACAGCGCCTTGCTGCCGTCGGAGGGGCTGTTCTGAACAGTCTGGGCAGCCGAAAGCTGCGTCATGGCAACGGCTCCTTCGGTCATCTCGAGGCGCCCTGACGGCGTCCCCGGACTCTCCTCCATGGTGGCACCTCGTGCCGTGCCGGGCCAGAGGGCCCGCGTGTGCGCAAGATCTCGGAACGGGTCGTCCAGGTCCCTCGCAAGGGCGTCGGTCGTAAGATCTGAGTAAAGTATTTTCCGATACGAGACGGTCTCGTATCGGAAGTGCCCTAGGCTCGACGCCATGACTACTCCTGCCGTTCCCGCCTCCCGGATACCGGAAGCGGTGCACCGCCGCCGCTGGGCGATCCTCGGCGTTCTGATGCTCAGCCTGCTGATCGTGGTGCTCGACAACTCGATCCTCAACGTCGCCATCAAGACGATCGCGACCCCGGCTCCGACCGGCCTGGGCGCCACCCAGAGCGAGATCGAGTGGGCCATCAACGCCTACACCCTGGTCTTCGCGGGCCTGCTGTTCACCGCCGGCCTGATCGGCGACCGCCTCGGCCGCAAGAAGGTCCTGCTCGGCGGACTGCTGGTGTTCGGCATCGGTTCGGCCCTGGCCGCCGAGTCCGGCTCCCCGGGCCAGCTCATCGCCTTCCGCGCCCTGATGGCCCTGGGTGCCGCCTTCGTGATGCCCGCCACTCTCGCGGTGCTGATGAACGTCTTCGAACGCGAGGAGCAGCCCAAGGCCATCGGCATCTGGGCCGGCGGCGTCGGCCTCGCCATCGCCATCGGCCCGATCACCGGCGGCGCGCTGCTCGACCACTTCTGGTGGGGCTCGGTCTTCCTCATCAACGTGCCGATCGTGATCATCGCGCTCGCCCTCATGGTGTGGCTGGTGCCCGACTCCCGCGACCCCAGCCCGGGCCGCCTCGACCCCATCGGCGTGGTCCTGTCCGTCGTCGGCCTGGTCCTGCTCGTCTACGGCATCATCAAGGGCGGCGAGCTGGCCGACTTCACCGACGCCAAGGTGCTGTCCACCATCGTCGCCGGTCTCGTCGTCCTCGCCGCCTTCATCGTCTTCGAGAAGCGCAGCGACCACCCGTCCCTGGACGTCACCTACTTCAAGAACAAGGTCTTCTCGGCCGCCATGAGCGCCATCGCGCTGGTGTTCTTCGCGCTGATGGGCGTCACGTTCTTCGGTGTCTTCTACACGCAGAGCGTGCGCGGCTACTCGCCGCTGGAGTCCGGCCTGCTGATGCTGCCGCTGGCCGCCGCACAGATGATCTTCGCGCCGCGCGCCCGGCTGGTCGTCGACCGCTTCGGCAACAAGGCCACCACCACGGCCGGCCTGATCGTCATCGCGGCGACGCTGGCCGCCTTCGCCGGCTTCGAGGCGGACACGCCGATCTGGCTGCTGGAGGTCGTCTTCTTCCTCATGGGCACCGGCATGGCGCACATCATGACGCCGACCAGCGTGGTCATCATGCAGGCCCTGCCCCGGGAGAAGGCCGGCTCGGCGTCCGCGCTGAGCAACACCTTCCGCCAGGTGGGCGGCGCGCTCGGCATCGCCGTGCTCGGCTCGGTGCTGTCGACGGCGTACCGTGACGGCATCGAGGGCAAGCTCGGGCTGCTCCCGCCCGGCCTGCGGGAGACGGCCGGCGAGTCCATCGAGGCCACCCTCGGTGTCGCCGCGAAGCTCGGCCCGCGCGGCCAGGCCCTGGTGGACCCGGCCAACGACGCCTTCCTGCACGCCATGCACGTCACCGCGCTGTGCGGGACCGTGGTCGCGCTGATCGGCGCGGTCGTGGTGGCCGTCTTCCTGCCGGGCAAGGCGGCGACGCTGCAGAAGGACAAGGAGGAGCCGGAGCTGGTGGCCGCGGTGGACTAGTGCCGCAGGGCCGACGGGGGCGGCGGACAGTCAACGGGGGCCGAGGGCCAAAGGTGCGCACGCGCCGGCGGCCACCGGGTAGGACAATCTCCCGGTACGACGAAAGGACGTCTCAAGTGAGCCTTGCCCACAGCCAGGCCGCCCCCGCCCCCGAGGCCCCCGCGCGCGGGCGCCCCCGCAGCGAGGCGGTGGAACGCGCCATCGTCGAGGGCGTGATGAAGCTCCTGGAGGACGGCGTTCCGCTCGCCGAGCTCTCCATCGAGCGCATCGCCCGCACCGCCGGCGTCGGCAAGGCCACCATCTACCGCCGCTGGAGCGGCAAGGAGGAGCTCTTCGTCGACGTCGTGCGCGCCGCCGAGCCCGCCGACCCCGAACTGCCCGGCACCTCCATGCGCGACGACCTCGTGGCCCTCCTGGAGCAGCTGCGCCGGCGCGGCCTGGTGAGCCGCTCGTCGGCGATCCTGCACAACGTCTACGCCCAGATGAAGAGCAGCCCGAAGATCTGGTGCGCCTACCACGCCACCGTCGTCGAGCCGCGCCGCAGGCTCCAGCGCGAGATCCTGCGCCGCGGGCAGGCCGACGGCGAGCTGCGCGCGGACATCGACGTCGACCTGCTCAACGACATCTTCGTCGGCCCCATGCTGGTGCGCAGCGTGATGCGCCCGGACGCCGACCTGCCGGAGGGTCTGTCGGAGCAGATCGTGGACACGGTGCTGGAAGGGCTACGACCCGTCAGTTCCCGTCCCTAATGTGCGCGTTTCGTCACAGAGCCCGCTTCCGGCGCCGTAACCGGAACTCCGGCCGCCGACTTGTTCGTCCTCGAGCCCGTACGGCCGTCACAGGACGGCGGAACGGAGCCGTTCATCCCCTAGGGTCGTAACCCACGGGGGGAACGGTGTGCACGGCAGGCAGTGAGGCGACGGTATGGCGCAGCAGGCGTACATGACGGAGACGGACAGCGGCGGCTCGGGGCCCGAGCCCCGGTGGGACCGGCTTCGGCGCCTGGCGAACCGCGTCTTCGGCGGCTGGCGCGGCGACCGGCGGATCTGGCGCCGGGGCATCGTGCTCGCGGCCGTCGCGGTGGTGCTCGCCCTGGTGATGGCGGTGCACTCGCGCATCCCCAACCGCATCGGCAACCTCGGCAGCCTCACCGAGACGTTCCTGCCGTGGTTCGGGCTGCTGATCCCCGTGCTGTTCGTCCTGGCCCTGGTGCGCAGGTCGGCGACGGCGCTGATCGCGGTGGTGCTGCCCGCGATCGTCTGGCTCAACCTGTTCGGCGGCCTGCTCACCACCAAGACCGGCAGCGGCGGCGACCTGACGGTGGCCACGCACAACGTCAACGCCGACAACCCCGACCCGTCCGGCACCGCCCGCGAGGTGGCCTCCGCCGGTGCGGACGTGCTCGCCCTGGAGGAGCTGAAGGCGTCGGCGGTCCCGGTGTACGAGAGCGCGCTGGCCTCGACGTACAAGTACCACGCGGTGCAGGGCACGGTGGGGCTGTGGAGCAAGTACCCGCTCAGCGGGGTGCGGCCGGTGGACATCAGGCTGGGCTGGACGCGGGCCATGCGCGCCACGGTGGCCACGCCCGAGGGGCCGGTCGCGGTGTACGTCGCCCACATGCCCTCGGTGCGGGTGAAGATGAACGCCGGGTTCACCGCCGCCCAGCGCGACCAGAGCGCGGACGCGCTCGGCCAGGCGATCGCCGCCGAGCGGCAGCCGAAGGTGATCCTGCTCGGCGACCTCAACGGCACCATGAACGACCGCTCGCTCAACGCCGTCACCTCCCAGATGCGCTCCACCCAGGGCGCGGCGGGCGACGGCTTCGGCTTCAGCTGGCCGGCGTCGTTCCCGATGGCGCGGATCGACCAGATCATGGTCAGGGGCGTGGAGCCGGTGAGCTCCTGGTCCCTCCCGCGCACGGACAGCGACCACCTCCCGATCGCGGCACGTGTGAAGGTCGCCACATCGACAGCCGGTTCTTGACCTGCCGGAACACTGGGCCGGAGAGGATTTGTTCCGCAGCTGAACATAATATGTCCCACGCTGTACGGAACCCACCCTCGAAAGGCCCTTCATGCCCCTGGCGTTGCTCGCCCTGGCCATCGGCGCGTTCGGAATCGGCACGACCGAGTTCGTGATGATGGGCCTCCTGCCCGACGTGGCGGACGACCTGCACATCTCGATCCCCACCGCCGGACACCTGGTCTCGGCGTACGCGCTGGGCGTCGTCATCGGCGCCCCGCTGCTGGCCGCGCTCACCGCACGGCTGTCCCGCCGGCAGGTCCTGATCGGCCTGATGGCCCTGTTCGTCGCCGGCAACGCGCTGTCCGCGCTCGCCCCCGGCTACGACTCCCTCCTGGCCGCCCGCTTCCTGAGCGGCCTCCCGCACGGCGCCTTCTTCGGCGTCGGCGCGGTGGTCGCCACGGGCATGGTGCCGCCGGAGCGCAAGGCACGCTCGGTGTCCCTGATGTTCCTCGGCCTGACCGTCGCCAACGTCGCCGGCGTCCCGGTGGCCACGCTCATGGGCCAGCACCTGGGATGGCGGGCGACCTTCCTGGCGGTCAGCGCCATCGGCGTCGCGGCCATCGCCTCGCTGGCCCTCCTCCTCCCCCGCCGCCACACCCCCTCGGCCGGCCACGCCCCGGCCACCGGGCTGCGCGGCGAACTGGCCGCGCTGCGCCCGCTCCCGGTCTGGCTGGCCCTGCTGACGACGGTGGCGGGCTTCGGCGCCCTCTTCGCCGCCTACAGCTACGTCACCCCGATGCTCACGGACTCCGCCGGGTACGCCGAGTCCAGCGTGACCCTCCTCCTGGCCCTGTTCGGCGTGGGCGCCACGGCCGGCAACCTGCTCGGCGGCCGCCTGGCCGACCACTCGCTGCGCCGCACCCTGTTCGGCGGCCTGTCCTCACTGGCGGCGGTGCTCGTGCTCTTCCCGCTGCTGATGCGGTCCGAGTGGAGCGCGGCCCTGGCGGTGACCGTCCTCGGCATGGCCGCCTTCGTCACCGGCTCGCCGCTGCAGCTGATGGTCATGGAGAAGGCGTCGGCGGCCCCCTCGCTGGCCTCCTCCGCCAACCAGGCGGCCTTCAACCTGGCCAACGCGGGCGGTGCGTGGATCGGCGGGCTGTCCTTGGCCGCGGGCTTCGGAACGACGTCGCCGGCGCTGGCGGGGGCCGCGCTGGCGGTGCTCGGCCTGGGGGTGGCGGCGGTCGCGTACGCGGTGGACCACCGGCGCGCGGTCCCGGCGCGGCCGGGCCGCGTGGTCGCGAGCCACGTACCCGAGCCGGCCGAGTCCCTCCAGCACTGAACCCCGGTGGGGGTGGCCGTCAGGCGGGAGCGCTCACCGCGCGTGCGGGGTGCCTCCCCCGGAGGGGGTGCCCCAGCGCCCACCCGTGCCGCCTGGGGGTACCTCCCAGGCGTTGAGCACTAGGGGGGCACGACTGCCCGCAGCTACGTCGGCACAGCGCTGCCCGCAGCCACCACGACGTCGGGAGTGGGGCGTGGGGGTGGGGCGCGGCCCGCCGCGCACTGCGGTCCCTCCTGCGCCCACCACGCTCCTCCGGGGCCGTATGTCCGTGTGCGGCGGGCCGGCCCCCCCCCCCCCCCCCCCCGGGGGCGGCCCCCCCCCCCC